>JBJLBW010000075.1:0-6076 GCA_045568015.1 Candidatus Poseidoniales archaeon | reverse complement strand
ATCGGACATTCTGGACATGGTGTAAGCGCTACTCAAGCTCAACAACAAGTGGAGGTCATCGGTTCGGATGGCCGGACTTACAATCTCAAGCATGGCGACATCGTGATTTCAGCCATTACATCATGCACCAATACATCGAATCCGTCCGTGATGCTCGGCGCAGGGATCCTTGCCAGAAATGCCGTCCAAAAGGGACTGAAAGTGGCTCCTTGGAGCAAACCGAGTTTGGCCCCAGGAAGTCGCGTTGTCACCGAATATTATGACGCGGCTGGCTTGACAACATTCCTCAACCAGTTGGGCTTCCACAATGTGGGGTATGGTTGTACCACTTGTATTGGGAATTCTGGTCCTCTAGAACCAGAAATTGAGGCTGCAATCGATGAAGGTGACATCATCGTCGGTTCCGTGATTTCAGGCAATCGGAATTTCGAAGGTCGCGTTCATCAGAAAGTAAAGGCGAATTATTTGGCCAGTCCACCTCTGGTGGTTGCGTATGCTATCGCAGGAACACTGGACATTGACTTCGAACAGGATCCAATCGGTATGGATTCCGAAGGTCAACCGGTAATGCTCGCCGACATTTGGCCGACCGACGGAGAAATTCGAGAGGTTATGGCTGAGGCCATTACTCCTGAAATGTTCAACGAGCGATATTCGACGGTAATGAGTGAACCCCGATGGGATTCTATCCCCAGTGAAGCAAGCGATCTCTATCCATGGGCTCCAGAAAGTACCTATGTTCGCCTCCCCTCATTCTTTGAAGGGATTCAGCCTGAACCTGAACCCATTTCATCGATTGAAGGCGCTCATGTGCTGCTAAATTTAGGAGATTCTGTGACCACTGATCACATCAGTCCCGCAGGCGCATTTCCACATTCTGGCCCGGCTGGAAAATACTTGGTTGACAATGGCGTATCCCCTCGTGATTTCAATTCATTCGGCAGCCGACGAGGCAATCACGAAGTCATGATGCGAGGAACATTTGCCAATGTTCGAATTCGAAACCGAATCGCACCTGGCACAGAGGGTGGCTACACGACCCACTTCCCATCCGGTGCCGTTGAATCAATCTATGAGGCATCGATGAAATACCAAGAGTCAGACATTCCACTCATCGTTCTCGCTGGAGAGCAGTACGGCACCGGCAGCAGTCGTGACTGGGCAGCGAAAGGAACACTTCTTCTCGGAGTAAAGGCGGTCATCGCTACATCCTTCGAACGTATTCACCGTTCCAATCTGGTGGGCATGGGTGTTCTACCACTCACTTTCCCGCAAGGTGAAAATGCCGAATCTCTCGGCCTTGATGGCACTGAAACCTTCGATATACCTGCAAGTGCGAGTCTCGTCCCCCTGAGCACAATTTTGGTCACTGCGACAAAGGTCGATGGGGCTCAAATCAGCTTTGAGGCCACAGTTCGTCTGGACACCCCAGTCGAGGTTGAATATTATCGGAACGGTGGAATCTTGCAAACCGTTCTGCGTAATTTAGTCCCTTCTTGAATTCAATCTTCTACGGCCCTTCGGGCCGTGTGGTTCAAAGACCGTTCCGAGCCAAGTCGCTCCGATGTCAGTACTCAAAGGGCCGGTTCGCTTCCGCTTCCGCGTACCTGAGGAAGACGTTGATGTTCTAATTCAAGGCGATGCCGAGTGGGTCAATGCGCTACGTGAAGAGATTGGTTTGACGGATGTGGGATGGGTCCAGCCGATGGCAACAACGGGCCGCACTTTCCAGGAACCGAGTGAGGCCGATGATGAATCGAATGAGTCGAATGAATTGGACGATGAAGAAACAATTTTGCTTCAATCAGATGAGGTTGTAGAACTTCCTGGGCCACCACCTGATCCAAGCCGAATTCCGACTGTGCGTCGCATCATTGGGGAGATGGATTTGGATGCAGAAATGGAAAAATTGGGTATTGAACACCCTCGTTCTCCGACGGCTGAAGAATTGTCAGAACTCATCAGTGAAATGGACGAACCCGAACCGATTATGTCACAGGTTTCTACAGATCCAATCGCTGAAGCATGGTTACAGCGTTTGATGAAGATTGCAGTTCGGAAATTTGGAGTTACAGCCCTTCCAATTTCAGTCATCGACAGTGCAGCGTGTGAACAACTTGAGCGTTCAGGAACGGAACTCGAACTTTGGCTTGAGGGAATGTGGCGTCTGGGCAAGCTCGTCAAAGTTCACGGTGGGGGGCGATTCGGATATGGCCCAAGCCCTCGTTGGTTAGAGGCGGATTGACCTTTTTTCGGCCCCAAATATTGCGGTTTTTGGCCAAGATTGCGCCGAACTCTATATTTGATGCATAATCGTTACACTGCGAGCCAATTATCTTGCGCAACTCACGCGCACGCGAGAGTAACTATTGAATACAGTCGGCATGACGGACCGGTAGAGTGGTCAACATGTTAGTACATGAGAAGAATATGAACAAAGCACGCGTGCGCGGTATTGCGCTTGTCACCTTGATGTTGGGATCGCTATTCGTAGCGATGATTCCAGCCGTCAGTGCAAGCCACGTAGAAACATACCCCGCACAGCGAAATCCAGTATCGATCGCCTCTGGCGATTTGGATTGTGATGGAGACGCAGACATCGTATCTGCTAGTGAAATGGGAATGCTGATTTCCGTCCTATACAACGAGGATGGGGACTTTTCAGATCGAGAAGATTTGTGGGTTTCATCAAACACCTCCCGACGAGCACACTGGTTCGATATGGCGAATGCAAACGATGTAGGAATTGGTGACATCGATGACGATGGTGCCAATGACCTTGTCTTCTTCCGTCAGAACGTTTGGGTTGCAGGTAGTGCACAACCCCCTCTCGGTAACATGACCGTGATTTGGGGCGAATGTGGTGAACGTGTCTCAGATTGGACTCGCTCGGCTCCAATATCAGTCTCACCAAACCTCTACGGAATGGAAGTCGTGGACATCAACGATGACGGCAAAGACGACATCGTCGGTTTGTTCCTTGATGAGTCCATTACCAACATGGAAGTCATGGTAATGCGTGGCCCTAACCCCACTCAACAGACCAGCCAATCCACGACAAACATTCCACTGACACATGCATTCTACTATGATATGGCGATTGGAAATTGGGGTGAAACCGTCACTGGTGGCGGAATCCCTGGTGGCCAAGGTGACTGTGATGACCTCGATATTTGGCTGATGACCGCTCCTCCATACAATGGTCCACAAACCGGCTTTAGCGCAGGAAACTGGGACAATGTAACCGTGCTTGAATACAATTGTGTATCCAACCAATACGAGAATCCTGTAACCGCAACATCCGGGACCCACGTGTTTGCCATGAACGAAGTGGAGGCGAATGGAATGGATATTGCAGATACCGACGCTGACGGTATCATCGATATGGTTGCAATCGGCCAAGGCTGGGATCAAAACGTCTCATACGCGACTCGCAGCAGTGTGGGTGGTACATGGTCAACAAACAATCTCGCAGGCATTGGTGACTACGTAGCTGCCGATGTGTCCATCGCAGACATCAACGGCGATGGTAACATGGATTTCCTTGTTCCAACGATGTTGACCGTATCCACCGTCAACAGTGCGGGTGCAGGACAGCAACAGCAACTCACAACAGACAACCTGGTTGATATCAACACAGTCAACATCATTCTGAATGATGGAAGTGGAAACTACTTGTCTCCACAGACATTCGATGTTGGTCGCCGACCAACAATGGTCATCGCAGACCAATTCAGCGGTGGTGCAGGCAGTGCACTCGACCTTGCGGTTGGACAGCGTGATTACTCGTTCAGTTACAGCAACGGTGCAATGTGGATTGATTCCAAGGGATGGTCCGGTGCAATGGATACCATCTCAATCGTCGAACTCGATTCAGAAGACGTTGGTATTGGCGGTGTAACCGTCTCTCCTGCTGCCTATGATTTTGAGGATCAAGAAATGAAGATTGGCGCAGGAACCCGTGACGTGAACGTAACCGTTCGAAACACGGGCCTACAATCCATCACAGGTTCAGTCGATGTCGATGTGTCCGTCAAGGAAGTCGTCGGAGGAACCGACACAGTCGTTTACGCGAATGATTTCGATACAGCACCGACAGGCAGTTGTTCGAATTGTAACATGGTTGGAGTCTCCTATTCTGGAGAGGTCTCTGGCTCTTACTGGCACGTTGAAGATGGCAGTAACAATTCAGGCAATGGCGATGAATACGAAGCTGACACCAACCCAACCGATTACATGTGGGCTGGCGCCATTGTGGCCAACACATCCGGTGACGGCGACATGGAAACTGGATACATGTCATGGTGGGACGAAGGCCTCATCATTGAGAACGTCGACCTCACCAGTGCAGACTCTGCATCGATGGACCTCGACATGATGTGCATGGTCCAATTCAGCATGATTTACTATTCATCTACAGGAATTGCAAACCGTATCATCTACGATGATTCGTGTAATATCGATGTATACAGTGATTCACAGGGTTGGTCGACCGTCAGTTACACAGGTGGTTACGATTACGATCGCTATGTCCACCTGGCCAACGGTTACTATCCTGAATTCACCGTATCCAATTCAGCGTACTGCTGTTTTGTCAACCCATGGGACCGCTACGCTGGCGACTCCAGTGTTGATTTGACCCAGTGGGCTGGAGAAGAGGTTGACATTCGCTTCCGCTTCCGTTCAGGTCACTATGGCAGTGTCGGTAACGACAACGCATCCTACAACTATGAGTGGGACGGATTCGCCATCGACAATATCACAATCAACAAGACGGTTACCTCATTCGGTAGCAATGTTCAGAACGTGCAACAGCAACTCACGCTGAACAATCTTGCACCCGGTGACGAACAGGTAGTCACGTTACAGGCGAACTTCGTCAACGGTACGACTTACATCATCGAGAGCGACTTGTCCAGCACATCTGGATTCTCAAACGGTGACGATACCAATGACAACAGTCGCTGGAAGACCACCGTGAAGAATCTCTTCGATCCTTCGGTTCAAGAGATTACGTCCTTCGAGAAGAACGCGCTGTATGCGTCGGGCACTTATCCGATTGATGTCATGGTCAAGAACGTCGGTAACACTGTTGTCGACTTCGACACGGTCGCTACAGTTTACTCTGCAAACCCCAATGACTTGCTCGTTGAGGACTTTGAAGGTGGTGCATCTGGCTATGCCTTCGGAGATGACGGAGACAATTTCGGTATCGTAATCGATGACACAGACCCCACAATCAACAACGCCATCGTACCTGGGAACCGCCCAGTCTTTGGTTCAAGTGCATACTGGTTTGGTCACCCAGACGATGGATACGGTGATGATTGGGATGAAACCATGACGCTGCAAACCATTGACTTGCGTCAGAATACAGCCGACTTCGTCTATCTGAACTTCGATTATTTCGCAGAGACTGACTATCTAACGGACTCTGAAGGCGATATCCTTGCCGTGCAAGAGTATGGAATCCTCGAAGTCGAATGGCGAAAGGGCAACGATGTCTACAATGGTACAATCATTGGAAACTGGAACGACTACAACGAGAACGGTGTCCAATACAATGAGACCTGCGAAGATATCGACGATGATGGAACATATGACGAGACCGAATACATCGGTGATCTCGGCTGGAACGTCTTCTTCGATTCAGAAGGTATCTCAAAGGGTGTGACCCTCGACTTGACTCACATTTTCCTGCGTAACACCACGTCTCTCGACAGTCGCGATTGGGATTACAATTGCACCGATTTGTCTGGCACTGAAGTCACGGTCTCATATCGATTCCAATCGAATGGTGACGGTGTAAACGGGAACAGTGGTTTGGCTGGATTCGCGATTGACAATATCACAGTCCGCGAATACGTCTTCACCTACGTAACCGAATATTCAACAGCGGTCACAGGTCTTGATTCTCAAGAGGATCAAGAGGTCAATGTCGGTAACCACGATTTCGAACAGGGAATTTATCGCATTGATGCCATGACACATTATGACAATCAAACTCAGGGCACGGCTTGGTATGATCACAAGGAAGTAAACCTTGCAAACAACGTTAGCCGCCTCATCTTTGAGG
>JBJLBW010000074.1:0-6206 GCA_045568015.1 Candidatus Poseidoniales archaeon | reverse complement strand
GTTCGGTAATCGTACGATTTACGAGAAATCGCTTGACTGGGGAATTGTGCCATGAGCACACTGATCTCCAAAGTTGTCGTCCAAAGTCGGCAAGAGTGCCGGAACCCTTCGATATCGAACTTCTGGGTATCTTTGTCGTAATAATGGAGTAGATTAATACTGGCCAAGTTGCATGCAGTGTCGTCAAGGAACATGTATTCACTGCATGGGTTAGAGCCGTTAATTCGCCCACCTTCGGGGCAAGTGTGCCATTCGTTGATCGTGGTATCAAATTGGATACCAGGGTCTGCACACGCCCATGCAGTATAGGCGATATCATTCCACAATTGGTTTGCATCTAGTGACCGATGGGGGACCGGATCTCGACCCTCTGCAGCCGCCTTATCCCTCTCTGTCCGGAAAAACAAGTCCCATTCGCCACCATCCTTGACAGCCTGCATAAACGATTCAGGCACACGCACGGAGTTGTTTGAATTCTGACCGGAAACCGTACCGTAGGCTTCACCCTGCCAATCGGTATCCATCGATTCAAACTCAACACTCTTCCAACCTTGTTTTGCCAAGTCGAGCATTCGCTGAATGTGGGGCTGTGGTACACTCGATTGAATCGCCTTGACCATCGCACTCTTCAATGCCATATTTTCATTGGTATCGAGCGATAGTTCATCACCATCCCAGCAGGATTCAAGCACAGCATTGCAGTGCTTTTGCAACGCAGCAGTTCCAGCAACCAGAGCGCTGACCTTTTCCTCTTCAGACAACTTCCAGCCAATGTATTGCTCGATGTCAGGGTGATCCAAATCCAATGTGACCATCTTGGCTGCACGACGTGTTGTGCCCCCACTCTTGATCGCACCCGCTGCCCGATCACCAATCTTCAGGAAAGAGAGCAATCCGCTGGATGTACCTCCACCCGAAAGCGGTTCACCGGCACCACGGATGTTGGAGAAGTTTGAACCGGTTCCCGAACCAAACTTGAACAGAAGCGCCTCACGATTCCATAGTCCCATAATCGAACTTGTATCGCCTACCAAACTGTCACTGACACTCTGGATGAAACATGCATGGGGCTGTGGGTGTTCGTATGCGTTCACCGAGCGCATATCCTCTTTAGTCACCGGATCTACATACCAGTGACCCTGGGCTGGCCCTTCAATTCCGTAAGCCCAGTGAAGACCCGTGTTGAACCATTGTGGGCTGTTAGGTGCCGACCTTTGACTGGAGATGAGATAGCACATCTCATCGTAGTAAGCCCGCGCATCACCTTCGCTGGCAAAGTAACCATGCTTCCATCCCCAGTAGGTCCATGTCCCTGCTAGACGGCGGAATAGTTGCCGACCATCCGATTCGGCGCCATATCGATCATCGGCTTCCATCTTCTGCAACTTTTCTTCATCTGGGGCGGAGCGCTGTAACCATGCAGGCACTCCTTCTTCTGGAACCTTTCGAAGTGCGGCAGGTACGCCAGCTTTCCTCATGTATTTCTGAGCACAAACTTTCCCAGGAACACCTTCAAATCCTGATGGCAAAGACACATCCTTGATCTCAAAGGCGATTGAACCATCGGGGTTATTGATCACAAAATCAGAAGTCGTCCATTCAAATTGGGCAAACGGATCTTTGTCAACCTGTGTGAAACGACGTTCGATAATCATGCCTTGTTCACTTGCTTCAGCGATTGCATCTCCCTTTATTTTGGATTGTGTCATGTAAATCATCTCGTATTATGGTGTGGAATGTAAAGTAAAGTCTCGGTCAGTGGCCAGTGATACCGGTGTCTCCTCGCACAGGGAGTTCACCTCCAATTTGGAGGGTCTTTGAAGATATCTATGTGGACGGGTGAATATGTGCCCGTAGGGCGAGTAAATTACACTCATCAAGAAGGCTGTTAGAGGTATCGAAAAGCCGGGTTTCTATTCAATCCGTTCTCGCTTGTAGTTTGATGCTCCAATAGATGTCAAATTTCGGCCACCAACAGGCAACGCATTTGAGGGGACGCTATCCCTCCTCGGGGAGACGGAGTGATTTGATGACTGTCCCCGACCCCGAATCCAGCCCGGAATCTGAAGATGGAGAGGTTGATCCTTTTGCAGAACTAGGTGTAGAGGCCACCGCTTCAGCGGGCAGCGTAAGCGACGGTCTTGAAGCGTTTATGGAAGACGATGATGAGGGCGAAGATACGACCGAACCCGGGTCCGTTGAACTTGAATCTGAAGAAGAGGGAGAAGACGATGAAGACATGTTTGCAACCTTGGGGGTTGCAGGCCCCGCCGTCTCTCTTGCCTCCTCGGGCGAAGATGATATTCTCGCAGCATTCATGGACGAAGAAGAAGAATCGCAGGAACCAGAAGTAGAAGAAGAATCCAAACCGGTTGAATCCGCAGCACAGCCCGATGCAATGGAGGCTTATCGAATGGTTTTAGATACCGTATGGGTCGATGGAATCCTTGATCCAGGCGAAGTCAATCTATTGGCTCGGAAACGAGAAGATTTGGGCATTTCGTTTGAGGAACATCTGGCATTGGTTCGCGACATGCTTGGGTGATTCAATGCAGGCACTTGGCCCCAATCCATTCTACCACGCCTTAGCTCTCGCTTGGGCGGACAATATCATGACCGCAACCGAGTTCGCTCAACTCGATGCATTGCAAACAGCCCTAGGACTTTCAGATTCAGGGCGTGCAGAAATTGAATCAAAATACGAAGAGGCCTTGGTTGCCGGGAACGCACCCAAAGGTGAGAGTGCAGAATCTTTAGTCGAATGGATCGACGCAGTTCGCGCCCTGAAGTCCGTTCACCCTGACATCTCAAGCGGCCTGGCTCGCCGCTTGGGTGCGACCGCACTCCGTGCAGGAATACATCCCTGTGGGTACATTGTTGCTTACGATTGGATGACCCACCTAGGCTTAGACAGACCATTTGCAGAAGGTGCATGGATGGTGGGCGGTGTTGCCCCCGCCCTCAACTCTGTCCCCTTGGCTCTCGCACCGGTTGCTCACACGCTCAACCTAATCGACTAAGGTTGAATTTCGAGTTCCCAATCAAGAGTTGCGCCTGCGCCTGTGACCATGCCACCCACAGAGCAATTTTTCTCGTGACTCTTCTCGATAATCCGCTCGACCAATTTCCGTGGAACATCCCCTTCGATGACATACTTCATTCGAACCGCAGTGAAAATCCGAGGCGGATCTTCTCGGCGATCTGCATCCAATTCAATCCACATATCACGAACGTTTTCCATGCGGTGTTTGAGCCCCGTAATCACATCGATGAGCGTACAACCGCCATGTGCAAGCAAGACCATCTGGACAGGATTGGCAGACTCATCAGTGTGCATTGGAAATTTGATTCCATGCTGGTTTTCAGCCTCTAAATCTTCGCCACCTTTCCAACGAACGGTTCCTTGCATGTACGCGCGCACACGTAAGGAGTGGATGAGGGTTAGCATCATCAATGGTAGCCGTGTCGCGCTGAATGAGAGACATGTCTGGCCACCCGATTTCCATGCAAGATGGGGCACTGAACGTCCCTGATGAACCAGTTGTGCACTACATCGAAGGCGACGGAATCGGCATTGACATCACCCCGGTCATGATCAATGTCGTCAACGCCAGTGTGGCCAAAGCCTACGGTGACTCAAAGCAGATTCATTGGAGCGAAGTCTTGGCTGGAGAGAAGGCATTCAACGCCACAGGAGAATGGCTACCTGAGGCCACACTCAATGCCATGCGCAGCGGTTTGGTCTCCATCAAGGGGCCACTAACCACACCGGTTGGCGGGGGAATTCGCAGCCTCAACGTCGCGCTTCGACAGAAGCTCGATTTGTTCGCATGTGTACGTCCTGTGCGCTGGTATGAAGGAACCCCAAGTCCAGTTCGCGACCCAGGGGCGGTCGACATGATCATCTTCCGAGAGAACAGCGAAGACGTCTACGCTGGAATCGAATGGGAATCCGGTTCACCAGAGGTGGCCAAGGTTATCGATTTCTTGCAAAACGAGATGGGCGTCGACAAGATACGATTCCCCAACACCAGTGGAATCGGCATCAAACCTGTCTCCAGCGAAGGAACCGCCCGCATTGTTCGTGCAGCAATCCGATATGCGATTGACAATGACAAGGACAGCGTCACTTTGGTTCACAAGGGCAATATCATGAAATTCACAGAAGGTGGATTCCGAGATTGGGGTTACCAATTGGCACAGGATGAATTTGGAGCAGAATTGCTCGATGGAGGCCCATGGTGTACTATGACCAATCCAACCACAGGGAACACAATCACGATCAAGGATGTCATCGCTGACGCCATGCTTCAACAGGTTCTCACGCGCCCGCGTGAGTATGGTGTGTTGACGACGATGAATCTCAATGGCGACTACATCTCCGATGCACTCGCCGCTCAGGTCGGTGGTATTGGTATCGCACCCGGAGCCAACATCAACTACGACACGGGCATCGCCATCTTTGAGGCAACTCACGGTACCGCACCCAAGTATACTGGACAGGACAAGGTCAACCCGGGTAGTTTGATTCTCAGTGCAGAGATGATGCTTCGACACATGGGTTGGGCCGAGGCTGCAGATCTCATCGTCAAGGGCATGGAAGGCGCGATTAGTGCACAGACGGTAACCTATGACTTTGAGCGATTGATGGATGGCGCCACACTTCTCAAATGCAGTGAATTCGGTTCAGCAATCATTGCTCACATGTGAGTTGTAGTTGTGGATTTTGAATCGCTCAACCTTTGCCAGCCTTTGCTGGTTGCTCTTGATGAGATTGGCTATGTTACTCCAACTCCAATTCAAGAACAAGCAATCCCCCTTCTAATCGAAGGTAACGACATGCTTGGATGCGCCCAAACTGGGACGGGTAAGACAGCAGCCTTTTCATTGCCAATTCTTGATGCGATGACCGAAGACCCATGGTTGGGAAAACGTCGAATTCGTGCATTGATGCTTTGTCCAACCCGCGAACTTGCGTCACAGATCCGCGATAATGTCGAAGAATATGCACGCCATCTCGACATTCGCTCAATGGTAATGTTCGGTGGCGTTTCCCAACGCCCACAAGTGAAGTTACTCCGCCAAGGCGTCGACATTTTGATCGCCACCCCTGGTCGGTTGTTGGATTTGATTGGGCAAGGCCATGTCGACTTATCTTACATCCAGTTCCTCGTTCTTGATGAAGCGGATCGAATGCTTGATATGGGTTTCATCCGAGATATTCGTAAGATTCTCGCACTAATCCCTGAAAACCGCCAAAGCCTGTTATTTTCAGCGACCATGCCCCCTTCAATTGTGGAATTATCAAGAGACATACTCTACGATCCAGTTAGAGTTGAAGTTTCACCAGAATCAACAACAGTTGAGGCGATTGAACAATCTCTAATGTTCGTGATGAAGAAGGATAAGCGAGACTTGTTGACCCATTTGATTCGAGATGAAAACCCAGAAAAAGTTCTTGTTTTTAGTCGCACGAAACATGGTTGCAATCGTATTGTAAAACAACTGGCACAAGATGAGATTGAAGCTCTTGCGATTCACGGTAACAAGAGTCAAGGCGCCCGCGAAAAGGCTCTCGGCCGATTTCGAGAGGGTTCCTTGCAGGTATTGGTCGCCACCGATGTTGCAAGTCGCGGGATCGATGTGTCAGATATCAGCCACGTGATCAACCTCGATCTTCCAAATGAATCGGAAGTTTATGTTCATCGCATTGGCCGTACCGGCCGTGCGGGGCAGGGTGGAATTGCCATTGCTTTTTGCGACGAGAATGAAGGCGAATATCTTCGAGGAATTGAGAAGATAATCCGTCAAGAAATACCAGTGGATGAAGACCACCCCTTCCATTCAGAGAAGGCCAAATCACGGAAGGGAGAGAAGGCTCCTAAAAAACAACAAAGAGGCCGCCGAGGTGGCGGTAGAAGACAAAATCGTGGCACCCAAAATCGTCGACAAAACCGAGGTCAGGGACGGCGTCGAAATCGACGTTAGGCTAACCTCTTTGACCCCACTGTCTGAGCAGGTTCAATGGACGACATGTTCGGCAACCCGCTTCCGACCGAGGTTCGGGACCGTCTTCTGAAACTCTCAGAGGCTGCAGAAGCTGACGGTGAACCACTTCGTTGGTTTGAGGAATTGTATGTGGGGGCCAATCGCAAATCCGCCGAAATCCCTTGGGCCAGAATGGAACCCCATCCAAAGATGGTTGA
>JBJLBW010000073.1:0-6366 GCA_045568015.1 Candidatus Poseidoniales archaeon | reverse complement strand
GCGAGGTCGCCGACATCCGTGTGGCCAACACTGCCTGAATAACTGATCAACCAAGCTGTAAGCGGAGAGGACTCTTCGCCTTCGGATAGATGACCACCGTGCATTCGAGCCGCGATGTATGGGCCTACACCCGCTGAAAGAAGAATAGCGGTCCATCCAACAATTTTCAGTAGGTTTTCTTTGGGCAAGAAGGCGTGCTCTAACTCGTATAGGATGGCATCCATCGGGTGCTCAATGAGGTGGGTCATGAGGTGGGTGTGACCAGGGTCGGCAACCCAGTGAACGAATTCACCACAGGCGAGAATGAATCCACTGAATGCTGTAACAATGGACAGGACGACGAGTGGGGTTTTGATCCACTGTGTATCTTCATGTACATGCTCCACAACATCGGATTTCGGTTTGCCTGCAAACGTCATGAACCACATTCTCGACATGTAGAATCCGGTCATTCCGGCGGTGGCAAGAACCAAGATTGCGGGGAAGAGAATCATCTCGCCCCCGTGCGCGTATACATTCCATGTCTGGGCAACGATTCCTTCCTTTGACCAGAACCCACCGATGAGTGGAATTCCAATAATTGACATCGAACCAAGCATCATGGCGATGCTGGTAATGGGCATCTTGCTTGCCAATCCACCCATGTTTCGCATGTCTTGAGGATCGAAGTCGTGGTGACTGTCATCATCGTCGTATAGGTGCGCATGATCGTGAGCGTGGTGCATCTCGTGGATGACCGAACCCGAAGCCATGAACAGCATACCTTTGGCCATGGCGTGATTGAAGAGATGGAACAAAGATGCACCAAAAGCAACGATCGAAAGGTGGTGGTGTCCTTCGTTTGCAAACCAGCAAGCCGCCCCCAGTCCAGTGAAAATGTAAGCCAACTGACTCATTGTCGAATAGGCGAGTACTCGTTTGATGTCGTTCGCGACAAAGGCGATGAATGCGGCCATACAGGCGGTGATACCACCAACCCATGCGATGAGCATCGCCAAGTCTGAAAGGTCACCCTCAAAATGATGCTCGCTAAACAGTGGGAACATGCGTGCAACGAGGTAGAGACCTGCGTTGACCATCGTCGCTGCGTGGATGAGAGCCGATACAGGAGTCGGGCCCTCCATCGCATCTGGTAGCCAAACGTGGAGAGGGAATTGCGCGGATTTACCCACGCAACCGATGAACATGAAGAACAACGGCCATTGGAGATCTGTTCCATGAACGGCGCCTCCGAGTGTAGGGTCGCCAAAGATGACGGCGAACTCGAGGCTGTGATACAAATCGTACAGCATGAACAAACCGACCATCAGGAACACGTCACCCACACGCGTGGTGAGGAATGCCTTCTTGGCAGCAGCAGCAGCACTGGGCTTTTCCCAATAGAACCCAATCAATAGGTACGAACAAAGACCCATGATTTCCCAAAAGATGAACAACCACAGGAAGTTGTCCGCAAGCACCATCCCAAACATACCCATGCTGAAAAGAATGAACTCAGCAAAGAATCTGTGATTTCGGTCCTCATTGATGGGGTCTGTGGTCATGTAACCAATCGCGAACCAGCAAATGAGGAAACACAGGAAGGCTGCGACGAAGAGGACCATCAGAGAGACGCTATCAATCCACAGACCGAAACTCAGCGTCGATGTTCCGATAAGGGCTTCACCATCAAATACCTCAAAGTGAATCCAATCCAAAATGGTGCCCTGGAATCCAAATTCTGCATGATGGACGAGGAACTCTACAATCAACCAAACGGTGAGAGAGAGGGTGATCATCAATCCTGCCAATGCGACTATTCCGCCTTCTTTGAGTTGATTTTTCCACCAATCTTGGCCTTTGTACAACTGACCTAAAATCAGAATTGCTGGGAAAATGGCCAATGGAACGACTGCGATTAGGAAGGCGCTTTCAATGGCGCCAAAACCCATGGACATGCGAATTATTGGGAACGAAACCATTGCCAGAACAGGCAGAAGAAGGTTCCATTCAGCTTTGCTATGTTCACCCATCATCTCACCTCCTAGTGCTTTAGCAGCGTTACCTCATCCAATGAAATCGTGTTTCGTTGACTATACAAGGCCAAGAATATGGCCAATCCTACAGCCACTTCAGCAGCTGCAATGGCGATTGCAATTGATGTGTAGACCCAACCATCGATATTCTCCCAATGTGCGGCTCCTGCAACAAAATTCAGGTTGACCGCATTGAGCATGATTTCGATACACATCAGAACGATGATGGCGTTCTTCCGCGTGAATACCCCAACCAGGCCAATGCAGAATAGGAAGGCACCCAAACCTGCAATCCAACTTGGTTCGATCATTCCTCTTCACCTCCGTGAAGTTCCCACATGAGGTTGATTTTACGCTCATCTCGAACCAGATACGCCGCGCCGGCCATGGCCATGGTGAGAAGAGCGCCAAGGACGACTACGGTGAAGGCCCAATCATCGAGGACCGCTGTCGCGAATTCTAGGGTAGTCATGCTATCTGAACCGGTGACTGGAGTCCAATTTGCTGGATCCATCATCACCGCGAGTAAAACGGCGAGCAGTCCAATGATACCAAGGCGGGCAAATGTGCTGATGAGCCTCATTCGAAATCCTCCTCCATGATTTGACGGCGGGACAACATCACACCAAAGGCAAATACAAGCATGACACTGCCCAAGTAAACTAGAATCTGAATTGCAGCCAACATCTCAGCATTGGCCATCAGGAAAACGCCTGCGACCGCAAAGAAGCACATGATGAGAGCTAACATTGAGTGTGCAACGCGCTTTGCGTAAACGGTCCCCAAGGCTCCACCGATGGCGATTACGGACAAAATCCCGAAGGATATGCCCTCTACGGAACCGAAAATATCCCCAATAGGGTCCATGATGATGCCAGGCAATTCCACGCTCAAGCCTCCGACTTCGCTGCCTTTGCAGCGGCTTTCTCTGCCTTCTTTCGAGCTTGATCTGCTCGCTTTGCCAACTCGATGTCTACCGCTTCTGCATGCTGCACAGGCAAGACGCGGGTGCGATCGGCCTCAAACCACAAATCCTCTCGTGTAAATCCAGACATACCGTCATATTCGTTGGTCATGAAGAAAGAGTTGAATGGACAGGATTCCATGCACAATCCACAGAACATACAGCGACCGATGTCAATCCGGCCAGAGACGATGTCGACCTCTGCACCTACCAACTCGCCGGCAGCAACATCCTCAATCGTTCCAGATGTATCCCATCGAACACTGATGGTGTCGCCAGCCAATTCGATAACCTCACCAAATTCGTACTCTTCAGGAGGAGCTTCGTGTGCGGTTGAGAGTTGGAAATTTGCTGCGGCTTCTTCGCTTCCATCAATACGTCTTGCAGCCATTCCGCCGACTTCAAGGTCCACACCGTAGCCGTGATTTTCATCCCCATCTTCGCTCAGGTCAAGCACGTTAACGCGGGTTTCAGTTTCCATGTGGAGGCAGTCATTTGGACAAATTCGGACACAGGCCTTACAGGCGGTACAGGTCTCCCAAATGACACCGATTCGACCGTTGTAATTGCCGGGAACGAATAGCCAAGGTTCCATCTCTTCAAGACGTTCATATGGATACATCACCGTAACCGGTCGCTGGAAATGGGGGAACAGTTCAGTGGTTTCACGATCTGGAGCATAGGTTTGCTCACTCAATGCTGTGTAACGCTCACGGTCAAATTCATCCATGCTGGACAATTGATCTTCATCCCAAAGTTTGGTTTCTTGGCCGTGGTATGCCTTGCTGGTTCCATGGGCTTGAAGGAACTTCCACCGACCGATGATCGGTAGTGTCCGAAGTGCTGCCTTGAGGGTGATCCACATCGGGCGGACAACGAGATTGCGGAAATTCGGAGTTGCATGCTTGTGATAGGCCATTTTTTCTCACTCCCTGTGTTGGCCTGGACTGGCCACGTCAACTGTCTGTACACTGAATGGGCGGGTTTGGGCTTCCAGTGCTTCTGGATCTTCGTCGATCGATAGTAGGATGAATAGCACAAGGCTGATCGAAGTCACCAAGATTGGAATCAGGATTGGCCACTCACCATTGATGCCATCATACACCCATAGGCGGAGAGCGGTTGCGATGATGAGGTTGACCAAACTCAATGGGAGAAGCCAGCGCCATCCGAATTCGAGAATCTGGTCTGTCCTCACGCGGTGTAGCGCGGCGCGGAACCATACAAAGAAGATGAACATGAACCAAGCCTTGAGGAAGACCCAGAGGATGTGGGGAACATAGTGGATGTATGGAATCGTATCTTCAAATGGTGCTTCCCAACCTCCGAGGAAGAAGTGGGCAAATAGCAAACATGCAGCGTATGTGCGTAGGTATTCTGCTGCAAACATCAGGCCCCATCGCATTCCACCGTATTCCGTCCACCAACCTTCGACCAATTCGGCCTCAGCCTCTGGCATATCGAAGGGGATGCGCTCAACTTCAGCAACCATGACCACAAGGAACAGGACCCCACCCAATGGTAGCAGGAAGATGTTCCAGACCCCACTATCCGCCTGGAATTCAATGACCTCGACCAGATTGAAAGAACCGGAAATGACAACTACACTGAGAACTGTGATGAGTAGTGGAATTTCGTATGCTGTGAGTTGTGCAGCCGAACGAATACCACCCAGTAGCGTGTACTTGTTGTTGGATGACCAACCTGCAAAGAAGACACCCAGCGGAGCAACGCTGAATACGGCCATCAAGAAGAGAATTGACATTTCTGAATTGTTTGAATAGAAATCGGGGCTCAACGGAATGAATGCAAAGCACATCACGGTGGTTGCAATGATGAGGAAAGGTGCAATTTCAAACACGAAGCGATCGGCTTTCTCAGGGACCATGTGTTCTTTGGTCAGGAATTTCATTCCATCAGCCAAATTCTGGAAGAAACCAGGGAGTAGCCACCAAACCCCATGATATGAGCGATTGTTGACACGACTGACCGCTTCGAGCTCGTGGTCGTTTCCAGCCATTTCATTGAGCAATTGGTGAACCATTCCGACGGGTACACCTGTGCCGAATGGCAGTTGTTTCCACCATTCACCTGCCGTCACGCCATTCTCACCGACCCATAGGCTTCGTAGAGATGTTCGAGCGCCACGTCGATCCATAAATCGACCCAACAATTTGCGTTCCATCCAAAGAAGGACGAGGAGAGTGTTCATGATACCACCAAAGACAAGGACGCACATGATGAACTCAAGCAAGAATGTGGATACGCTGTCGGTGTATTCCCAATGGCGCGACATTCCGATCGTGTTCTCGGAAATGAAGTCCGTAGCGCTACGGACCCACTCACGGATGGGTAGAACATCTTCAGTTGCCATTTAGATCACCTGTCCGTTTCTCCAATACATGGGTCAAATGAACCCATAATCGCAGGAATATCTGCGATTTTGTAACCGATCATGCATTTTGCAGCGTAGGGGATTGTGATGAACATCGGACTTCGAATGGAGACCCGATAAGGATGCTTTCCGCGCTCTTCTCCGCCACCGGCGAGATAGAACATGGATTCGCCTCGACTGTCCTCAAAGTGATGGAATCCTGTTTGTCCTTCAGCCGCTCTGGCCGGTGCTTTGCCGATAATAGCGGGATCACCGGATTGGTAGTGTGTATCTGCACCACCTGGCATCTTGTCAAGGCCATCGAGAATCATCAGGGCACTCTGCCTCATTTCTTCAACGCGGACACGGTATCGGTCGTAGCAATCGCTTCCCTTGATTGAAGGGCGCTCGACGGATGGTTCCCAATCCAATTCATCGTAAACCGAGTAAGGATGAGCCCAGCGCACATCGTAATTGTGTCCGGCAGCACGGACATTGGGTCCGCTGACACCATGGTTGATCATTTCCTCAGCCTTTGCATAACCCACGCCTTGGGTTCGAACGAGGAAAATTGTGCTCTCATCCAGAATCGCTTCGTATTCTTGGATTCGATCGAGGAATAGTTTGAGTTTGGCGCGGCAACGTAGTGCGAACCCGATTGGCAAATCACGCTTAACGCCGCCGACACGGGGGAAATTGTAGTGCATCCGAGAACCGCCGAGTTCCTGCAGCAAATCCATCATCATCTCACGCTCACGTAGACACCAAACCATACCGGTTAGGTTGCCGACGTCAGGACAGTAAGCACCCAACCACATCAGGTGGCTGGCAATTCGCTGTAATTCGATGGCGACCATGCGAATGTATTCTGCTCGCTCGGGAACTTCGACCTCAAGAAGGTCCTCTGCTGCATAGATGTAGGCGTGTGACCAGGTATTTGCACTCGCATAGCAAAGTCGATCACAATAGGTTGTAATCTGCGTGAAATCCCTCGCTTCGCAAATCTTCTCGAC
>JBJLBW010000072.1:0-6567 GCA_045568015.1 Candidatus Poseidoniales archaeon | reverse complement strand
TTTCCTTGCAGTACCTTGTTTTTGCCCCCAATTGCAGTCAATTCTGTCACTGTTCGTTCATAGGGAACCCGGTGTTCCCTCTAACCTACCGCTTGAACTGGCCCTATATCAACAATATGACGGATTGCCTCAATGGGCCCGGCAGTTAAAACAACCTATTTTGGGGTCAGTTGTCGAAGTTGAGCACGGAACTTGGCGGTTCGTAGGAAGAAGAGAACTGGGACTGACAAGGTCGAGATGATCAAAGCGACTAGGGTCAAGTTACCCCACAATTCGATGCCTCGGAAGAAAAGGACCCAAAGAACCCAGCCGCCTATGAGCCAGAAAATAGATCCATAGCGGCGGGCGAACAATGACATTCGGGCCATTGCGGTTCGCTCATCATAGAGGCTTGGGACTTCTTCGGCTGGCAAGTAACCCTCCTCAACAGCACAGCGGACGCACACCAAGTATCGAGGGCCGTTGCCATCGATGAATTGGTCAGCGGGGTATTGCCCTTTGCAGAGGCGACAAGTTGCCATCAAACCATTCGAGCCGAAGGCATATCTTGAACGCTTCGTAGTTCTACTGACCGAGGAAGTCAGCAAAGATTGTCAATCCATTTGCAGAACCTGCAGACTCTGGGTGATACTGAACCCCATACACGGGCAGGTCTGGGTGTGATACAGCCATGACAATTTGGTTGGTTGCCGCATCTGTTGATGTCACCTCTAGAACATTGTTGGTGGGGGTAAGCGCAAGACTGTGGTAACGCGTCATCACCTGATGTTGATCCCCTGAAAGAATACCATCGGGCACACCGTGTACCGCACCATATTCAGCGGGGCTGAGGGTCCAACCGGCTGCAAGGCCAAGGGCCTGATGGCCAAGACAAATGCCGAGCAGTGGAGGAGTTTCTCCAATCAATGCGGCACGCGCGAAAGCCATCGTTAGTTTCGATTGTTCCGGCCTACCGGGGCCTGGTCCCAGAACAATGTGTGTAGGTTTGAGAGATTCGAGTAAAGAGGTTGCATCACCGATTTCCAACCGACCGGGTACGATGATTACCTCCGCACCAATTGTGGCGAATGAATGAACAATATTCCAAGAGAATGAATCGAGATTGTCAACAAAAAGAACCCGTTTTGTGGTTGTGGTATCGAGTGACAAACCATCATGCCAAACAATGGGTGTGGGCACCTCGGGTGGTGAAGAGCGCAGAAAACTGTCATCTCGACTTCGGATAAGATGTTGTACAGACGTTGTAATCGGTGGGATCGGATGAATGTTCAGCGAAGTGGTTCCTTTCGGTGAATGATTTGTTGTTCCCGCTGGAGAATAATCCCATGCTGCTCGACAGATGGCCTGTGCCTTCCACTTCGCTTCTTCGACTTCTTGCCAAGGGTCAGAACCTATGACCAAGCCTCCGCCAGCTTGCACTGTTGCGTGCCAAGTATCCCCGTCTAATTTGGCTTCAAGGGTACGGATTAGGATGTTCCATTGAGATTGACCTGTTCGGGGGTCGATGTGCCCTATGGAACCCGTCCATGCATGACGTGGGGTCGCTTCCAATTCATCGATTGCAGCGATGGTTGCACTTTTGGGGCAACCTGTAATGCTCCCTCCAGGGAATATTGATTGCAACGCATCAAATCCATCCTTTTCTTCACTCAGAGTGCCCTCAACTTCACTGACCATATGTTGTACATGTGGATATGATTCAATCCTCCAGCGTTTCCAATGGACACTCCCTGGAAGGCAGATTCGGCCCAAATCATTGCGCTCAAGATCAACAAGCATCAGGTGTTCAGCAATTTCCTTGCGGCTTCCGACCAATTCACCACGCAAGTTGGCATCATGCTCTGAATCATCGCCGCGTGGCCGCGTGCCCTTAATCGGTCGTGTAGAGATGGTTTTTCCATTCTGTTTTAGCAGTAATTCAGGGCTACTACTGGAGATTGCAAGTTGTAAGTCGGGCGAGTGAAGCCACGCTGAAAGAGGCGCGGGGTTGTCTCTTTCAAGTCGGTCAAAGACATCCCAAGGTGAGCCGATTTCAGCAGACCATGTTCTCCCGTAATTCAATTGGTACAGGACTCCTTCACGAATCGCTGCTTGGGTCCGACGAACTTTGTCTGCGTGTTCGGCATCCAATTCTGTTTTCGGCACGCGCGCGCGAGGTGGAATGGGCGGACTTCGTACAGGAACCCCTTCATTCAGAACATTCTCAATTTCAGTCACCCAATGGTCTTCATTGATGGAGGAATGGATTTCAATTGTAGAATCGATTCGATCATGAATGATCCAACGATCTGCACGATAGAGTACCATCAAAATTGATCCATCTTCAGGTACATGCTGCAACCGCAATGGCTCCGTGTGTTGCACCATGTCATAGGTGAGCAGTCCAGCCAAGCCTCCTGCTTGGAAGTCTTCCCCGTAAGAAGGGAGCAATGTGTCCGATAATTGGCGAAGACCATCCGCTAGGTCGACGCCTTGGATGACTTCACAACATGCCCAACCATCATTCCAATCCTCTATGTGTATTTGCAGAGGGGCGGGGGCGGACTGGATATTGATTTCACCGCGAAGAGGTGAGCCCATTTCAGGGAGGGGTTCAACCGGCTGTTGTCGGACAAGGTATCGCCGGATTGCAGGACCCATCAGCAAACTTCGTTGTGCAAGATCACTTTGAGGCCCCCCCGATTGGAGTAGAAGTTCGTCGGGAGCACCGTATCTGTGACCAAACGCCTCCTGTCGAAGTTTTACCTGCAGATCGAGAAGAATGTCCTCTCGGACTTCAATCTCACAAATCGCTTTCATCAAATCACTCCAAAGGTGTCCAAGCATCTTCAAGGGCCGATTCAAATGCGGTATTGCAGGTATTGAATAAGGGGCCAGGGGCACCTTTCCCTACATTTTGCCCATCGATTTCGCTGAGCCAAGCAACTCCGACTCCAGTCCCAACAACGATGATTTCGGCAGCCCTTCCAAGTAGCGTTTCCGTCAAGCGAGCATAGCGAAATGGAATGCCCGCATTTTCAATCGCGGGTTTCAAGAGGTTGAGTGTGATTGAATCGATACCCCCCCCTTCAGGCGATGGAGTGAAGGCAACGCCATCTGCATCCAATAAAATCGGTGTACATCGATCCCCGTCTACAACCACTCCTTCGTGAACCAGTAAGGCGATGTCTGCCCCACCTTGATTCGAATTTTTTCGGGCTTGTTGGTATCCACTCCATGCTGCGTGCTTGGTCCCCTGTGCCCTTTGACCAAATCTTGGAGCTTCTTGTGATAATGCCGAAAATGGCGAAGGGGGGTATTCAGATATACTGAGAGATACGTCAACTTGACCATCTCGGCTCAACCGAATCCTGCAGAGATTGCCATCACCTGTCACAGATGCAGATGAAAGACGCTCTTTGAAATCGGAAGGCCATTCGATACCCAAGCGCTCCGCGTGTGAGCGCAGACGACTTAGATGGCGTTCAAGCCATGCAACACGCCCATTCTCCCAACGCAATGTTGTGAAAACCGAAGCATCTGCCGGGGTATGTTCTGCCATATGCCTCACTCCGGGATGGGGTAATGCGCTTCAAATGACGCTTGGTGGTCACAGGATGTCATCGAGGTTGAATGGGTCGTCTGATTTCTTCTCATTCGTGTCGCCAAGCAAGTCGCCTGCAAGGGATTCCAAATCATCCATCGGAGGGGAGCTTGATGTGGTTGGAGTTGTCGTATCACGAATTGTTGTGGCTGCGGGCATGAGGGTGTCTTCGAAGTTGACTTCTGGCTCCATTGTGGTCTCGTAATTGTCACCACCCCAGTCTTCAACTTGGAGTTCCCAATTGGGTGTTGCATGCTTCATTGGATCGAAGGCGGGCTTTCGCAATCTGCCGACAATAATCATGGATAGAAGGATAATCATCAGTGTGAGCACTGCCATCAATGCCATTTCCATCGGGCTGAGTTCATTCCACCAATCGCCTGAGCCTTCTTCATCAATTTCCACATTGGAGTTGTCTGTTCCAGGAACCCAATCTTCAACGGCCACTGGAGTGACACCAAATCGGGACACTTCACCATCATATGCAACGACTGAAGCATACCATGTGTTGTTGATTGTTTGAGGGTCGATAATCTCTGGAGCCACTATTGCAATAAGTTCCTGTGTGATGTTAGACTCAAATGGTGCGGCGCGCACATCTTCGTAAACCTCTGAACTTAGATGCACGATGTATCCAACCACTTGTGGATCTCTGGTTTCATCCCAAGTGACTGTGATTTCATCTCTATCCTCGTTCCAAATGGCTTCAATTCCAGTGATTTCTGGTAGGTGTAAACCTGGATCGGTTAGGCTGTCATCAATCGATGTAGCGGTGCCTACATTGAGTTCGGTAACCCAAGCATTGTCAGATGAATCGACCGGTACGACCGCGACCCATACCATCACACCTGGGTCGATATCACGGCCGTCGGAAATTGAGGTTAATTCAATGGTGATCATTTCTGCTGCCTGCCTACCACCTTGTCCGCCGGGACCAAAGTTACCTTGTCCGGGTGAATTACTGAAGCCATCGCGATCGGTAATCATCGCTGGCTCTCTGTTACCAACATCTGTGAATGGAATCACGTCGGCATAAATCTCGTAATGATCTAAGTCGCTTGCATCGCTCTTCGTGAAGGTGACCAGAAGGCCGTCACCATTGTCATCCGGACGATCTGCAACTTCTGGTTCGGGCAAGCGATCAGGTGCGATGACATCGCCAGAATTGTCGATTGGAGTTACCATGGTCATGTGATTTCCAAGATTCGTTAGGAATGCATTCCCTTTGATGTCGTGAATTGTCACTGTAACCCATATTGGTTGGTTGGGAATGATATCGGAAGCGGTGGATTGCTCAAGCGAATTACCTCCGTACAGCGCTTTTTCGAGAACGATATTCAACGGACCGTTCCAAGATTGGCGCTGTTGTTGAATGACCAACAATCCGCAATCCGCTGGATTTTCTTCGCACTCCATCCACTTGATTGCAACATTCTCGAGGGGGTACTCGCTCGCCCAAACGACGTAGAAGGCGAAGTCGTTGACCGTCGTTGGAGCCCATTGAACATCGATTGCTGAGCCGTCGTCCTCGGGATGATCCCATGCTTGCAAATCCTCGACGCGTGGTGGAGGGTCTACGCCAATGGTGTTCTGAACACTGAATGCCTGTACCCATGTCACGTTCCAATGATCCACATTGCCCCAGTTATCTGATGCAACAACGGTAATCCAATATGGCATCAAATCGATGAGATACGCGCCTCCAATCTCGTCCATAATGACTTCAACGGTGAATGTATCTGAGTTTCGCTGTAAGCATGGGACCACAATACGAGCAACATCTGCATCGTCTGCCCAGTCTGGAGGGGTGTCCGACACAACGGGTGCGGCATAGATGGTGTACCACGAACAATCATCTTCTAAATTGGCCGTCCAACTGACATTGATTCGACCGCCCTCATCATCGGGAGTATCCCATGCAGCGATATCCTCGATCGGTAGTGGGGCGGTCCCATCATCAATGCCACCTGTCGGCACTATGGGTCCAATGATGGTTGCATTCTCAGGGTCATGTTGGCCACTTTCATCCACACAGGTGAAGGCGACCCAGAATGGGTGCCCTGCTCCATTGGGTGGACTGATGGTCGTATTATTACCAGCGTCATGCGCTAGTTCGAAGCTACGTGGGAGTCCGAGTGGGTTGCCATTAATGGGTTGATGAGATGGCCAGAAGCGGGTCACTGATGCATCCAATTCTGTGCATGGTGCCCATTCTAGGAACAAATCCCCATCTTGTCCGCCCTCTTCGTATGGTACCGGTCCACCTGATGCCCATACAGGCGGGGCAGGTACTTCGTTGGTTGGGGTGGCGGGACCGAAGGGTGAACTTGGTTCTCCAATGCTACCGTCTGGGTATTCAATGACAATGACTGCCCAGTAGGGTGTACCGTCAACAAGTGGTTGTCCATTGTGTGAGTTGAGATCGGCTGTGACGCGGGTCCAATCGGGTATGCGAGCATCCCATGTCGTTGTGAGTAAATCAGCGGAGGTTGGTGGTGATGTCCAATTGCTACCTGAATTGAGATAGATTCTGTAGGCGGCGAAGGAATGATCCTGTGTTACGGTCCATTGCGCTGTGAGGATACCGCCTCCGTCATTTGGTCGATCAAACAAATCAATCATTTCCGAAGGGGACTCAATACGGACCCAATCATAGGTCAGCCGAACCTCTAGTGAACCGTTGCTGGGACTCTGGAGTTGCAGGTGCAAACTACGTCCTGTTGTTGTCAAAACACTGTTTGAAATGGCTGTTTGAACCATGGTTTGAAGGTTTACGTCCAATTCAGCAAGATCCCATGTACCGGAATAGTTCAGGTGTGTGCTCGAAGCCCAAGTTGCCGCCCCTTCAATTGGGCTTGAGATAGTCAACATGTCTTGAGTCATCGGAATGTTTGCTGGACCGGCGGTCCCAAACATTGGGAGTGTGATTGAGCTACTCAAATCCACCAAGACGATTTCGTTGCCCGGGCGGGCGTCTGCTGTGA
>JBJLBW010000071.1:0-6593 GCA_045568015.1 Candidatus Poseidoniales archaeon | reverse complement strand
ATTTCAAATATGACTGTCCCTACGGGACAGACATGAGCACAACAGAAATCGTGGAGACGTATACTCCGAACTTTGAAGCATGGATTTCAGAGTTCCAAGAATGGCAAACTCGAATTGGTTTTGACCCCAGTTGGTTGGGGGATTACACATTCGACATCAAGTTTGATTGGGATACCGCAGGGGACACCATTGAGTTCGGAGATTTTGAGGGCATGCCGAAATGGAACCGCAGAATGCAAGTCCCTCAACAGAATATCAGAGATGCCATTGTATCGATGGTGACCGTGCAGGGCGACACCGAATTTGCGAGTGTCGAACAACAGCATCACCTTCTAGAATCTGCACCGACAGAATATGACCGTAAATCTGCACTTCGAATCATGTGTGAAGAACAGCGACATGGCTGGCAGATGGCATATGTCCTTTGCACATTCTTTGGTGAGCAGGGTGTCCGTGAGGCAATGAAATTACTAGAGCGGAATTCCATGGGGAATCCAATTCGCGGAGAGGAAGATCGAAGTCGAATCCTGGGTTCATTCAATGAACCGATCGACCATTGGTTGGATTTCTTTTGCTTCACCCATTTCATCGATCGTGATGGGAAATTCCAACTGAAAATGCTGAGCACTTCTTCCTTCAAGCCACTGGCAGCCAGCATGGGACCCATGCTCAAGGAGGAGTCATTCCACCTTGGAACCGGCGCGAATGGACTGCGTAGAGTCGTCAAGCAGGGAGTTATTCCAATGGCGTTCCTTCAGAAATACATCAACAAGTGGGTCAGCACAGGCTTGGACCTGTTTGGCACCGATGAGAGCACTTCGGCACAATGGGCCTACGTCTATGGTGTCAAGGGACGATATGATGAGCGAGAATCAGAGATTGATGCAGACCGTGAACATCTCAATGAAGAATCACGAATGCATTACTTCAATGAAATCCGTGACGAAATGGTTCGAATCAGCAAGCCGAGAAAGGAAGGTGAGCCTGAATTGTATATCCCCAGTGACAAATTCAACCGTGGCGTTGGCCACTACCATGGAATTCGATTTACAGTAGAAGGAGATGACTTTGAGGGCGATGATGATGACTGGAATGCTTACCTTGACTCTGTTCTACCAACGGATGAAGACGAGAAGACATTGCGCGAAGAATACCTGACACAAGAATGGATTCAATACCGTGAGTGGAAGGGGAATTAGGTAGGGGTTGAAAAGATGACAATGCTAGCCTACGGGCTACTGAATGTCGACAGAGATCGACTCAAACCGTTCTTTGAGCGTGTACCTGAGTTGTTTCAGGCCGATCACCATTCTTCTGAACAAGATGCAGAGGGCTACGAGGAATTGCTGTATCGAATCTGCAGACCATATTCAAGTAAAACGCTCGATATGATTGACGAATGGATGGGCTTTGAGCCGAGAGGATGGAAAAGCGATACGGAAAGAGAAGTGTTACTATTCCTCTATGCCGTCAGATTCCCAGATACGTTGCTAGTTGAGAGTTTGACAGATGAAGCACGATGTGATATTCGTCGACTTTCTGCCTATTTGCATTTCACCAAGCACACGTATGCGATTTGGGATCAAGATACTCGCAAAGGACTCAAGAAATTGGGTTTTGATGTGCCTAATACTGAAGAAGCGTGCCCCTTCAGATATGGTGCTTATGCGGCTTCGATTGAATTACTGAAGAACCTGGCTCCATTCTATTCATTCCTTGAACACGATGTTCCTCGACAGCGATTGTTCCAATCCGCTCTTGCAGCATATGGTCGGGAGGATTGACCGTGGGAGCCCGAGTTGTTGCCGTCATAGGTGCGGGAACAATGGGGGCTGGTATTGCTCAAATTTGTGCACAAGCTGGTTGGAGTACCCGACTTTACGATGCATTTCCGGATGGATTGGAGGCCGGAATGGAGCGAATTGATACATTCTGGGACAAAGGAATCGAAAGGGGGAAGACCACTTCTGAGCAAAAATCGGAGTGGGCCGGTAACCTAAGCGCTTGTTCAGATTTGGCTGAAGCGGTAAGTGATGTTGATTTGGTCATTGAGGCGGTTCCAGAAATCTTAGAATTGAAGCAGCAAATTTTTGCACAACTCGATCAGTTGGCACCCCCAAGTGCAATCCTTGGAACCAATACTTCCGGGCTGAAAATTTCTGATATTGCAAACGCGACCAATCGTCCAGATATGGTCATCGGGATGCATTTCTTCAATCCCGTTCCGATCATGAAACTGCTAGAATTGGTTCGACACGATGATGTCTCTGATTCAACCATTGAGTTTGCACAAGAAATTGGGGCAGCGATGGGGAAATCTTGCATTCTGGTGAACGATGTACCTGGCTTTGCGACCAGTAGACTCGGTGTGGTTCTAGGCAATGAAGCCATTCGAATGCTATCCGATGGAGTGGCATCGGCAGCGGACATTGACACGGCGATGCGGCTTGGATACAAGCACCCAATGGGACCATTGGAACTCTCAGATTTGGTTGGACTGGATGTTCGTCGAGATATTCTCAACAACTTGGCAGAAGCATTTGACGATGAATCGTATAGGCCGCACCCCCTACTCAATCAATTGGTTGAGGATGGCGATTTGGGGAAAAAAACAGGTAAGGGAATCTATGATTGGTCTTCCGGTGAAAAGGTTGAACGCGAATTTTAATCCAGTTCGCTCGTCCTCAAAACCATCTCCAATTTCCAATCTTGACCTTCTTTGCTAAACAAGGCACAGGTTGCAGGTGGCATTTGATGGAATTGGCCACTCAACGTTGCGACCAATAATTCACATCCGGGATTGTGACCCAAAATCAGCGTGGTTTGTTCTGTTTGGACCTGTTCTGTCAATTCCATCAAAGTATCAAGGCTTGCTCGATATATTTCAGGTCTAATTTCTGATGGGATTTTCATGAGATGTGAATGGGTCTCCTGCGTGCGTGTAGAACTGGAAACAAATGCGGTATCTGGAATCCAACCCAATTCACTCAAGGCTTGTGATATTCGAGGGGTTTCAAGCCGTCCTTCCTCCGTGAGAACTCGTTCATGATCGGATTGTTGTGGTGTTTCCCAACCACTCGTTGCATGTCGCATCACAATCATTCGCGTGGGCATTCAATCCCTCAATCGAAAATTGGTTCTCTCTTCTCAAGGAAGGCGGCGACACCCTCGGCGAATTCATCTGTTTGGCTGGCTGCGATAATCAATGCTTGTTCAAATTCTAACTGGGTCTGGAAAAAGGTTGAGGTCGAGGCATCGAGCAACTGCTTGGTACCACTTCGACTCATCTTGGACCATCGCCCCCAATCAGAGGCCAATTGAACAGCGCAATCAATCAGTTCGTCCGGCAAAGCGACTTTGTCGACAGCTCCTTTCTCTAGAGCCTCATCACCCGTCCATGTTTCATCGTTGAAGAAAAATTGTCGAGCGGTTTGATTGCCTACGAGGCGAGGGAGGAGCCAGGTTGAGCCACCATCTGGAGATAGTCCCAATTTGAAAAAGGCCGCAGCCAATTTTGCATCTGGCGAGGCCACTCGTGCATCGCAAGCCAGGGCTAGACCAAGGCCACCTCCCGCCGCTGCTCCATTGATTGCGGCCACTAGAATCGTTGGGTCCGTGCGCATACGAATCTGTAACGGGTGCAAGATACTGGTCAAATCATCGACCAATGGGCCGATACGGCCATCGTCAATACTTCGCTGAAATTCCTCAATGTCGGCACCTGCACAGAAAAATCGTCCAGTACCTGTCAAGACGATCCCACGAATGCTATGATCGTCCATCAAATCGTTGAGGGTTGAAGATATTTCACTCATCGAATCACTGTCGAAAGCATTGCGTGCCGCTTCTGCGGAGATTGTCACGACGGCTACGGAGTCTCGGCGCTCGACCTCTAGGACCATGTTGTCCGGTCGAGGTCCTCAGTATTGAATTGCATGAAGGTGATAAGTTGTGAATGAATCGGCCATACATGATGCGACGCGACTCCTTGTACATCAACGGTGAATGGGTTCAAGCTACAGGCGAGGGAACGATCGAGGTTGTCAATCCGGCGACCGAGGAAATCATCGGTTCCGTACCGGTTGGTAGCCAAGCGGATGTGGATGCGGCAGTAACTGCAGCAAGAGCGGCATTTCCCGCTTGGAGTTCCACTTCAATCGATGACCGAATTGAAGTATTGAACCAACTTTCGGCAGCGATCAAAGAGAATACTGAGGAGTTGGCACAGACCATTACCGCAGAAGTGGGGACACCGATTGGATACAGTCGCATGGCCATGGTTGGCACTCCGCGTGTTGTCGCCCGGTCTTATGCAAAAATCCTAGAGGGATTTGAGTGGGAAGAAGAGGTTCGTAATTCTCTAATCGTCAAAGAACCGATTGGTGTTTGCGCATTCATTACCCCTTGGAATTTCCCGCTTCACCAAATCATTGGAAAGGTCGCACCGGCACTTGCAGCAGGTTGTACGATGGTATTGAAACCAAGTAAAGAAGCGCCATTGAACGCATTTTTGCTTGCAGATATCATCGATGGAATGGATTTGCCAGATGGTGTATTCAACCTCATCAGTGGACATGGCTCAGAAGTTGGCGAATACATGTCGGGGCATCACGATGTAGACATGGTCTCTTTCACAGGTTCGACCGGTGCAGGTGTACGTGTCAGTCAGGCTGCTGCCCCTACGGTGAAACGTGTTACACTCGAGTTGGGTGGAAAAAGTGCCAATGTTGCACTGGATGATGCAGATCCACAATTGATTGGAAAGGTGGCGGTTGGAGCCTGTTACCAAAATTCAGGTCAAACATGCTCTGCACTGACCCGTCTCATCATCCCTGAATCAATGAACGATGAAGTCTGTGAAGTCATTGCAAATCGTATCGCACGATATACTGCTGGAGATCCTCTGGATGAAAACACAAGGTGTGGGCCGATGGTTAGCGCCCGACAACAAGCCAGTGTTTCCGGGTTCATTCAGGCTGGAATCGACGAAGGTGCCAAACTAATCTCTGGTGGGATGGGAATGCCCGATGGATTGGAATCCGGCTTCTTTGTCAAACCCACCGTGTTTGCTAACGTGACTCCAGACATGACCATTTGGCAAGAGGAAATTTTCGGACCCGTCCTCGTGATTGCAACCTATGAATCAGAAGGGGAAGCACTCGCTTTGGCCAACGATTCAATCTACGGCCTTTCAGGTGGTGTGTGGTCAGCGGATCAAGAGCGAGCGATGGCCTTCGCAAGAGGTATGCAAACGGGTCAAGTCTCAATCAATGGAGGACCTTTCAACATCAGCGCACCATTTGGTGGATACAAGATGTCAGGGAATGGACGGGAGTTGGGTGTACATGGGCTTGAGGAATTCCTAGAAACCAAATCCATTCAACGCCCAGTGGAATAATCTGGCGCCACCGTGAAGAACCCCCTCCAAGGATGAATGAATATGGCCGAGGGCGATAGTAGACCCCGTCTCGTGCTAATCTCGGGTGCGACCGGGGCAGGGAAGACCACTCTGGCCAAGGCAGTTGCTCATGAAATGGGCATGGCGAGAATCGCTTCTTCAGATACCATTCGAGAAGTCATGCGAGCCACCTCTGATTCGCCGGACCCCGCCTTGAATCGTTCATCCTATGGGCGTGGAGATGTTGGGGACCCAGCAACCGATTGGGAAGATGCAGCGAAAGCGGTTCAACCCGGTATCGAGGCCGTTGTTGAAAGAGCCCGCCGCCAAGGTGTGGATTTGGTGGTTGAAGGCGTCCATATCATCCCCTCACGAAAACTGGTCGGCGCCTGGGAAGCAGCCGGTGGAGCTGCGGTTGGGGTCATTGTCAAAATCGAAGATGAAGACACCCATCGTGACAGAATCGAAAAACGTGAGGCAAACACTTGGCGAGGGGCTGAGCGATATCGAATCGGATTTGGCCGTATTCGATCGATTCAGCGGGCCATCGAGGAGCGCGGGGCTGGAGCCGAATGGAAGGTGGTCGATACACGACTGCACCAAGATGGGTTGGGCATGGTTCGACAATGGTTGAATGAAGCTTGGTATGCAGCAGATCGTCGTTGAGTGGTGATTTCGTGGAAATTACCGCACTCCAAGCTTGGCGAGCAATTCCTCAAACACAAGAAATCGTGGATTACTTTAGTGGAATCTTTGATGTCATTGGAGTCACCATTGAGGAAACCGGTGAAGAACTGACCATCGCACTAGAGGAAAATCAAATTCGCATCGATGCCGGATTGCCAGAAAATCCGGACTTTGTCGTACCCCTAAAGTGGGAGAACGTCGAGAACATGGTCTCTCATGCAAAGGATGGCAAAATCGATTCCCATGAGTCGTGGAGAATCGTCTCTGTTCTGTTCACCTCGTTGACACAAGCGACATTGTACAACCCTATCATGGCGAGTGATATTGGAAGACGTATCTCTCGTGTGGAGGATCTCGCACATGTCTACCTGATTGCGCCCGATGGTCACGAGGCGACACGTCATACGCTGGCTTATCTGAAGAAACAGTGGTTGGTGATTCCGGGGCTATACGGGAAACCCAAGCGTACTTTCCGCATGACTGCAGAAGATAGTATCGACTATCAGAG
>JBJLBW010000070.1:0-6603 GCA_045568015.1 Candidatus Poseidoniales archaeon | reverse complement strand
GGTTCATTTCTGGCAAAGAAAAAGTCGAGGTTGTCGATTGCCGCCCGGAAGTAAGAGGGCATAGATGTCATCTGACTTGTGAGATCGGTTAGATAATCGTGGATGTCATTGTCGACGAATCGGGTTTGTGCCAATCTCTGAATGTCTTGCATTGTAAACCCTTCAAGTCTGTAACGACTGGCCCGTAGATCACGCTCGAGGACGTTTCGGTTGTATTCTTCACCCATGGTTCGAACCATGATGTCGGTAGGCCAATCATATCGACGGAATAGTGAGAGAATCTCAGCTTGACTCTCAGCGGTTGAGATGAGCAATGTGTTTTCGGGATCTTCTGCAACCGAAGCAAATTGTTTCCCAAACAGGTCCATACCCGCACCTTGGTTGCCAATTGCCAATAGCGTAAATCCACGCGGAATGCTTCCTTCATTGAGAGGGCTCCCCGTTAGAATCGCATCGAATTTTGCGGAGCCAATGCTCGCCATATCACCATAGAACTCTTCATCATCGGAATTGAATTGAACTGATGTTGTCATGTTTCAACCCTCCTCAATGAATGACGACCTGTCCCCGGTCGATTAGGTCTGTACAATACAAATCCAAATTCGCCAAAACCCCTGGAGGTGTTTGGTCTGGGACATTGATGATTGCAGTCATAACTTCTCGTGCGCGGAACGTATTGATGAATGTGTGGAGGTATTCAGCCAACATTCTCTTCTCATTGTAAATCGACAGTGCGTTAACCGAGTCTAGAATAACGAAGTTTCCAGTTTCGGTGTATTCGCTCAAGTGGTACAATGTCTGCAACATGATCGACTCTAGCATGATGGGACTGTCGACAAAGCGAACATTTGGGTATGGGACTTCTGTGCCACCGATGAAGCCACTGGAAACCGTATCGATGAATTGAATCCCACTCGGGTCGATTCCAATTCGCTCAAGGGTCTGAATAATCTCGGTCGCACTTCGCGATGCACAGATGTAAACACCCCTCATCTCAAAGCCTTGAATCAGTGGTTGTAACAATGAGGCAATGATCAACTCGGAATTGCTCGTACCCACGCGAACCTGAATGGCGGATGAGGGTGTGACTTCTTCGGCCAGTTGCTGAGCGATGCCCACATCCAGTTCAATCATTTACGGCACCCCACTTCAACATCGGTGTGAGCATGACACCCTTCGGGGTCAACTCAAGAGCATATTTCGCGCGCGCATGTGATGCACCTCGCATCTTCACAACCTGGATAAAGCGCAGAAGATGACCCATTCGCTCTACATCTCCAAGAACGATGATTCCGTCAAGGATTGCTTCTTCGACTCCGAACGATGACCAATATGCCTTGGCTCCCGATGATGTAATTTCAGAAACCAGCAGTGCAGTGCAGCCAAGAGTTGCAAGGGCTTTACCAAGTTTGAACAAGAAATCGCGAATCAATTGCTCGCTTGGGATTTTGTAACAGAGGGTTGTGACCGAATCGATCACCAAACGTGTTACACCGATGGTATTGACGATATCTGTAATCGATTTGACCATCGCGTCGATGTCAGACAACTCAAACGTAGACTTGGTCATACCCAACCAAGAGAACAGCACATCCATGTCGAAGACGTTGATCAAACCCTGATCGACCAGTCGCATGTCAAAGAAATCGAACTGGCGAACATTCTCTAGTAGTTTAACAGAAGGTTCAGTGGCTGAAAAGTGGGCACAAGCTTCTCCATTATTTGCCCCATTGACTAGGAACTCCATGCACATGGTTGTCTTTCCTGAACCACAGGTTCCAGCGACCAGAACAGTCGAACCGTAAGGGATTCCTCCACGTAAAATTTCATCCAAACCAGCAATTCCGGTGACACACCTGTCACGCTCGTACTGCGGGGTCGGCATCATGGGAACAGTCCGCGATTCAACAGGCCGTAGATAAGCCGATTGACTGAACAGTGCCGAAATGCCTCACCTAATGGGTTTCCTCACCAACCGGGCGTACCACCGTCAACGGCGGTCCAATTCGTTGAACTCCCCGGGGTTCCACCGAAGTTGTATGTCATCGAATGATTGGATTGAATATTCCATGAGTTGTCCCAATTTATGACGATTACATCATGCGTGAGGGCCGTGCCTGGACGGGTCCAACCGAGAATAATCGTGTCCCCTTCTGCAGCCAAGGCGTCGATTGTGCCGGTGCCGAGAACCCCTGTCGAAGCCATATCGATCATCATGACATTGTTTGGGTTGTATTGAGTCGCAGCATTTCCTGTGCAGATGACCCGCTCACCAGCAGCCAATGCACCATCTTGAATCAATTCAAACGCACCAGGTCTAGCCAGACTCCAGCCGGAGAGATTCATTGCAAAGCCATCAGGATTTTCCAATTCGATCCATTCCGGTGGTCCATTTAATGGGTCGGCCATGAATTCTGTAATCCGCAGACCCGAGGGTTCTCTTCCCGCGTTGTGTACTTCCAGCGTTACGCGTACTGAATCGCCATCCAAATGCATGATTCGACTGGCGGTTGCTCCTTGTGTCGCCCCCGAGCGCGCAGAGCCATCTGAGAACACGATATTCCCGATGCTTGATTCATCGGAACTCTGTAAGACAATGATTGTCAAGTTGAGGCTCAATCCTTGATCGATTCCGAGGCCATGGATGAGGCGATCTTCGGTTACATTTCCGAGTGCTGAAATTCGATTCATATCGAGGTGTCCTTCCCCATCACCGATGGCTGGTAACAAATCGGCTGTAAGCAGTGTATTGGCGTCGAACAAATGCCAATCATCCGTTGAATTTGCGATGTCTCGAATCCCGGCATCTTTCAAGACAACATGCCCCTTCGAATCCGTGAGTCTTTCCAGTCCATCAATGGCCATTTGGTCTAGGCGATCCACTTGAGCAACATTGCTACCGAGTTTCAATTGGCTGAGGGCTAGAAAAGCACTGACGATGACCAAGAATAGAACGAATGCAGAAAGGAACTCAACAACGGCGGTCAGCCCTCTCTCGTCACGCACTTTTCGTGCATTCGCGACCGCGTCCGCGTCCCTCCTCATCAGGACGCCATAAAGGTCGCATCCATCAACCCTGTGGCCCATTTACTACCGTCACACAATCGTTCTGGCACTGTGTCGAATCGCCGAGGGGTATTTACGGGCCGTTTGTGGTCGTCGGTTCAATGGGTTCTCTTCAGCGCGCCCGTAGGGCGCGGAACCGACACCGCGCTGGCGGCCTCGTTTTGCTCATGGTTCTGAGCTCTTTCGCGGCGTTTTTGGCACCCGTTCAGGCCAGTGTTGCGAACGATGATGTTGCAATTTCTGCAGCGATTTACCCAACCCCTGAAATTCACTATGACTCCAGTGATCTAATCGATTGGACACCATCGGTTTTGATTGAAAATCAATATGCTTTCAATGCGGATTCACGCGTCGTCGACCTTGAGATTTGTGGTGGTGACTGGACTGGTCTCGCAACCTGCCCAACCCAACATATCGTCAAGGAATCTTCGGCTCAAGGACCCAACCTCAACCGTTCTGGCGCCGATGGAGATTCTGCAGTTGTAACCTTCTGGTCATTCCTGTGGTTCGTTGATTCAGGAGATGTTTCGACCTATTCTGGCGTATTCACAATCATGTTCCATTTTGCGATTGAAGATAACAATCCAAACAATGACCATTTGCGATATACGGTCATAATCGAAGACGACTTGGTAGATTTAATTGCCAACGATCACGACGTTGATACCAACGCCGTCTACAACAGTAATACACCCATACCTGCCAATCTAGATGTCCGCAGTCGCTCTTGGCCAGAGGGTGTGAATTTCTCCACTCACTGGTCCATGCATTTGATCAATCCACTGGTCGCTGACTCTCAGGATTGTGTGGACTGGGATATGAATTTCACTGGAATGGGGGATTCTGACGGTTCTGGTGAATTGATTATTCACACCGCCAATCATTATGATACAACATCCAACGCATATCACTCACCGTTTGACATTCAAGTGACTCTGACAAATTCATCGTCCCATATTTTTGGAAATATCGTGGTTGCAGGAACTGAATATGGTGTCAATCACATCGTCGAGGTATTGGCCACTGTAAATGGAAGTGAAGTATACACCTCTGTTTGGGAATTTACAGGGGATATGACGCTTCAATCGCAACAATACGTCACAGGTCTTGAAAATGGAACGATTTGCTTTACAGTGACAATGATTGCTTCTGAATTGTTGATCGCCGAAGATAGTCTTGAATTGGGTGGTTACAGTGGTTCATACAATTCCCAATTGATTCCGCTCCCAGACATCATTGCACCGAATCCTGGTGATTTTGAAGTGCGAGCTTGGGTCAATGGAACATTTTTGGATTCCAATTCACACAACGATCTGGTTAGTTTTGATCTCACGTTCAACGACACAACCGATATGTGGATTCGTGAAGTCGTTCCTGCACGTGGTACCACCACGTATGTGATGCAAGGTGGGGAATATGTCGTTAGATACCCGTATGGTGAACAATCGATTCGGGTTGTGGCTGGTAACATCGGTTGGATGACAACAACATCGATCGTTGAAGTGAATCTATACAATTTGGTCACAGATGAATTTGCAGCAGGGCCCTATACTTGTGAAGTAACCTTGGAGCCTGGTGAAGAAGCCAATTGTGAATTCGATTTTGCTTCTACTGGACTTTTCACTCTCAATGCGTCGATTACAACCATCGATGGAAATTTCGATGATTTACCCAGTGACAATTGGTTTGAACAGGCCATCATCGTTGACTTTGGAGCGATCAATCCAACCGTCGCAAATCCAACGCCTGGCGATGTGTTTGAAACCGGACAAAACATTCTCGCTGTTGCTGCAGTTGATCCTCAGGCTCCGATGCCCTTGAACTACACATGGAGGATGAATTTCATGGAAATATTGGGTTACGGCCCAGTGGTAAACATCACCTTGCCCATGGGTGAATGGATTCTGACCCTGTATGTCACAGATGAAGCAGGCAACCTTGAGATTGCCACCCAACAAATCCGAATTCTGAATCGAGTCCCGTTCCAGTCAATGCCACATGTCACGGGTGGTGTGGCCATCTCAACCTACTCGATGGTTCTCGCCTTTGATGAACCTCAATTGCCACCGCCTGGCGTGTCCTATCCTACCGCACAGAATAAAGGAAAGGAACCATTGGTGATGTTCAACCTGACCATGGAATCTCCTTATGGGGTTGACATCAGTGTAGACACTGTTGAAGCGTGGTTTGATTTGAGTCATTTCCTGCCCCCTTCAATCGACCAATCAACTGTTGAATTGTTGAGGTTGGCTGATTGGACCAGCATTGTGACAAATGAGTTGACCGGTGGAGAAAGTTTCACCGTGTTGAATAACGGCACACTCCATATGGTTGCGACCGAGAATAACGGTGGTTCGTTCATGATTATTGGGGAACTAAATACTGTTGAAGTCAATCCAGCGAATCTAACGATTGTCCTCCAAAAAGATGGGCAAGTAAAACTCACGTGGGAAAATGAAGGGGATGATGAAAATCCATATTTTGGTGGTTGGAAAATTTTCAGGAAAGACACTTTCCGCTTCATCTTCCCCTATGATTCCGCGTCTCATTTCAGTGCATCCACGGCTGGTTACGCAGTCACAAACGTACCCGGTGACAGCGAGTCTTGGCAGGACCCGAATTTTTGGGAAACTGGAACGTGTCTCTCATACCTCGTGATGTCTCATTCCCGGGCTGGTTTGATCAATTGGGAGTATGGGAATGTATCCAATGGTGTTTGGGATGAGGGGCAGGAGCGCATGATCGTCGAGGAGGTGTGTGTTGACAATTCCAATCCATCAACCACTGTCGAGGATATGCAAGCGTCAGTCTCATTCGATAACAACAGTAAGAGACACAGCATTCACGTCAGTTGGGCATGGCCCGAAATTGACGACGAGGGCCCCCTCACATGGAATCTCTATCGTTCTCAAGTAGTCCTCCCCAGTGTGACCTACTTGGAGCCAGTCCAGGCAGGATTACAAGGAAACCCAGGTGAAACGTTCTGGTTCAATGAAACTGAAAGTGGCCTGAGAGAATCCATCAAGGTTGAACAGTTCTACTACTATGTCCTCATACCATTTGATGCGGTGGAAAACAGCGATTATCTCGTTCGAAATGGAAATGCGGTCGAGGTTGAAGTCAATGACATGTTTTGGGAGTACCCCTACAACCAACCACCCATTGAAGGGTGCCGCGATAGTACTGCAGAAAATTACAACCCTGCCGCACTGATTGAGGATGGCTCCTGCACATATCCTTGGGATGGCCGACTACAGAATGATCTCAAGTCCAGCGCATTCCAGCAAGCCGGCATTGTTTGCCTTGCGCTGGGTGTGATGAACATTCTAATGATTCCAATGCTGATTAACAAATTCAAGGAACAGAGGGTCAAACTCAAGAAAAAGCGAGCAAGAGCTCGACAATTTTCTGACGCAGATGACTTTGCAGACGACCTCGAGGACTTCTTCGAGTGATGGCGCGACGTGGGAGATTCGAACTCCCGTGGGTGAACCCACTGGTTTAGCAAACCAGCGCAATGGCCAGGCTATGCGAACG
>JBJLBW010000069.1:0-6651 GCA_045568015.1 Candidatus Poseidoniales archaeon | reverse complement strand
ATCAGGAAATTTTCAGCGTCTGCACCACCTTTACCATATGTGAGGCGATTCATCTTTCGATTGGATAGATTCAACAACTCTTCACCGGATTGAATCTCTAAGATGCCGAGACCATATGTTCCCGAGTCATTCTTCACGAACAGTGTGGGTTTACCCTGAATCCCAAATTCGTCATATTTCGCTTGAATATGGGTGAGGAAATTGTCGGCCTCTGCAGCCAATAGTGTTCGGCAAGTTTCCTTCTCAAGGCACTTGTCTTCGGAAACGATCCAGTGTGTTGACAGAAGCCATGGGTCGACTTCCAATAAATCGGCGACTTCATCCAAAAGTGGTTGAGCCGCTTTGAAATGATCAGATTTTCTTCGCTGGTACCACCCCATCTGAGGTGGTGGTAGAATAGGTACACCCAAATCTGGCAATGGACCACTCGTGAGGTCATTGTTGAGCAATATGAGATCGGGGATGGCTCCTTGAATCGAAACAGGGAGTCCTTCCTCGACGTCTAGAATCCCAACCGTAACAGCATAGCCTTCATTTTCCAATATGGTCTTGAGTGATTCGACATTCGCCTCATATGCTGGGTTTCGAGTGTGGTTTTCCGGCCAAATATGGATGTGGCGTAAATCCCCAATGGCATGACGGAAATGCTCTCCAATATCTCCATCTCTGAGATTGTTGAATCCAGCAGGGTATTGATTCGCATCGACAACTGCCACCTTCCAATGAGCATCTCGAATGTCGACAGAACCGTATATCGGCATGTCCATCTCGGATCGTTTTTCTGCAAACCATTGTTCCAATTCGGAACGCTTTGCCTCGATCTTCGCTTCGAGTTTCGATAGGATATCTGGACCTTGGTACTCCATCAATCAACATCCTCCAACAATGTCATCAAATCCTTGCCGTGGCGGCCAAGGCCACCATCAACTAGGTGCAATGAGCGAAATAGGCGCAACCCCAATGAAATCTCCGGCTGACCGCCAAACATCCCAGAAATGGATGGGATGTCATGTGCATACTCGTCAGCGTGACCTTTGAGTTCATGCAATAAATTGTCAATCATTGTAGGGGAAGTCGCCCTACCTGCGGGAAGTTTCGGACGATGGACGATGTCCTTGGGTAAATGGGTCAGAGCCGCGGCCTCCCTCAATGCCACTTTTTCTACCCCATCTGACAACTTCCAGTGTAGAGGGAGGCGGTTCGAAGCATCGAGATGGGATGAACCCAGAAATGGAACCCTTACCTCAAGGCCGTGGGCCATACTATGACGATCTACCAGGCGAAGTTGAAAATTTGTCAGTTGACCATGATTCAATTCGTACTCAAGTGCAGTTCCTAAATCTGAAAAGCAATTCTCTGGATTGTGATTTGCGCGCCAACCTGATTGGTCGATTGTCCCAGAGATTAGTTTACTTGCAAATGGATGATCAGAGGCGTCTAATCGCGAACGGATTTGTTGGCGATGTTCTTCCAGATTTTTGTAGCGTGGATAACCTGCGTGAAGTTCATCGGCACCTTGCCCACATAGGCCGACTTTGACCGACTCGGACATCTTCTCAAACAGCGGCTGGAAAAACAGGACCGTGAAGTCAAGATCCTCACCGTGCCAACTTAGATTGGGGAGTGAATTTTCAAATGCCCCCTCTTCCAAAATATGCTGGTGATGTTCTAAATCCAACGTACTGCACACATGTTCGGCTGCAACCCAATCAGGGTTGTCCTCAGATTCCGCGACCGTCCAACAGGCTGGCAAAGGATACCCGGTGCGTTCCGAAGCTTCGTTTGCAAGCGCCGCAACCATTGCAGAATCAAGCCCACCACTCAGAATGATCCCAAGTGGGACATCAGACATGAGGCGGTCAGCAACCGAACTGGTGAGGGATTCAAGCAGAGCATGTGCACCCTGTAAAGGGGACCAAAGTTCGTTACTGGATCCTTTGGGGTTCGCAACCCAAGACTTCTTTTGATCCAATAAAACACCGCTTTCATCTAATTTCCAAATCTCCACCGTTCCGGATTGAACAGAATATACATCTTCGAACAAGGTGGTTTCATCGAGAGGATATTCGTATGCAATTCTGGCGACCAATGCATCCATGTCAAGGGTTGGTTTGTGTCCAGGGTGTGCCCTCAAAGACTTGACTTCCGAGCCGAAAAGAAGGGTGCCCTCATCCGTGATTGTCCGAACGAGAGGTTTGACCCCCAACTGATCTCTGCAAAGGAAGAGGCGTTTACGATTGGAGTCCCATAGCGCAAAGGCCCAAATTCCGTCTAGACGTTGTACCCAAGAGAAATCATCTACCCTTGAATGATAGGCGGCCAGTATGGTTTCTCCATCGCCCTTTGTACGAAAGGCGAATCCCCGCTCTTGGTTTCGAATACTTTGGTGATTGTAGATTTCACCGTTCATAATCAAGACACAACCGTCGTCTGAAAACAGTGGTTGATCAGAGCCAGCGATATCGACGATGGATAGGCGCGTGTGCCCAAATCCAACCCCTCCTTGTGAACAAGATTCCGCCCATGAACGGGTCCCATCAGGACCTCGATGATTCAGCAATGATGCCATAGAATGAGCCATTTCAGCATCATCGCCATCTGGGCCGAGCAGCCCAGCAATACCGCACATATCCAATGGGGCGGGTTGGATTCATTTCAAGTCGCGGGAAAGCCAACCATCCCAGAATCATGTGTACATGACCATGGTGATGCCCAATGCGAGCATGGAAAACAAGTATGCGAAGATGTAGAGACCCTGACTGGGAGCATCGTCGGTCAAAGGTGCTGCTTCTTCGGACATGGTTCGCCCACAAGAATTCGCTTTGTAAACGTAGCGTGGCCTCAAGGAGCCATCACAAGAATGGGACTGTGAATAGCACCGCAGCGAGAGGTATCAGAACCATGGTTGCGTTATCATCGATCCATCGCAGTTTTGGAAGTTCAGACACCATGGTCAGTGGGGCCATGAAAATCGCCATCCAGTAAGGCGTTCCGAACAAATATCCACAAACGAGCCAGCAGAGCCCACAAACGATTGTACCGATGGCATACACCTTCTGGTTGTCTAAACCCATTCGTCGTGCTTCGCCCATGCTGGGGTCACCGAATGCAAGTGAGAAAATGATTGGATAAACGAGCCAGCCCGCATGTTGATCACCCGTCCCAACCCAAGGTGATAGAACGACGATGGTGATGGCAACCGACATTGCACCCCAAGAAAGTGCACTGAATTGATGCTTTTCGTACTCTCTTTGGCCGACGATTAGAATGCCTGACTTCATTCGGATTAATTCTCCGAAGAAGAAAATGATGCCCAGCATGGCTGCAAATTGAACAGGCGTTTGAGAGAAAGGTTCTGCAATCGCCTCACCGTGCTCAAAGTATAGCCACGGGAATATGATCATCCCAACATGGACACATCGCCGGAAAATATGTCCTCCGCGTCCACCAATACTATGCTTGACGTGATCTGCTTCATATTCAATTTCGGACATGTCCCTACCTCATTGAAGCATGCTTAGAGCTTCTTCGATGGACAGGCGGCCTTCACTTAGGCCCTTGAGGGCATCGGCGAATTTCGGATGTGAAAGTAAATTTTCTTGATGGGTTGCCAAGAGCCGTTCTCGCGCACGCGCAATGGCAGGGCCACGTGCACTCGGTAGGTTGTCAATCACTGCAAACATTTCTCCTATACCGTCACCGGTTTCAGCTGAACAAAGAATGACTGGAGCATTTTGACCCTCGGAAAGATTGAGAGAAAGGCGAATCTCGTCTGCGACCCGGTCGGCGCCATCGAGGTCACTCTTGTTGACAACGACCAAATCCGCCAATTCGAGGACCCCTGCCTTTTCTGCTTGAATGACATCTCCCCGAGCTGGGCCCTCGACAAGTAGTAAACGATCTGCAACGGCAACGATTCTAATCTCAGATTGTCCTGAACCGACTGTTTCGATGATGATTCGAGTCCAACCCTCTTGGACCAATAAATCGACCATTCGATTCAAACGTGAGGGGAGCCCCCCCGGAACATTTCTTGTTGCTATAGAACGGAAGAACACATCATCTCCTGCATCGACTGAAGCCATCCTCATTCGATCGCCTAGAAGAGCACCACCCGATATGGGGGAAGAGGGGTCTACAGCAAGAATCGCAACCCGTTCTCCACAAGAGAGCCAGTGAGCGACGATTCGATCGACCAAACAGGATTTCCCCACCCCTGGCGAGCCGGTGACCCCGAGTACCCGCCAAGGTTCGATAGGTCTGGCTGGAGCCGTGATGGATTCAGCAGAAGACAGTGCGCGCGCAAGCTCGCGCCGATCCATGATTAAACCTCCAATCCTTCAAGGAACTCAATCATCTCAGTTGAGGTGGTGCCTGGTCCAAATATTGCAGATACACCAGCTTCGATTAATGCTGGTCGATCCCTCTCTGGAATAATCCCTCCACCGAACACAACGATGTCTTCCAAACCAGATTCGCGTAGTAATTCACAGACCCTTGGAAAAAGAAAACCATGTGCACCAGATAGTGATGAAAGGCCAACCACTTGCGCATCCTCATCCATTGCAATGCGCACAATTTGTTCCGGTGTTCGCCGTAGACCGGTGTAGATTACTTCGTGACCTGCATCCCTTAGCGCACGAGCGACAACCTTCGCACCTCGATCATGCCCATCAAGTCCGGGCTTGGCGATAATGATGCGCAACGGCGTTGCCATGACTTGTCGAGCCGTGAAGCAGCCTTGAACCTCACGCATGGCCAAAAGAGCCCCCATAGGGGGCTATCTTCAAGGGCGGACTGTGTTAACGAGGGGTCTGAGGGCGATGAAATCCGCAGACGAGCGACTCGACGAATTGCGTCGACGCAAGGCACAATCTGAGGCAGGCGGGGGTTCCCAGCGGATCGATGCCCAACACAATCGGGGCAAGATGACCGCCCGAGAAAGGCTGGAAATGCTTCTCGACGATGGTTCATTTCAGGAGGTCGATGCACTTGTCGAACACAGATGTACCGATTTTGGCATGGAAGGTAACATCATCCCTGGTGATGGTGTAGTTTGTGGCCATGGGACCATCGATGGAAAAGCCGTACACTGTTTTGCACAGGATTTCACAGTATATGGTGGAAGTCTCGGCGAAATGCACGGACTGAAAATATGCAAGATCCTCGATATGGCCATGAAAGCAGGCACCCCTGTTATTGGATTGAACGATTCGGGTGGGGCTCGAATTCAGGAAGGTGTAGCCAGTTTAGGTTCCTATGCAGAGATTTTCTTCCGCAATGTCCGAGCAAGTGGAGTGATTCCACAAATTAGCGTCATCATGGGACCCTGTGCAGGAGGTGCAGTTTACAGTCCTGCAATTACTGATTTTATCGTTATGGTTGACCAAACGGCACACATGTTCATCACCGGCCCAGAGGTCATCAAAACGGTCACCAATGAAGAAGTATCATTCGAAGACTTGGGTGGCGCCATGACGCATGGTAGTAAGTCAGGGGTAACTCACTTTACGGCCGGTTCCGACGAAGAGGCCTTGGAACTAACCCGTGATCTAATCGGTTTATTGCCATCCAACAACCTCTCAGGAGTCCCAAACAAATCCCTCGGAGATTCGGCTGAAAGGATGTGTGAAGCACTCGATAGCATCGTTCCAGAAGACCCGAACAAACCGTATGATGTCGGAGAAGTCATCAGCACCATTCTTGATGCTGGGGCATTCCTAGAGGTTCAAGCAGATTATGCAGGAAATATCGTCGTTGGCTTTGGCCGGCTCGACGGAACCACTGTGGGTGTGGTTGCAAACCAGCCCAAGGTTCTCGCCGGATGCCTAGACATTGATGCCTCGACGAAAGCCGCAAGATTTGTCAGATTCTGTGATGCCTTCGGAATCCCCCTACTCACCCTTGTGGATGTACCTGGATTCCTTCCAGGCGCAAATCAAGAATGGGGCGGAATCATTCGCCATGGTGCGAAATTACTCTACGCATACTCCGAAGCAACCGTACCGAAGATGACTGTGATACTACGCAAGGCATACGGTGGCGCCTACGATGTCATGTGCTCAAAGCACATTCGGGCGGATTACAATGTAGCTTGGCCCACAGCTGAACTCGCCGTCATGGGCGCCGATGGTGCGGTCCAAATCATCCACAGAAGGAGGATTGAAGCCGCAGGCAACCCCGATGAAGAGCGCCAGAGGCTGGTTGACGAGTATACCGAACGATTCGCCAATCCATATCAGGCAGCAGCCATGGGGTACATCGATGATGTCATCGAACCCAGTGATACTCGGCGACGTCTCGTCAAGGCACTTGGAATGCTTCTGGATAAAGAAGAAACCCGGCCAGCCCGTAAACATGGCAATATTCCGTTGTGAGGTGAAAAGTTGTCTTCTGAATCCTATGCTGAATCTTTGGAAGGGGTTCTGAAAGCGGCACGTGACGTAGAGCCCGCTGCGAAACAAGTGACGGTTGTAAGCGATTCACGGGAACCTTTGCTTCGGGCTGCGGCATTGGTAGCGGTTCTGTCTCTTGCGGGGGCTTCGGATGAAAGAGGTGCTCTTGGACGCCAGTTGGGTTCGGCTTGGAGTCAGGATCATCGAAGAACCAGGATGGGGTTGTCCAATCTAATGGATGCTCGACAAAAGAGGG
>JBJLBW010000068.1:0-25139 GCA_045568015.1 Candidatus Poseidoniales archaeon | reverse complement strand
TGCCTGAAATCATCGATTTCGGGGGCCGAGAACATCGACACAGACGAGACGGTGTGACGTCCGTTTTGTCTTGAAGCTGTAAGGAGCGGAGGAATGCCGATGGTCTCTGCCAAACAGCGAATAGTTCTATGTAGACTATAATCTACTGCCCAAGAAATGTCGTTATTTCGCCTCAAATAGCCGATTTCACCACATTCGGAAGTATTCTGCCGAGATGTGGAAACTATTCTCGCTGAATCAGGGATAATGTGAGTAAGAATCCGATCAACCCGAATCCGCATGAAACATAGAAATGGCCCATGGAGAAGAATCCAGTAACTGTGGCCGTACGGATTAGTCCAGTATTCTTGTTTTTGACCCCAATCGCAGCGATGGCCAAGGTGATGAAACTGAGACCCATGAATCCTGTGCCAAACATATCATACATTGCGGCGGCGGTTTGATCATACGGTTGTGTACTGTTCTCTCGTTGGGAATCACTCAGATCGATCCAATTTCCACCCACTGACAACTCTTGCCCGTTTTCAAATTCGGATTCATCCGGCCATTCAATGACAAGGTGGGTGAATCCGTAAGGTTCGAATGCGGCAGGGGCATTGAGTAAGATGAGATTGGTGAAACGATCTCCTTCGGGAGAGGCGATATCAAGTGTCATTTGTCCTGGGTCCAACCCTTCCATTCGGAAGGTCCCATCTTCCGAGGTGTTAGCGTAAGCATTCCGACGAAATGCAAGATGCCCCTCGAGTGTGTAATTGTTCAATGGTTCACCGTCACTATCGATGAGTACACCGGTCAGAACCGCTGATTCATTTGGTGCACCCACGGATTGGGTGAAAATCAGTTGACGGTGTGTGTACATCCCCGTGTCTCCATCGAGATAATCCATCCCGACATAGAATCCTGCGGAGGCTGCCAAAAGGGCGAGGAGGGCTGCAAACATCGCACGCGGTGGTAGAGGAGTTTGGCTGGGGAGGGTGAGCGTGGCGCCTGAATTTTGAAACACCGCTGTGTCTTCTGGAGGCAGTCCCTGCAATACCTGCTCTTCGGCCACGGTCAGGGGTATCCGCTTTCTCTCAAGACTGTTCGCCTAAATATCCCCTGAGAAAATTCAGGACCTTTCGATCTAAAGTTGCCATTGGAACTGAGTCGGGATGTCGGAGTTCGTCGTTATCCCGGGCCTCGGAAATGTAGACGGTTATATTCAATCTCTTGTGGGTGAAGTCATGCCGAACATGGCCGATTTTTTCGGCTTTTCGATTCTTCAATAATGCCGATGTGGCGACCTCGCCTTCTGCATAAGGTAAGCCCCACAGGCCACCAAGGGTGCGTCCATCGCGTGCCTCCAATAGGAAGCCGGCCTCGCCCGATACAATCAGTGCGGTTGCATCGACATGGGCTTGTTTGGTCGAACGTCGAAGGGGCCATTGTTCTGGATTGGAGGTACGGCTTGCCATACATGTTGATTCGAGGGGGCAAATTCCACATTCAGGATTCCTTGGAGTGCAAATGAGTGAACCGATTTCCATCATCGCTTGATTCCAATCCCCTGGGCGTTCATGATTGAGTAAAGCGTTTGCTTCACTCTGTAAATCTGCATCGCTCAAATGCTCTGCTCTAAGGCGCGATATGACCCGGCGAACGTTACCATCGACGCAAGCGACCGGTTCTCCAAATGACATCGAGGCGATGGCAGCTGCAGTGTATGGGCCAATCCCCGGTAATTTCAGCAAAGCATCGTAGGATTGGGGAAGGTCGTCCCCATCAAGGATAGTGGCCAATTTGTACAGGTTCCTTGCGCGTGCGTAGTAACCACAGCCTTGCCAAAGTCGGAGGAGATTTTCTTCAGTATCCGCTGCAAGCGCAGCGGAGGTAGGGTATGCCTTTCTGATCCTCTCCCAATATGGTAAACCTGTTTCCATTCGGGTTTGTTGAAGAATGATTTCAGCAAGGAGGGATTCCCAGGGGGTGACTTTCTCAATCCTCCATGGTAGGGCACGGGCGTTTTGGTCGTACCACTCTAACAACCCCGGCATATCCTGTCGGCGGCCGTGAAGGGTGATTGGAGTTGCGACCGATGGCGCCATGAATGAGTTCTGCATCCGAGGTTCATGGCGTCTTGTCAAGCCCGTTGGATTGGAGACGCTGAAAAGGCCCAGGCACTCCTTTCAGCAATCGAAGCGGATGACCCTGGAATGTTCACCGCTGAAGTCACCAATCTTGATGATGGCCAGGCTGAATTAATCGTTGGTGTAACAGCAGATACAATCACCACCTTGCAATCGACCATGGACGATCTATTGGCCTGTCTAGCCGCTGCAGAAGCAAGCTTGGATGTAATTCAGGGTTAGGCTGCTTTTTTGCCGATTTCAAAGGCGTTTTCGACGTTGGCATAGTAAATGCCATTATCGAATTCAAAATCGAATGGGTGTGGCATTCGCAAATTGTCCAAGGTATAATCCACGGCAATTGCACTGCGCCAACCGGAGCATTGCGAGTCAAGAAGCTCTTCGATCCTCTCAGCGGATGTACTGGGATCGCCGAATGCAATACAATGGACAAGTGAAGCCCATTGGTCTGGATATTTACTCGGCACTCGTTCGGGCATCAATGAACCAAGATCGACGAGAAGGACCTCTCGATCGGCATCCCACAATACGACGTGAGGGAGAAGGAAATTACCCTCTAACCCAAGATATCGGCCATGAAGGATCCTATTGCCGTCCGGAGGAGTTCGTGATGGATGAGCGTGGACAACTGCATCGACGGGGAGGATCCTTCCCCTACGCTTGACTCCGTCAATCGTGCCATCTGCCTTCCGACGGACTCCAGTCACCGAACCATCGATGTGGAATGTGATATCGGTTTGCATACATGCTGCGATGAGGCGGCCGCTTGCCCCCACCCACCCATCAAGGGCCACTTTGGCATGCTGTTTCCAACCGAGGTTGAGGATTGCTTCTGGATCTGGTTTCGGGTCGAAGTTCCAAAGAATTGAGAGCAGGGTAGCTGCGTCTTTTTCGAATCCCTCGGCACATGTTATGTCGCCGTTTCTTGCGGCTTTAATCAGCGATACCCATGCCGGATCTATGGTGCCCTTGGAGAGACGGAATATACTGGACCTTTTTGGAAGTGAATATCGCTTGTCGTCTCGAACTACTGCCATTCTAGATAGAGGTACTTTGCGGGTCCTCATTGGCACCTTCAATCTGCGCAACATCTTGTCCACAGTGCCTCCTACTCGCCAAAACAGTGGGATTCGATCAAACAACCAATCCGCGTTCGGGTGAACCGGTGATGCGAGGCCTCCGATCGGCTCAGAGTGACCAAAAATCGCGACTTCTGAGCCCTTACTAGCGGCGCCGAGGCCGGCGAGCAGGCCACTCAAGCCATCGCCTACCACACCCACGCGCCGCATGCTCTAGCGGAGTCGTGTGGGGGTCATGAAGGCGGCGAAAGCAAAAATCAGGTGTTTTTTATCAGCCGAGAGGGTGAAAACCCCCCCCCGACTCGGCGATACAGTGTCACCTGATGATGAATCGCCGAACGATGCGGCGAACGGTGTCGATGATGTCCTTACCGAAACGGTTGAGCATGTCCAGAAATTGAGTCCCCCTCAAGACCGTATGCGGAAATTAATCACTGATGATGGCCCTACCGAATGGCTCACAAATAGTGCGCGCAGATGGATTACTGCGATGATGGCTGATGAGGGGGTTTTCGAGCCTATTCCGGGTGGAGAACGACGAACAAAAGCAGAGATTCGGTCTCGGGAAAAAGGAACACTGGCTGGGCTCTATGTCGCTGATATATTGCTCAGAGAATGGATGCCTGGCGCACGATTTACGTGGACCGTTGGAGAGGGTTCCAGAATCGATTCTGGGGATTGTATCCTCACGATTGAAGGTGGGCGCCACCAAATTTTGGTTTGTGAACGGATTATCCTCAATATTCTAGGGCGACTCAGTGGAATCGCAACCAATACTGCTCACTGGGTTTCGAATTCCCAGATACCACTAGCCGCCACTCGTAAGACTGGTTGGGGTATTCTAGACAAGGCAGCCGTCGCCGTTGGTGGTGGATTGACACATCGTATTCACAGAGCTGATGCATTGATGCTCAAGGAAAATGATCTCGCTTCCGCTGCGGAAGAAGGAGATGTGGGCCCTACACGAATTCGTAAGGTACTCCGCGATGTACCCAAGGATTCCATCGGGGCATTTGTCACCGTAGAGGTTCGCTCTCTCGACGAAGCGCTCGCCGCTGCTGAAGCGTGGGCTGAACGTATGTTGGATGACGACGAAGGGATGCGTCTCAACATCATGCTTGACAACATGGGACCTGAACTGTCTCGTGATGCAGCACTCGACATCCAAACCAGGGGACTTCGAGGATATGTGACCATCGAAGCCAGTGGTAATATTAACTTTGAAGACCTTGAAGCATGGCAGAGTTCCAAGGTTGACGTAATCTCAACTTCAGGCCTGCATCGCGCTGCACCCCCTCTTGATCTAACCTGTATCTTTGAAGGGGTGTGAACAGATGGGCAAAGTCCCCGAATCGCACCCTCGATATGCTTCATTGATGGCTCGAAAAATGTTGACCGATGCTGCGGCAGCGGGTATGCTAGCCGACTCTGCGTTGATTGCTCATGGTCGTGGTGAGGCCTTCGATTATCTGCTTGGAGAGACTACTTGTGAGCCAGCAAGAAAAGCAATCGTTGAAACCGCTGCTAGACTCCAATCCTCAGAAAAATGTGTGATTTCAGTCAATGGCAATACGGTCGCTCTTGCAGGGCCACAGTTGATCGCCTGCGCAGCTGTTCTGAATTGTCCAATTGAAGTCAACATCTACTATCGAACACCCGAACGAATGGATGCATTACTTTCAGCACTTCAGGTACAACGACAACAAGCCGCGGAATTGTTTCCAGAACTCTTGAAGAAAATATCGGATGTAGATATTCTAGGAGGAAATCCCGATGGTAGAATCCCGAACCTCGATGGTCCGCGAGCCAATTGTCACTCAGATGGCATTTTGACTGCCGATACGATTCTTGTGCCCTTAGAAGACGGAGATCGGTGTGAGGCCCTCATCGCAATGGGCAAAACGGTTTGCGTCATCGATTTGAATCCATTATCTCGAACGGCGCGTACAGCAACGGTCACCATTGTCGATGAATTGACTCGATGTGTTCAGATCCTGCTTGAATATCTGAGGCAGGGGCCTGCTCCGGAGAATACCGATTGGGATAATGAGGCGAATTTGCAAGATGCCATCGAAGTAATCCTCCGGAGATTTGAGTAGATCTGCAGAATGTCACTCTGCAGCGCAGAATTCGGGAGAACCCTTTTGCATAGTGAAAACAACCTCGCTTTGAACAAGATGTCAGAAGAGCAAGAGCGGTTGCTCCGTGAAGGGGATGGGTTCCTAGCTTCTCAAGTTTCATTTGATCTTGAAGGACCAAAAAAACCCGTTCGAAGAAAATCAAAGAAAGATGCTGATGGAAAGACCGCGAAAAAGCGTGTTGAAGATGACCATGTCACGGAATGCCCTGGCTGTGGTTCGGACGTTCCTGAAGGTGAGTTTGTCGAAGCAATCCTCTCGTTTGTAACGGGTTCTGCTGACTATCTGGCTGGCGACCCCGTTCGGGTTCGAAGTGTGCAAATGTTGCAGCAGTTGGTCAGCCAGGGTCGTTTACCCGACCCTCACTCCGAATGGAGTCTGGAAGTTGTTCAACGGATTGAACAGCACATCGAGCATATGGCCGATGAACGTGCACGACTGATTCATAGACAAGAGGAAGGGTTTCTCGACGGCTTTCCTCAAGCCGGTGTAAACCTCGAAGAAATTCGAGAGAGTCTACGCGCTGAAATCGAACAGGAAATCGTTGGTGAAGTGGCGGTGGCCATCCGAGATCAAGTTCGGCAACAGGTCGTCGAAGAGATGGTGCCAGTGATTCGCGCAGAGGTCGAAAAGGAACTCTGGGCTGAATTTGAAGAAGCCATGAGGAATGAAAGAGCAAGGCACGAATCTTCTGAATGATTCAAGCGACTGCGAAGTGCTTGCGGAGAAGGGATTCTAGAATCCCTGCGATTTTATCTCCAACCTCACTGGTGCCTGAGCCTCCACCCAAATCATAGGTCAATGTGTCGCCCATCATTGTCTCTGTGACGGCCATATCAATGAAATCGGCCACCGTCTTGCAATCCGCATCGTCCTTGGTCTCACCCAGCCAATCGAACATGAGTGAAACGCTGTTGATCATCGCCATTGGATTGGTCGTGTTTTGACCGGCATACTTGGGGGCCGAACCGTGGACCGGTTCGAACATACCGTGTCCATCTCCTAGATTGGCGCTGGCTGCGATGCCCATGCCGCCCTGCAGCACACTGGCGAGATCTGTACTGATGTCACCAAACATGTTGGGTGTGACGACAACATCGAACCACTCTGGATTTCGAACAGCCCACATGCAGAATGCATCAATGTAGGCATGATCTGTATCCGTGTCCGGATAATTTCCGGCTATTTCATGGTAAATCTGATTGAAAAGTTGACAACCGCGTGTGACGTTTGATTTGTCCACGCATGTCACGCGTGTTTTCCCATCTCCTGGTGCACCGTTACGGCGCTGCGCCGCTTCAAACGCGAATCGAATCACTCGTTCGCTACCACTTCGAGAGATGGGGCGTGGATCCCATGCGACCTCTCCATCGAGGCCAGGGAATTCCATCTCACTGGGTTCCCATGCATCTCGACCCTGAGCTTTGTCAGCGGAACGGCGCAGAAGTGAGTGATACAGGCCCTCTGTATTCTCTCGAATGATGAGCATGTCAACCATACCTGGTTCCCAAACCTGCTTGAATTCACCGTGAATCTTGTGTTGAACGCCCTCATACAATCGGATGGGACGTACATTCGCATAGAGGTCTAAACCGCTACGCAATCCGAGGATTACCGAACCGCCTGCGAGATCCCCGTCTTCCGTAATCGCACCTGGCCAGCCAACAGCTCCGAGGAGAATGGCGTCTGCCTCGTCGCGGCAGAAATCAAAGCTACCCTCTGGCCATTCTTCGCCAGTCGCAAGATAGTGCTCACCTCCACAAGGAATTTTGTTAATCGTCAAGGAGATGGGTGTTAGTTGTTCGATAACGCTGAGAATTTTTTCGGCTTCAATCATGACGTCTCGGCCAATCCCGTCGCCGGGAAGGAGAGCCAATGTGTAGGACGTCATGCGACTCGCCAATCGTTCCCCCTACATGAAGGAGTGCATCCCTTTCTCCACCTAGAAAAGTCAGTGACGGAACGAACTCTTCATTTACCGTCATTACACCGTTCATGAAGATGTCTGGAACACCTTCCGATCATGATGAGCGCCCCCGGTTGGATGCTTCGACTCTACCCGACGAGTTGCAACGACTGTGGGATACCATGCTTCGGCTTGACCCCGATTGGGACATGAACAGTTGGTTGATTGAAAGAGCCAATGAAGAAATGAAAATTGTCGAGGCGAACCTCGGGCGTGAAAAAATGCGATTAGAGCAGCGAATCGCTCGATTGGAAGCGTTGGCCAACCGAATTGGCCGTGATATTGAACTCGATGAGGGTGGTACGCGGCAATACAATCTGTTCGATGCATTTGGGTCGGCAGAACGCACTGAAGATGTCGAAGTGGTCGATGACGATTGGGAATTGCACCCCGCATCAGCTCACCTCAATTATCTATCCGACGATGTCGGAGATGACCCGCTCTTGGCGGTCTGCGCACAGGCTATTTTGTTGCACCTTGAACAGAGGGCGGCTGAAGGAGAATCTACAATCACTCTGGAAGCACTGGGGGTCGCTCTAATCCCTCGTGGAATCGATTCAGAAGAATTGGTAGAAGCCCTCGAGTGGCTGCTTGAACAAGGCACGATCATTGAAGTGGGCGAGAACGAATTCGTCCTAGGCTGATGCTGGGCCCCCGGGCCACCCCACATTTTGGACTATATGGGTCCAGTGTCAGAACAAATTGATTGGGATGTCACGACTTGTATCTGTCTTAGCGGGCCTCGCGGCCGGAGTATGGTTGACAATTATTCTCGGGGAACCGACGCTTGGTGCCATTGTTGGTACCTACGTTGTATTGCTGTTCGAATTACCGCGAAACGGTGCTGAAAAGCGACGATTGAGGCACGTTATTAATGGCCAATATTTGAGATTGAAAGATGCCAGCACGAGAATTGGAAAAATGGATCACAATTTACGTGTACAGCATCATGAACTCTCGGCCGCTGTTTCAGAACTAGAACGACGGGATTCGGTGGGAGCCCCTGAAGCAAGGAAACTGATTGAGAGTCAACGCGAAACCTTGCAGGCGCAGGCACGCGCGATGGAGGAGGCTCAACGATTGATTGAGGCCCAGGAACAAATGCTTCTTCAATTTGAAGAGAGGACTGACGATGTCAACCAGCGTTGGAGCGAGATGATTCATACAATGCAACAAGTGCTTGGGAGTCAATCTACTGAAGCGCATCAAGCGCAACGGAAACTTGCAGATGAAAGTGGTCGATTGACTGAGGCCTTCGCTGAGCAGAGCCGAGAAATGCAACGCACAATGACGGATTTACTGCACCGTTTGGCGCTTGAGCCACGAACCTCAAATGTGTCAGTTCAGGACTCCGTTCTGGTGAGTGGAACCGATGACATTTCACAGAGTATCACCGTCCCAGTAATTTCTGAACGGCCTTCAAGGAAAACGCCGATCATCCCTGATTTGAAACTCAAAGCTCGTCCAATAACCACCAATAATGAGAACAATTGGATAGAAGCCTTCAACGCGGACCTCTCCTGAGAACCCATCGTGGCAGGTGACGACTTGAACTGGGTTGGGGCGGCTCCGCTCAGTTCTGACGACATGGAAAGGTTTCGAAAGGACTTGATTTTACGCCGGACGGTACTGTGGGTACCAACCGGTCTAATCCTTGCAATGGGCCTGCTATTTTACTTTGAATTACCTCTTTCTGAACTGGAGTCTATTGCGACCTTGTTGTTTGCATTTTTTGTCGGGGTATTCTTGGGCCGCGTATCTGGAAATCAACGCTACAGACAGATTCGCGACGCGTTGCTGGATGGTATGGATGTCGCCCCTCTTTTGCAGCAAGAAGGGAAGGGGATCGCGTCACGAGTCCTCGGCATGCCCGGTGGAGCGGATATACTGGATGTTCTCATGCGCCCCCAAGAAGGGGGTGCGCTCTCCAAGGAGAGGGATAAGTGGGGTCGAGTCGTTTACAAAACGCGTGGCGAGGACCCACGAGGACCTGCGGAAGGGTCCGGAGCAGACACCATCGATTCGAGAATGCCGAGAATTGATGCCATGACTCCCCGACCTGAATTTGAAGGGCTTGAAGGTGAATTAACCGAGGGTGAAAAATTGGTGGAAGAAGCAAATACTGCACGCGATCTAAAATCTCAGGAATCGTGGGAAGCAGCCGAAAAATCAGATCCTGAACTCATTGAGGCTGGTGTCGAAAAGTTGGGGGATTTGGTAAAGAAAGGTCATGATTTCGGAGAAGGTGGAGATTTCCCCAGAGCACCTACTCGCGCTGAGCCCAATATGCCTCCACCGTCGTCTTCAGAGCCTGATGAGGATCTGTCTCTGGATTGAATCCAAGAACCGCTCTGGCTTTCTCAATCGAGGCGGATGAATGCAATATATCTCCTTCACGAGGGGAAGCAAATGTTGGTTCGACCGAACCTATTGTGGGTTCTTTATCAGCCAATAAGTTGCGTAAAGTGGTAAACAGTTCCATGACGGACATGGATGAGCCTGATGCCACATTGTAGACTTGGCCGAGTGCGGATTCGTTATCCGTTTGTAGTGCCAACATATTGATTTCAGCCACATCGAGTACGCTGACGAAATCTCGGGTCGCTTCGCCGGTACCAAAGATGGTGGGTGATTGATGGTTCATCAGTGTTTGAATGAAGGCAGGAATCACGGCAGCGTAAGCACCATTGGGGTCTTGGCGGGGCCCGTGTACGTTGAAGTAACGTAGAGAAATCACGTCTATTCCTGAGTTCAAAATTGCAACTTCGGCCGCCAATTTATCTTCAGCATATGGGGATTGGCAATTTGCGGTGGTTGATTCTGTGACGGGTTGATCGGAAGCATTGCCATAGATGGCAGCGGTACTTGAGAACACGATTCGCTTGACGCCCACTTGTCTTGCGGCCTCGATGACATTGAGTGTCCCCTGCAAGTTGACCGATTCTGATTGGGATGGATCGGCAAAGGATGCGGGTACAGATGCGAGGGCTGCAAGGTGAACGACATGGGTACAATTCGACATCGCTGAGAGGACGTCATCGAAGTTTCTCACATCACCTTCGATGGTGGTGACGCCATCGATTCGGGTGTGGCCGCTTGAGAAATCGTCGAAGGCGATGACTGCGGCCCCGCTGTGCAGCAATCTTTCGCAGACATGAGAGCCGATGAAGCCGGCACCACCTGTCACAAAAACGCGCATATGCCGCCCTACGGGCGGCGTTCTTTGATGCATTTGGTCAACCGAGGGCTTGATGAAGCAAGAGTTAGGCGGCGAAAACATGGGATGGGATGCCTCGTTCGCCGACCGAGCCGATTCTGGCGACCTGAGTGTCGGCATTATTGGACTTGGATATGTCGGCCTTCCAACAGCCATTGGATTCCGAGACGCGGGTTTCAATGTGTGGGGTGTCGACCTTTCGGAGCGGATTGTCAACGCTTTGCATGAAGGCCGTAACCCACTGGGTGACCCTGATTTGGATGATATGATTCCTGAACCGGGATCTGAGCGATGGACGATCACCCGAAGCACAGCGGATGCGACCGCGGCCTGTGATGTGCTCATCGTGACAGTCCCAACACCGGTTTCTCCGGATTTGAAACCTGACCTTTCCTACGTTGAAAGTGCTGGTCGAGCCGTGTTTGAAGCGGCTGGAAAGGGCAACAGGAAGATTGTGATTCTCGAAAGTACCGTCTACCCAGGTGTGACTGCAAGCACGTGGTTACCTCTTCTGGAAGAATTGGGGCTATCGGAAGGCGAGGATGTTGAAGTCGCCTATTGTCCTGAGCGATTCAATCCGGGCGACCCGAACCACGGTGTTCGTCAAGTCGCGCGAGTCATCGGATGTTCTGACCCTGAAGTGGGTGAGAGTCTTGTCAATCTCTATCGTCGCTTGACCGTCGAAGATGTTCGGTATGTGGGCAAGGTCGAAGTCGCTGAGGCGACCAAGGTCATCGAAAATGTTCAGCGGGATATCAACATCGCGTTGGTCAACGAATTGGCACAGATCTTCCCTGAACTGGACCTAGATGTCGAGGATGTTTTGTCCGCGGCGGCCACCAAGTGGAATTTCCACAGATACACGCCAGGAATTGGTGTCGGTGGCCATTGTATTCCTGTCGACCCATACTACATGATGCAAAGAGCACAGGAAGTTGGAGTTCCGGCTGAACTGATTACTGCGGCTCGAGCTGTGAACCGGATGATGCCTCGGCATGTCTCTGGTGTTCTACGTGAATTACTCTACCGAGCAGGCGTTCCTGCTAACGATGGTCGTGTTCTGTTCCTTGGTTGGTCCTACAAAGCCGGTGTGGGAGATGCTCGAGAGACACCTGCCGATCCACTCGCGGACAGTTTGATTGAAGCAGGAATTTCGGTCTCGACTTGGGATCCATATCTTTCCGCTGATGATATTCCCGAAGGAATTGGTGTCATCGAAGATATTGATGATGCGAGTGAATTCGATATGGTGGTGCTGGCAACAGCCCATCCGGAATGCAAAGACTTGGATTGGCAAGGTTTGCTCGCGCGCATGCGTACACCCATTCTGTATGATGGGCGACGTGTGCTCGACCTAGATGCAATGGAAGCGATGGGCTGGAAGGCCAATGCGGTTGGTTCACCCAACCAATACTGATGGATGTGAAATCATGAAGGCGATTCTTGTTGCAGGTGGCCATGGGTCACGATTGTATCCGTTTACGCGGTATACACACAAGACGCTCTTGCCACTGCATCGCCGTCCAGTCATCGACTATGCACTCGCTACAATTCGTCGATCAGGGATTACGGACATCACAATCATTGGAAATCGATTCATTGGACAAATTGCTCAGCATGTGGGCACTGGTTTGCCTGGCGAAAATATTCACTATGTGATTGAAGAAGAGCCGAAAGGTGTGCAGCACGCACTCAATTTGGCTCGACCACATGTCGAAGGTAGTCGGATTCTTGTCTACTTCTCAGACAACATCACAACCATCGAATTTACCGATGCGGTGAGTGAATTCAGAGCAGCAAAAGATCCACCTGGTTGCCGTTTGGTGGGTCGTGAAGTCGAGGACCCTGAGCGCTTTGGTGTGGCGGTGTTCGGCGAAAATGGTGAGTTAACTGACATTGTTGAGAAGCCAAAGGACCCGCCTTCTTCCTTTGCGATTGGTGGCATCTATCTGTTTGATGAGACGTTCTGGTCACGACTTGATGCTGCGGTTACAAGCGGCGAGAGTGGTGTATCGATTACCGATGTGAACCAGACCTATGTCGCAGAAGGTGGTGCGAAAATCATCGATTGGCCCGATTCATTGTGGATCGATTGTGGAACACCGGATGCTCTGCTTGAAGCGGCGAAGTATGCGGAGTCTGGAAGACTCTCGCCTCTTCCATGTAATCTTCGAGATGGCGATTATCTGCCTGAATCGTGAAGCAGGTTCTGGTAAACTTCGGTGGTTCCGTTGACCACCTTTGACCATGTTCTTTCTGCTGCAACCCATTTTGCAGCTGCGGTACCAAGGCCGGTTCGAATGGGTTCATCCTCTAGCAATTCCCGGATCGTATTTGCCAATGACTCAACATCATCTGGAGGATACAACCTCCCTGTTTCTCCATCCGTAACAATCTCAGCAAGCGCGGGTAAATCTGACATTACGAGTGGGCATCCTGCTTGCATGGCCTCAAAGGGTTTGAGTGGAGTCACAAGGCGAGTGACTCGTGTGTTGGGTCGACTGACCACAAAGACGTCTATGAGTTTGTAAAACGGGGCAACTTGTTCATGGGGAACGGGACCGACAACATGTGCATGCTCTCCAATCCCTAGTCGCTCACAATGAACTAGCAATTCTGATTGCCCAGATTCAGATGAGAGGACAAACAGTTTGGCATCAAGGCCGCCTTCTCGGAGCAAGGACACTGCCTCCGCTGTTGTGTCCACGCCTTCCAGTTCCCGAAGGCTGCCGATGTAACCAACTACTAGGCTGTCGCTCAATTTGTCTTTCATTTGCTCAAGTAATTCCGATTCACTGGCTGTAGAATCCTTAGGATTGACCGCATTGGGTACAATGGTGATTTTTCCAGAAGGGACCCCCCGTGAAATGGCCTCGTTACGAAGTGTCTCACTGATGCAAATCACCGCGTCTGCTTTACGGAGGACCCTGGTTTCCATGCGACGGAAGCGGTTGTGGGCCAATCCGCCTGCACGCCATCGACCACTTGCGACTGCGGATTCCTCCCACATCCCTCGCATCTCATACACGAATGGGATTCCAAGAGTGCGAGCGGCCTTCATGGCAGGCATGCCGACTCTGTATGGAACATGAGCATGGATGATCTCAGCATTCTCTTGCTTAGCAACCTCAATGATTCGGGCTGTGAAATGTTTGAACAATATTCGTTCCTCAATCCACGACCATCCCGGACGCAGAGGTTTGAGTGCGAAATGGAGTGCGCGTCTCCAGAATGGTTTGGCAGCGAATCCTTCACTTCCTGTGATGCGATCTCTACCACGGGAAGCTGACCATTTCATGCCTGCACCGGATGTTGATTTCATTCGAGCAGGGTGAAGACAACGATGGTATGTGATGCCATCGACTTCGATGGGTTCAGCCATGCTCTCTCGTTCCGGGTACCAAGGGGAGGTGAGGCCAATGGGTTCGATTTGTCCAGTTTCAGAGTAGGCCTTCAGTAGACCTTGCGTGCGCACGGCATACCCATTCACATCAGGGGGTCCGTTGGCCAATACATGCAATATACGCATTCTTTCACCTACGCATTCGCTTATTGATATGATAAAATGGCTTTAATGGTAACAACAACAATCGTCCTAAACGATATGACCATGAGGACTCAAGGGTTTTGAGTTTTGATTCAATATGTGTTTGCTTAGATTCTAAGTCCTCAATTTTCTTTTGAAGAGTAAGATTCAATGAAATCTCATGTTCTTGCCATCTAGATGAGTCAATCGGTAAAACAGGGGTTATTTGGGTGAAATATGATTCCAAATACAAGGAAGACTCTTTCTCAAGAATACGTAGACATTGACGTTGAATCCTTGCCACACGTAGTGGTGTAAGTGGTTTGGTCGGGATTACACAAAAATTCCAAAACATATGCAAAGGGCGATTCAACAAATATGCGATTTCTCTTGCCAAATTGCATTCTGATTCTCTCAGTGTGTCATCAACGATGAAATGAGCATCCAGTGGAAATAATTCCAAATGCCAAAGTAATCCTTGTCGATTGATACTTCCTGCTGGTCCGTCCACCAATACAAGATCACAGGATTGAGGTAATTCCTTTTGCAAAATGGACGGGTCATACCAATTGTAAGTTGTTGATTGGCTCGTTAATTCAATCAATGGAGCATGAATATAGTTTGAATCCGAGCAATGTCCTACCCATTCTTCGTTGTCCTCAACTGAGTATACTTCATATCTTTCTGCGAGTTTTTCAGTGCCATCACCACTGCCCAATTCAATGATCCGACCACCTTTGGGTACAATCTGGCGAATTGCAGTTAACACACCTTGATCGATTGCAAAATGCGATTTACCCATGATCTAACCTCATTTTCCAATTGTTTCCTCGATGATGTTGGCGATGCGCTCTGCTGTATTTCCATCCCAAAGGTCTGGAATTCTACCTGCTTTACCACCATTATCGAGAATGTCGTTCGCTGCATCAAGAATCACTTGTGTCTGGTTTCCGACAATCGTGTTGGTGCCTTCGGTTACCGTGATTGGGCGCTCGGTGTTCTCTCTGAGCGTCAGACAAGGGATCCCGAGTGCGGTCGTCTCTTCTTGGAGGCCTCCGGAATCTGTCAACACCAGTTTTGATTCTGCCATGAGGGCGACGAAATCAAGGTAACCTGCTGGACCGGTTAAGACAATGTTTGGAATGGCCTCAAGTCGTTCGGTTAAACCAAATTCTTCAGCGCGTGCACGTGTTCTGGGGTGAAGCGGGAATACCAAAGGTACTCTCTCGCCAATTTGTTCCAATGCCTCCAAGATCCGGATGAAGGCATCGACTTGGTCTACATTGCTGGGGCGATGAAGAGTCAGTACACCATAGGAGCCCTTCTGCACACCCAAGTCCTCGTGAATAGTACTCGAATTGGCTCGTTCAAGATTATTGAACAACGAATCGATCATGATATTGCCTACACGCTTGATTCTCTCTTCAGCAACTCCTTCCTTGCGTAAGTTCTCATCCCCATCGGGCGATGGAGTAAGGAGTAAATCAGCGATTGCATCAGTAATCAGTCGATTGATCTCTTCTGGCATCTCACGATCGAATGATCGGAGTCCAGCCTCGACATGGGCACAAGGAATCCATTCTTTCGCACAGACCATACTGCATGCAACTGTGGAGTTAACATCCCCTACAACCACAACCATGCTCGGCTGATGCTCCTTGCACACCTTTTCGAATTCAACCATCACTTTTGCTGTCTGTGTCGCATGACTACCACTGCCAATACCCAGATAGATATCTGGTTGGGGCATGCCGAGATCGTCAAAGAATACCTTGGACATGTTTTCATCATAATGTTGGCCTGTATGCAAAAGAATTTGCGCGATTCCTCTCTTTGCCAATTCAGCATGAATTGGTGCGATTTTCATAAAATTTGGTCGTGCGCCAACAACGAGAATTACGGGTCCTGTCATTTTTTGTCCTCCAATAAACGAGTGTAAACTTCAGTCACGCGTGAAGATATGACGTCCCACGAATGAGTCTCACAGACCCAATCGCGGGCCTGTAGACCAATCTTCTCTCGAAGCTCTGAATCAGTAATGGCTTCTTTGAGGCGTTCAGCCAGATGGCCTGCGTCATCCTTGCGATGTAACAATCCGGTCTTACCATCATCGACAATTTCAGCGAGAGCTGCCACGTCTGATGTGATGAGAACCTTGCCTGTTGCCATCGCCTCAAACGGTTTGAGGGGTGATACCAATTCACAGACACGCAGACCCAACCTTGGAAGTGGGACGATGTCGATTAGAGAATAATATCTCTCGACTTGATCATAGGGTACACGTCCAGTAAATGTCACTATATCTTCGATTGCGAGGAATCGTGTCATTCTCCACAACTTCTCATGGATTGAACCGTCGCCGACCATTAGTACACGGAATATATCCCCCAACTCATTTTTCAATTGGGCGATTGCTTCAAGCAAGAGTTCCAAACCTTCGTACTCCACAAAAGAGCCAATATAGCCAACGACAACTTTGCCCTCATATTCCAACTCGGCCTCCAATTCATTGTCGCGTGGTGTAATGTCAAACCGATCTGGGTCTACCGCGTTCGGTAGAACACTAACTTTCTCTGGTTCAATTCCATTCTCAAGTAAGATATCTCTGAGGGCATTTGTGATTGTAAATACATGATCCGAATTCCTTGCGGCTTCAAACTCTAGTCGCTCTGACAGGTGATAATGATCTGATTTTTCGTAACCAAGGCGTTTTGTTGCTTGGGTCAAATGCCAAAATCCACGAATCTCATATATTGAAGGGATGCCGAGCCGTTTTGCTGCCTCTGCACCGGCCAAACCCACTACAAAATTCGATGCTGAATGGATAATTGCGGGGCGGGATGTGGCTGCCTGTTGCATTAATGTTCGAACGGCACTTTCTTGATATTCCTCTAGTTTGCTAAAATTAAATACATTTGAATAATTGATGAGGGAACTATTGACATTAGACGAATTGGGATGAAAATGGTAAGGTGTGCCATCTACATCTTCCTCTGCATTTACAACCTCACCTTTGAAGTCACTTCGATCTAAGGGATATCCGTGTCGAAGATGAACTTGGGCGCCCCAATTCGCTTTTCGAATTGCTGTGACTAAGCCATGAGTTCGGATTGAATAGCCTGATGTTGAATGGGGCATACTTTGTGATGCATGGTAAAGGATTGCATTCGGGATTGGATCCATCTTCTTCCGAGATGGATATTTCACATTCAAACCTGATTTGTACAATCTCGATGCGATCTTGAAGCGATTGGTTTGTTCCCTCCTCCATTCATCTTTGGGCATTCGTTGTAGCAATTCCATTGGTCTTGAGAAATTACCACTACGGCCGTGTAATTGAATGAGGGTTCGATATGCGCGTGAATCATCGATTTCGTCCGCCCATTGTTCACCGTATTCAATCGCAAGAGCCGCATGTCTATGAGACAATGCCCGAGTTGATGCAACGAAGACATTTCGAATTGATGGACGATATTCGCCTACACGTAACATGTGGTTCATGACCCTGTTGAGTGCATCCAACAAATCCTCGTCTGTCATACCAAAGGCACCATCTAAAATTAGATCACGGGCTGCGTTGACGGCTAGACTATGACGGCGGACAGAGAGGAGTAACTCCTCGACCAATAAATCGGGTTTCTGTTGAACACCACTCTCTGGTAATAATTCAGGAGTGATTAGAAGGCTTGATGCAAACAACTCCGAGGTCTCATCTTCTTCGTCCTCATCCTCAACAAAATGATGGATTTTAACTCTACGCCGCTTGAACAATTTTAGTATTCTGCGGGCCGGCCAGGTAACAAACCGGCCTAGGCGATAACTGACAGAATTTGAAATCGCATCGAGTTCATCCAAAGCGGACTTCTCTCGGGCGGAGAGGGTGCCAACCCAACGCCTCTGACGCTCAAATTCGTTTCGCAGATACTCAATTTGGGCTAAACTGAATTCAAGTGTCTCACCTTCGCCTTCAAGGGGATCCAGAATGTCAGAGACTGTTGCTTGCTCCAATTTAGACGCCTTCCTTCTCTGATTGGTATTGCTTAATGGCTGAATCATTATCTCCATCAGTCTTGAATGAGCCTGCTTCAATGTAGAAAATTCGGTCGCAAAGGTCCCTCAACAAATTTGCAGAGTGGGATACGATGACAACGGTTGCATCACCTCTAACCATTTCCTCAATACGAGCTCTTGAGCGTTTTTTGAAATCATAATCTCCGACACTCATCACCTCATCTAGCAACAAAATGTTAGGTTCCATATGGGATACAATCGAGAATCCGAGGCGGGCGCGCATCCCTGAGGAATACGTTCGAACGGGTTCGTCGATGAAATTCTCAATGCCAGAAAATTCGATGACGGATGGAGTCATCTCTGACATCTCTTTGTGATCAAATCCGAAAATACTGCCTGTGAGCATGATGTTCTCACGGCCGGTTAAATCACGATTGAAACCGGTTCCAACACCTGCGAGTAATGTGATTCGACCACGTGTCCGAACCGTGCCCTCATCGGGAGCATAGATCCCGCCAATGACTCGAAGTAACGTGCTCTTTCCTGATCCATTCGGACCCATGATTCCAACGACCTCTCCACGATTGACGGTTAAATCGAGGTCGTTGACAGCACGATGCCAGGCTGCCTCGTCTCGTGTCTTGCGGAATCGTCCAGTGAGAACTTCTCGCAGAAGGCCGCCGCCTGACTTGTGCTTTGGATAATCAAGGCTGACGCCTTCGAGTTGAATAGCAATGTCCGTCATAGATTCTTCACCGCCTTGCGCTCTCTGCGCATGAAGAACATCGAACCTAACAAGAAAATTAGGACTGTTGACGATATCGTAACTGCGAGATTGAAATCATCAATTCCCAATGGCTGCCCAGTAAATGCACAGCGCATCATAGTGAGATATGTTGCCATGGGATTTGCATATAGGTAAATGTCACTATATTCTGCAGGAATGCGGCTTCCAGTAATCATATCTAAGTTGTAAAATACCGGAGATAAATAAAATCCAATTCGTAGAGTTACAGTAACAATGTGCTCCATATCTCGCACTTTGGTTTGGATGATGCTGGTAAAGAATGCAATGCCAATTGCAAACATCCCAATGAGAATTACAGCCAATGGGAAATAAAGCAAATGAATTGTAGGCGCCAATTCATAGTGATACAAGAGTGGGATGATTACAATCATGCTCAGTAACAATTGAACCAATTGAAATCCACCTTGCGAGAAAACAAAAATTTCCCTTGGGAAATATATTCGCTGGATCAGCCCTGAATTTCGTTGCAAGGAGGTGGTTCCTCGTGTCAGCGTCTTGGCGAAATATGACCAAGCAAGAATACCCATCAAAATATTGAATGGGCGATATGGATCTGTGCTATCTGATAAAATTGCGAACAAAATGTAGAAGGTGACTGTAAGTGCAAGTGGTTCTGCAATTGACCAGCCCCACCCAATAATCGAACCATGATATCTTGTCTTCATATCTCTAGAAATGAAATGGCGCAATAAATGGCGATATTCCCTCAAATTTTGAAACATCTTGAACGGAGCGGATAGGGTCGGTGTCTCAGCGTGCAACTCTAGCACACTGTCTTCGTCACGGCCCATACTAGTGTACGGCGCAGCACCAACTCTTCAATACAACCGGTCAATGTATGCATCAAGAAGTGATTCATTGGGACGGCCCTACGGGCCGAAAACAAAGTTTTCACTATCGGGCAGACTCATAACAGAGATTTGGGTCGGCGAAACGCATGAGAGTCGGTATCATAGGGGCTGGGATTGTAGGTGGTGCCATTGAGCACTGGTTTGCAGATGCTCATGAATTGTTCATTCACGACCCTGTTCGAGGTACGACTCTAGCCGATGTTACCGATCAGGTCGACATGGCTTACATCGCTGTACCTACTCCCATGTCCGACGATGGTTCTTGCAATCTGTCAATTGTTGAATCTGTACTCAATGAATTGCCCGATGGATTCACAGCCGTCATCAAGAGCACTGTGGTCCCTGGAACGACTCAAAGATATCACGACGAATATCCAAATCTCAAGATTGCCTACAGTCCTGAATTCCTCGTAGAACGTCGTCACCTAGAGGATTTTGGGAATCAAGATATTCTCGTATGTGGAACGCACCATTCTGATGTTGCCGAACGTGTATTTCAGCAACATCGCGAGGCTGGTGTTTTAAAGCGAGATCAAACCTTCCAAGTCACCCCAACTCAAGCTGAATTGGTCAAGTACACGAAGAATACATTCTATGCAATGAAGGTCATCTTTGCCAACCAGATGTACGACATCTGTGAAGGCCTGGATGAAGATTGGTATGCGGTTCGAGATATCATCACTGCAGAACAGGCTCAACCAATCGGCCCCAGTCATCTCGACCCAATCTTCGGCCTCAATCGTGGATTTGGTGGAAAGTGTCTGCCCAAAGATTCCAATGCGCTGCGTGTGCTTGCGAAAGAACTTGGTGTCAACTACGATCTCTTTGATGCGCTTCAATCAGACAATGCTCGACTTCGGGGTGTATTAACCGGGAAGCAGAGCGATGTTGATACACTAGATGACTAGGCGGAAAATATGGAAGATGATCCGGTTATTGATACCAACGGATTTTTCCTGTCAATAATTGTGTCTGTAGCATTATTGATGGTTTTACCAAATACAATCGGGTTTCACTTGACTGAACCATTGATGAGAGATCAATCAATATTCATCGGCTCAAGATATACTATTACCGTTGATGCATTGAATACGATAGCAGATGATGATTCAATTTCAGTCATAGCAATTGGCTCATCAATGACCTTCAAGGGTATTGATGGTGAATGTATTGGAAATGGAATTGATGATGACGTCAGAGTTTACAACCTAGCACAACCGGCTTCGAAACCATATACAGATATGCAACATATTCCACGGATATTACTGAGTAATCCTGAAATTGTAATGATTGAAATATCACCTGATATTCTAAGCACCCCTACATCTTCTAGTTCAATTGAATATCTTCAATTAAGATATACACTTGATACAATGTACCAAGATGGGAGAGATTTAGGAAAATGGGTAGAGATTGTTCCTAGTGAATATAGGCAATGGATTGCAACCAATGAGTTTGAGAGATCTCAATTTCGACAAGAATACGTTCCTAGTGCAATAGAAGAACATCTACAGCGAATGATTCTAGAGGAAAATTCGGGCAGAGCAGAAGGGCTTTTTGGTTGGGTACCTGATTCCAATCATGATGATTGGGTGCCATATCTTCAAACCCCTATTTTCGCCCCCGATACTTACGGTCTAGAGGGCATGAGCGATGTTGAATTGGATGAATACTTCATCACTAAATTACAAACATCCCCATGGGCTAGTCCTCCATCAACAGGTACTCTCTCACATTTGGCGTTAAACTATCAGATTACTTCTTTGATAGAGGGGGGCATTGATGTCGTAATCATCACCCCTGCCTATCATCCAGAACATTTGAAATTTTTAGAAGAAGGTCAATGGGACGGGTTTAATGAAACAATTTCCGCATATTCACAATATGATGGTGTTACTATTTTTGATCAAATTTGGGTGGAAAACACTTGGACACATGAGGATTTTTACGATCGTAATCACTTAGACGATGATGGCAGGGAAAAGTACTGTGAACAGTTGATTCCGACCATTAGTGAAATATTGCATAGATAGGTGATTGGATGGATTTTGTCACCCCTCAATACTACACGATTTTCTTGCCTATTGTAGTGGTAATGGTACTATTCATTGGAAGACAGAAACGAGATCTACAAGTCTTGATGATGTTGGCGATGAGTTATGTTTTCTTCTGGTTAGCATCCGGTTGGCATATCCTGTTATTACTCACCTCAACACTTGTTGATTGGACTGCGAGTAAAAAAATTCACGAGAGTGAGGAACAGAAGATGCGGAAGCGCTGGTTGGTTGGCAGCCTCACAATCAATCTTGGATTATTGGCTGTTTTCAAGTACCTAGATTTCCTCATCGAAACCTGGAATTTAGCCAGCTTGCGATTCGATGGTGCTCCTGAACTGGATTCGTTTGGATTACTCCTACCCGTGGGAATTTCGTTCTACACTTTCCAAACGATGTCCTACACCATTGACATCTATCGCGAAAAGCATGGGCCATACGAACGATTCCTGGACTTTGCATGCTATGCGGCGTTCTTCCCACAGCTAGTTGCTGGGCCCATTGTCCGGTCCCAGCATTTCTTGGAACAAATTCAGAAGCCCGTCACTTCAAACCCCCACCGATTTCGATTGGGTTTGACTCTCATCATCTATGGTCTCGCGAAGAAACTCATCATTGCTGACAATGTCGCATTACATGCCAATGCAATCTTTGCAGACGGGGTTCCATTGGATAATATCGGATTGGTTTGGTGGGGCGCTTTATGTTTCGGAATTCAGATTTATTGTGACTTCTCGGCATACACTGACATTGCTCTTGGTTCAGGGCATTTAATTGGAATCGAACTCCCAGAGAATTTCAAAACACCCTATGCAGCAAGATCGCCCCAAGATTTCTGGAGGCGTTGGCATATTTCTCTCTCTACATGGTTGCGCGATTATCTGTACATCCCCCTTGGGGGGAGTCGCGGGGGGACTCGTGTGTTAATCACGGCATTGATGGGCACAATGTTACTCGGGGGTCTTTGGCATGGGGCATCGTGGAATTTCGTCCTTTGGGGGGCAATGCACGGTGTACTTCTTCTTGCCCATCGTTGGTTAATTCAAATTGATTTTATCAAAAATATATCTATTTCTGCACCAAAAACCATGTTCATTGGAAGTTGGGTCGTAACACAATATTTCGTATTCATGACTTGGTTGGTCTTCAGAGTAGAGGATACGTCCATGATGCTTAGATCCCTGAAGTCATTCATGGGAATTGATGCGCATTGGGATCAAACTGAATTCCTTGAGGCTCTCCCTGAAATCAAATTGTTGACCTTTTCCTTGGTTTGTATTTTCATCATTGCACATGGTTTCAGTGGGAAAATTGGTGGGTTCAAGTATTGGATGGCGAAACAAAACCCGTGGGTTTGGGGCTGTTGTTCGGGTGTTCTTTTAACTGCAACATTCCTACTTCGACCTGCAGAAACGATTGATTTTATCTATTTCAGATTCTAGTTTGAGGTGGTCATCGAAATTGCAAGTATTTTTGCGACCATTGCTCCAGCACTTGGGAAATAGGGATCGGGCGAATTCATCCTTTCGTTTGCCATATCATATGCTGGCTGTAGTATTGATCTGATCTCCTTGTCCGTAATCGATTCCCAGTGTTCGTCCAACAGTTGCCTGAGGGGTTCTATCGAATTGCCGTTTTCTCTCAATATTGAGGAACCCAAATCATACCTTTCCACCAAACGCAAAAATGTTTGAGAGGGGCCATTCAATACCTCATCCGTACAACCGGTTGTTGCATATGGTGAGTAGTCCCCAAGGTCTAATTCCCCCAACTCTTTGCTACGCCTAGTTACGGTATATGGTGTCAAGTTCTTGTTCACCTTATCAAACGGCAGCGAGGCCAACTGAGGATTCACCATTATGAGTAAGTCATGTAACAATGAAGATCCTGAAGATTCGGCGATTTCTCTAAACCCCTGAGAGGTTGACATTGCAACCAAGTCAGTGGAAAGAAGGGGGCAAGCAAAAATTGCAGTGCGTATTATGAATCTGCCATTCTGTAAACCTGACTTGTAGCTTAGATGATGCCATTGAACTGAATCATAATCTGTTGATTCAATACCAAGATCTTCAAGGGAATTTTGTAAAATCTTCTCAATTTTCCCCGAGGTGTTATTGGGTGCTCTATCAGTCAATTGAGATAGTGGCCAGATGAATGTGCCTTTTGCGACTTCAGCTCCGTGCCCGCCTATGTCAATTGAGTAAGGTTTTGACCAATGCTTCTCAACAAGATAAGTCATATCGAATTGTCCCAAGTTCGATAGCATCCAAAGTCCGAATGGGTTTTCAATCTGCTCTAAACTGTTGTCGGAAATAGATTCTTCAAGATCTGGATTCAACTCCATACCCATCCTTGAAGCGATGCGATTTGCAATTACGTAATCATCTCTTCTGGAAGAATGCAAGTTGGTTAGCAAACGAAGATTGGTCTTCAAGTTGATATTATCCAAAGATAATGCAAGAACAACCCTTGAATCAAGGCCCCCGGATAATCCCAAACTGAGGATAGTGTTGTCAATAGAGCCAAGACTTAGTAATGAACGATGAATCTTAATTGCAGCATTTCGGAGGGACTCTTGGTAGTTCGTTGATTCAAGCTGGAAGACTGTGCGAAGATCACGTTGAGACTTTTCAAATGAAAAGTGAGGCGCCGATAGGGGACTAATTGTCACACAGACCTTCGCTCCCGCTGGCAACAAAAATACCTCTTCGATGAGGGTTCTAGAAGTCATAGAGGCGGCAGCAAGTCCGTGAGTCCATGCCCTCGTTGCCAATACTTCACGATCTAATTTGCATGGCAAACCTAGTGCTTTTCGAACTTCACTGAGTAAGAATAGTGAATCCGAGGAAACAAAGATGTCATCGTCACAAAACCAAGACAGCGGAAACAATCGAAAAATATCGGTCTGGAATTTCAATTCATTTTCAGACCATGTGGCTGAAACAAAAGCACCTTCCAAATCCATTTCAGAATTTCTTGATTCAGGGTTGTTCTCATACCACTCAACAAATCCTTTGGGGCCCAATGTCATTGTTTCGTTGTCATGATCGATAAAGAAACCCTTGAAGAATGATTTTTTCCCATCGGGGAGTTCAAGAATACTACTCTCAACAAGTTGGCTCCTTCTCTCAATGATTAGAATTGACAAATCATCTGACATCTCTTCCAATGTAAATTCATCAATTTGATGGTTTGAGAAAATAGTGCTTGTCAATTTCTCAATTCTCTCAGAACGTCCCATGGCAAAGAGGAAGTTCGACATTGATTGAATGGCCAATATTTAGGTTAACAATCCTTACTGAAGGTCAGGTATTGATGTGAAAAGTTGTTGATGACAACATTTTCTCCGAGCGCAGGGTTCAT
>JBJLBW010000067.1:0-6855 GCA_045568015.1 Candidatus Poseidoniales archaeon | reverse complement strand
CCTGAATTGACAATTTTATTCCTCGTTTTGGTCATGTTAAGGATTCTGTCGAAGAAAAATCAGAAAAAGCCCATTTCCGTATCCTCGTCGGCGTCGGATTGATACACCCCACCACCCCTTCGGGTGGTGCACGTGGTGCGAAAGGTGGAGCCAATGCAGGAAAGCGACCTGATTTACGATTGGAATATTGTTGACTATGAATTCAACCGAAACCCTGCAAATCACCCCCATGATATCTGGTTTGATGATGAAACATTGCGGGATGGTTTGCAAAGCCCAAGTGCCCGAAACCCGACGATTGAACAAAAAATTGAGCTCCTTTCTTACATGGAGCGACTCGGGGTCCAGAAAGTCGACCTTGGCCTTCCTGGTGCGGGTCCATTCCACGTTAATCACATCGATGCGATGCTATCACACATTGTTGAAAATGACTACAGCATCAGACCAGGTTGTGCAGTCAGGACGGTTGTTTCCGACATTGAACCCCTCGTTGATTTACAGGCAAAACATGAGATGCAAATCCAAGCGAGTGCTTTCCTTGGTACCAGTCCAATTCGCCAATTTGCAGAAAATTGGACCATGGAACGTATCCTCAGCACGGCAGAGAAAGCGGTATCGTTCGCGGTGGACAATGATATCCCGGTCATGTTTGTGACTGAAGATACAACCCGATCAAAGCCCGAGGAAATCAAGGAAGTTTACACACGTGCAATCGAATTGGGCGCAGATCGGATCTGTGTCTGTGATACCTGTGGACACGTGACACCTAACGGGGTCAAACAACTTCTCACCTTCGTCCAAGAGGAGGTCATCCCGGATGCGGGGGTCAAACGTCGCGACATCGAAGTGAATTGGCACGGACATCAAGACCGAGGTTTGGGTGTAGCCAACAATCTAGCAGCGGCTGAAGCCGGTGCTGATGTCATTCATGGAACCGCATTGGGTGTGGGTGAACGAGCGGGGAATGCCCCACTCGACCAAACTCTCGTCAATCTGAGTTTGATGGGTGTCATTGACAATGATTTGACACTACTCAATGAATACATGCAGAAAGCACATGACTACGTTGAAGTTGCCTTGCCAAGGAATTACCCCGTGTTCGGAGAAGACGCATTTGAGACTGGAACTGGGGTTCACGCCAGTGCGGTCATCAAGGCGATGAAGAAGGGTGACCATTGGCTTGCAGATCGCGTATATTCCGGCGTACCTGCTCAGGATTATGGCCTTCAACAAATCATTCGAGTAGGCCATATGAGCGGTCGCTCAAACATTGTTTGGTGGCTTGAGCAGCATGGGCACGAAGTGTCAGATGAATTGGTCGCACATTTGTTTGAAGTTGCCAAGGGTCAGCGTCGATTGATGGATGATTCCGAGGTCGAAGCAGCAGTGCAAGAATTCCTTTCCGATTGAACGCTACAAACATGGTTTCAATAACCAAGTCATGGCCCTATGGGCCATGAAGTGGCTGGGTCTGACGGTTGTGATGATTCTCGCCTGTCTTTCTCCCATCGTTTCAGCGACAGAGGTTTACGAAGAAACGGACCACCTCTCAGAATACTCAACCGCAGTCCAAAACGCCTTTTCTCGCTGTTCAGAATGGCCATCTCATGACGGCAGTTGGCTGGTGGTCAGTCAACATTCGATTGGCAAAGAAGCCCCACATCTTCCCAATGCATGGTTGGTTGAGGCCAATCCATCTGAAATCGGGCACTGGTTAGAAACCAATCGAATCGAAATCGCATGCCCTGAGATTGAACGTCAACAGGAACCTCGCTGGACACCGAATGACCCCAAATTCGGAGATCAGTGGCACTTGGAAAATACCGGGCAAACAAGTGGTGGCCTTTCCGGTGAAGACGCTAATTTGACCGGGGCTTGGGCATCTTACCAAGGTACAGGTGTGACCATTGGAATCGTCGATGATGGTTTGGATTGGAACCACCCAGATTTGTCCACGAATTATGATTCTGCCAACGATTACGATTTTTGTGGTGATGACGGCAACCCTTCACCATCCAATTGGAACGCCCATGGTACTGCTGCAGCGGGTGTTTCTGCTGCGACAGGAAACAATGGCGTGGGAGTGAGTGGGGCCGCACCAGATGCCAATCTTGCGGGATTGTTACTCATCGCTTGCAACACTCCCGATTCCAAAGAAGCTGATGCACTCAGTCACGAGAATCAAGTCATTGATATCTACAGTAATTCATGGGGTCCAAGTGACGATGGGAGCACATTGGAAGCTCCTGGTCCATTGACCATCGCCGCATTTGAAGACGATGTTGCCAATGGGCGAGGTGGACTCGGAAATATCATCACATGGGCTGCCGGTAATGGATTGGATGACGACGATGATTCCAACAAAGATGGGTACGCCAATGCACGTCAAACAATTGCTGTGACCGCCATCACACATCAGGGCGATCAATCATGGTATGCTGAACCCGGTGCGAACATATTGGTTGCAGCCCACAGCGATGGATCAGGTGAAGGCATCACAACCACAGATATTGAAGGTTCATCAGGATACACGAACAACGACTACACCGATAATTTCGGTGGCACATCATCTGCAACCCCACTGGCCAGTGGTGTCATCGCCCTAATGCTTGAGGCCAATGCGAATTTGACTTGGCGCGATGTCCAACACATCTTGGTTCACAGTGCAAGGAAAAATGATCCAAGTGACAATTCATGGAACACCAATGGAGCCGGCCATGATGTATCGCACAAGTATGGATTTGGTGCGGTTGATGCTGGACATGCAGTTGCATTGGCAGAAAACTGGACGCTCGTCGACCCTGCAATCAACGTGACCAGTAATACTCGTTCAGTCAACACCGCAATTCCGGATAATTCAGCTCAAGGAGTCACCGATACCGTGACCATAAACGATGGTTTGCAAGTTGAGCACGTTGAAGTTTACGTTGACATTGACCATGTATACAGAGGTGATTTGATTATCACACTCACATCTCCTTCGGGTACACAGAGCACGTTGGCTCAGAAGCAAAGCGATTCGAACAACAATTACCGAGATTGGATGTTTTCGACCGTCCACAAATGGGATGAACAATCCGCGGGAAATTGGACCTTGAAGGTTGAAGACGACGGCAACGGAGACACGGGAACTTGGAATGATTGGGAACTTGTCATCCATGGAGTTCCTGCCATATTGGATTCAGATGGAGATGGGTTGACCAATGACAATGAAACCGATGTATATGGTACAGACCCCTATGATATCGACACGGATGATGACGATTTGACCGATTACGCTGAAGTGATGATTAACAACACAGACCCACTCAATCCGGACAGTGACAATGACACCTTACTCGATGGTGCTGAAGTCAATTTGTATGGTACAAATCCGCTTTCAAATGATACCGATGGAGATGGATTAACCGACGCCCAGGAGATTCTATTCTTCGGCAGCAATCCGCTGGTCTTTGACCAAGATGCTGACGCCGATGGTTGGTATTGGTTCCAAGATTGCAACGATTCAGATCCTCTGATTCACCCGGGCATGTCGGAATTATTGAATGGAATGGATGACAATTGCAACAATGATTGGGACGAGGGTTTCAATGTGACCGATTCAGACAATGATGGGCTCAAAGATTTCCCAGAGTACCACATTTACGGAACGAATTGGACCAATCCAGATACTGATGCTGACAACCTTTCAGATGGTGATGAGATTCTAATTCATGGCACGAATCCTTTGGTGCCTGATGCAGACGCAGATGCCGATGGATGGTATTGGTTTCAGGATTGCAACGAATCCGATCCTTGGATTAATCCATCCATGCCCGAGATTCTAGATGGAATCGACAATGACTGTGATGATCTAATCGATGAGGACTACGAAGGAATTGATTCTGACTTGGATGGTTTGCTCGATTTGGATGAGTACAATGTCCATTTTACCGATCCATTCGACAACGATACTGACGACGACGGTCTTGGCGATGGTATTGAACTAAATGTCACACTCACAAATCCACTCATCCCCGACCCCGATTCGGATGGTGATGGATTCCGTTGGTTTGAAGACTGTCAAGACAACGATTCAAGCATTCATCCGAATGCGACTGAGGTATGGGATGGAATCGATCAAAATTGCAATGATTTGATTGATGAAATGGTCAATCGTGCCGGCCAGATTTCAGTATTGCCCATCGAAACCGATCAGGCTCTAAATGCGACATCAGACACGCTTTTCCTGCAAACTTTTGTGAATATCTCAGATGATTCAATCTTGGAGATTGCGACAACTTGGAAACTAACCATCGACGAAAATTGGACTGAGACAATTTCAAGCGAAACGTGGTTGGATTTGGGACCATTTGAATGTGAAGGTGTTACGGGTGGATATGTGGCCGAGATTTGTTCATACAATGGGACGACACCAACCTATTCAATCACAGTGTCAATCTCTGATGGGTACGAGATCATCAAGCACACTTGGTCGATCAAATACACAGTTTGGCATCCACCCGAACCAGAACCAGAGCCCGAACCTGTGCCTGAGCCCGAGCCAGAACCCATCGAACCCGATGATGATGATAATACCTCAACAAGTGGTGGTTTTGCTCTCAATGCGGATACCAAAGTCATCATCGGTATGGGTGCAATTGTTGTTTTCCTCGGTATTGTGGTATTGATTACCGGACGAAAGAGAGCTCCACCCCCACCGATGCGCGCCCCACCCTCAGGGTTGCCTCAGATGATCGGTGAGCGATTTCGATAATCAGGCGCTGACGAGCATTGCCACAGCATTCCCACCGCCGAGGCACAAGGTCACAATGCCCTTTCCTCCACCGGTTCGGCGAAGCGCATTGATGAGCGTCATCAGACACCTTGCTCCTGTTGCACCCAGTGGGTGACCAATGGCGACGGCGCCCCCATGGGGGTTTAGTTTCTCATCCGAGATGCTGCATGCCTTTGCAATGGCACAGGAAGCGGCTGCGAATGCCTCGTTATGCTCAACAAAAGACAAATCATCCATCGTCATTCCATTTCGGTCGAGTAACAATTCGATGGCAGGAATGGGTGCCGCCATGACTCTAGCGGGTTCAACACCTGTTGTGCAATAATCCAGAATGGTTCCAAGTACCGGCCAACCGTTTGCCTCTGCGGTGTCTCGATTGGCGACCAAAACCGCCGCCGCCCCATCCGAAAGTTGTGAAGCATTGCCTGCGGTGACTCGACCATCTTCTTGGAAGGCGGATCGCATTTCGCTGAGCTCACCTCCCGGGGATATCCCCTCATCACATTCCAAACCAGGGGTTGGAACTACCTCAAAATCCATCCAACCTTGATCCCATGCTGCTGAAGCGAGTTCATGAGAGCGAGCAGCAAACGTATCTGCAACCGCCCTAGAGATGTCGAATTCTTCAGAAACGGTTTCTCCGGTGTTGCCCATGTGTTCATCATTGTAGACATCCCATAGCCCGTCGTGAATCATTGTAGGTTTCATTTCACCAAATTCTGTTCTCGAAATCTTTTGTCCGAAATAGGGGGCGTTCGTCATCGATTCCATTCCACCGGCGACGATTACGTTGTATTCCCCGCTTCGAATGCTATTGGCTGCCATCATGACGGCTTTCAGAGACGAACCACAGACTTTGTTGATGGTTGTGGCCGGCGTGCTGAATGGCATCCCTGCTCCGAGTGCGACTTGCCTTGCTGGTGCTTGGCCAGCACCAGCCTGCAAAACTTGTCCGAACAGAACATCATCAATGATTCCAGTCGTTGGGTCGATTCCCACGCGTCCAAGCAATCCCTTGACTGCATGAATGCCGAGTTCGACCGCTGATAGATTGGCCAACGATCCGCGATAGCGACCGACAGGTGTGCGTGCCACTGCGCAGATGACCACTTCAACCATCACTCATCACTTCCCACTGAGTATTAATTCGATGCGCCGCCCGCAAATCCGTAGACATCTCCATTTTCCAATGGAGGGCGATTTTCCGCTTTCAAGAGGATTGTTCGTACTCCCCAAAGGTCGCCAAAGATTCGGTATTTTGTGGTGGCATCAAGATAATCGACACCAGATGATCCACCGGTGCCAACACGGCGTCCAATGATTCTCTCAACCATTCGAGCATGGTGTGTACGGAAGAGAACCATGCTCTCTTCCAGTTCAACCACAGCATCAACCAGAACCCGAGGCCAAGCGAGTAATGGCAGTTCTCGATAGGATTCGATGAAAAGCAATCCAGCTCGCGCGCGATTGATTTCACCATCGGGTTTGAGGAAATCAATGGCACCTTGGCTCGCGGCGGCAAACCTGGCTTTGACCGCCTCAATATTGGCCATCCCTTGCGCTTCCATCCTTGCACTCGCTTGATCACCAATGCTCGTGTATGCGGCAAGGTGCGCATCAACATAGGCTTCGACAGTCTCTGAATCACCCTCTGAGCCATAGAAAGAACCCATGATGGGTGTTCGCGATAACCATGTTGCCAGTGCGGATGCTAGCGTCGTTTCTTCCAAAGCGGCTTCCAAGCGAGCCAATGCTGCAGCATCCGCTTCACTGCGTGTTGCCAGTTTTCGGAAGTGACCGAGAGGGTCCATATCGGAGACTCGACCCACATGCTCCAATCCGAGAATGATTTCCATTTCTCGCATTTGATAGGATTCAAACCCACTGGCGGTTCCCAAACCATCTCGGAATGCAAGGAATCCTTGCGGGGTTAGAGTTTCCATGACTTTCCATTGGTTGGCCAGCAAGCGGAAGATCTCAGTCACACGTCCAAGGTGCTCAACCGCCTTCGGTACCTGTGCCTCTGGAACGTGATCGGTGTCGAGGATATCGCGAATCTCTCTCAATTCACGGATGAC
>JBJLBW010000066.1:0-6869 GCA_045568015.1 Candidatus Poseidoniales archaeon | reverse complement strand
CAATTACAAGTCGGGATTCCCTCACTTACTGTGCATTTTTGCGTATCTTTACGTAACTAAATTCAAAAACACGCCGTTACGGTTATATGAACGACAGCAATCGCTCGCAACAGACGGCATGGGCGCCCACACCGGAAGCAGAGTGTCGCACGGGAAAATACAACCAAAAAGGAGGAAAAAGCATGAAGACAGTACGAATTCGAGAGAAGATCAAGGCATTCTTAGCAGAACGCCCACGAAACACAGCAGAAATTCTTGAGCACATCAATAGCACAATGCGACACGGTACAACCAGTCAGCAGTTGGGCAACGTGCTCAGCAAGGACAAGGACATTGTCAAGGTCGGATACATCAAGCGCTCCGGCATTCTTTCCGGTGGATACGATATCTGCGAATGGGCAACCCGCATCTGGGTATCCGACAACTATCCCGAGTGGGATGGCGAAGGACCCATCCTCATGGATCGCGACCGACGCTGATTCAGATAACACACATGCCGGGCACCCGGGGCTTCGGCCCTGGGTGACTCGGCATTTTTTTTGTTTCAGAACCGAACTTATTCCAAACTGATATCCCAATCGCCGCTTCGTGCGAGTGAGTTCATCTTGGCTCGGTGAGCGAAAGCTGCTTGACTGGCCTCTGCTCCATCTTCTGCCCAAGACTTGAGGGCTGACGCCTGAAGTGCACGACCATACGAATAGGAAAGTTGCCAAGGTGGTTTTTCGGGAAGGCGAGTACCATCAGGTAGAATACTGCCCCATTCAACTGAATTCATAACAGACAAATGTGCTGTAGCTGAACGGTCAGAAAGCCCTCCAGAAAGGAAGACTATGCCTCCAATATCCCACGGGACTGGTGAAAATTCTTCACCGTGATAACCCAAGAAAGTCACTAGAGTATCCATCGCAACCGAATATTCGTCCGCTCTACATCCCAACACTTCTGCAGCTTTTGCAATCCTATCCTTGGTGGCCTGATCCCGATGGAAGTATCGCTCTTCACGTTTCAGTGCCCTACCATTGACAATCATATTTGGTTTCAGCAGAGCGCCCGGAAGATGAACATCCTGCTCTTTACACGCCGCCCAAGTTGCTTCGAATATCTCATGTGTTGCTTTGGCACAGTCCATTGCATCATGAGTGCCATCCATCAGTACTTCTGGCTCGATGATTGGGACAAGTCCTGCGTCTTGACAGATTTTCGCGTATTTTGCCAGAGCATTTGCGTTCTCGCTTAAGCACTGCTTACTGGGAATCACAGGTCCATGTTGAGCGTAACCTGTTTCGACCTTTATCACCGCACGCCATTTGGCAAATCGTGCACCCATCTCAAAATATTCAGCGCAACGTGTGCCTAAATCAGCCCACTCATTTTCGGGTTCTGCCTCTATGCCTTTGGTCGTTTTCTCACCAGGGTAACCTTCGAGATCAACTGTTCCAGTATCTACTTTAATTCCGGGCAGAATACCACGTGAGTTCAGGTAATCTGGAATCGGAGTTCCATCATCCATGCTCTGTCGGATGGTTTCGTCGTATAGGATGACTCCACTGACTGCTGATTCGCAACCAGGTGTTGCAAACAAGTTTGCGCGGTAAGCACGACGTGCTTCTTCACTAGATTCGAGGCCCACACCTTCGAGGCGGTTTGACATCGTTCCATTGCTCTCATCCGCTGCGAGAATTCCCTTGCCGGGTGCGACCAATGCTGCTGCTGTGGCTTCAAGGAGTGCTATGTCCATGTACGTGGGATATCGCGAACATCCTTCAAACCACCGTCGATACAACATCGTCAATAATCAATAAATTTCAGCAAAACCATAGCATCATAAATCGAACAGTGAAAGTGACTGCGTGGCGAAAGCGGGTCGAGTGTGTTCTTCTTGTGGCGAATCGGGCCACAATGTGAGAACGTGCCCAGAAGTAAATCTTGAAGCCGCCAATAGACGGGGTCTACGAGAACGGAACCGATTTTCACGTTCCTGTACAATCTGCGGAGATCGAGGACACAATTCGCGAACCTGTCCACAAGAAAATCCGGGAGCGGCGGCGCGTAGAGAATTGCGAGAAAAGGCTCCGCGTGAGGACGGACGGCGTCTTTGCAGTGCTTGTGGGAAATTGGGCCATAACCTCCGTACGTGCCCCTCAATCAATCCTGCAGCCGCTCAGAAAAGGTGGAGGAAAATCGCCATGCGGGGAACACGTTCGTGCAGCATCTGTGGTAAATCTGGTCACTATTCCAGAACCTGCCCCGATGCCAATTAGTTTCGCAGGGATGATTCAATCCCTCGCAACGCACTGGGTACATTGGAGGTAACACCCTCAATCATCATCCAACCATGACCTTTGACACCATCACCAACCAATCGAATGCCTTCGACCCCCACGTCACCCGGGAGTTCAGAACCTTGTGGTGTTCGGTTACAGGGCCAATTTCGATGATAGGAATGGACGGCGATCTCTTCACCATGTTTCTCAAGCCAAGGAAGCGACGAATACAATTCTTCGCGCCCACGCTTGATTTCAGCCTTGATATCAGATTTGGGCACATACTGGTGTGTAATCATCATGTGACGATCCTTGGGGGCCAATGACGGATCAGAAAAGGTAGGAATCACGTAACCACCAACTCTACTGAGACCCGGTAGCATTGTAACGCCGCTATCTTGATGAGGAATTTCATTGTCTAAACCAAAGACGAATCCGATGCCACCAGCAGCTTGAGTTTTGTTGATTCGATCACGGATTTCATGTTCGATATGGAAATCGTCAGAAAGGGTGTCGAGTAAGTTTGGATGCCCACCATTGTGGATGATTGCATCAGCACCAATCCAAGTCGCATCTTCACGCCCACGTCGACGGATTCCAACTGCGAAACGATGTCCCTTGGTCGCTGCCTCCTCGTCCCCAGGAATAATCTCGGTAACCTCATGGCTGAGTTTCAGTTTGCCCTTGTGCTGTTTGAGTTCTTTACGAAGGGCATCGATCACCGATTTGCAACCCCCTTTGGGCACATGGGGGCGGTCGGACCAGAAGCAGTTCTGAATCATCCGGATCGTGGTCGATGCCGGCATCTGATAGAAGCGGACACTTGCAGCGAAATTGATGAATGCGTCAAGGAAATCCACAAATGGGTCGGAAAAACGCTGGCGCATCCAAGTTTCACCATCGAGAGTTTCACCCGGGCCCCCTGGTTTTTTCGCGCGCGCGAGGAGAAGCCTCGGTAGATTCAGGGTGTCTTTGAAGGGGAACCAACGCATGATTTCCATCGGCCCATTCGAACCTTGATGGACACCGTTGATATTGCGGCACGCGAATTTCATCGATGGGAGAAATTCAACGCCATGGCGACCTAGCTCCAATCCTCCTTTACTCCTCTTACCGAGCATCATCTTGGCAAATGGGCCTTTCATCCCATGAGGGACCATATGGACGGCGCCGGTTGGAACCGCATACCCATCATGGTCATGTTGCGTGAAGCGGCCTCCTGCAAAAGAAAGGCGCTCGTACACTTGAACATCGTAATTGCCAGTGTGGGCCAATTTGACTGCCGAAGTTAGACCGCCAATGCCACTACCGATAACGACGACGCGCTTCTTATCGGTCATGATTCAGCCTCAAGAGTAAACCAAGGCACCGGTTGGACACCACATCAGACAACGAAGACAATCCGTGCAATTATCGAGGATGACTTCACACAGACCTTCGACGATGAGGGCATCATCTTTACATGCCATCAGACAGTAAGAACAGCCCACGCACAGGTCATCGATAACGTTCAATTTTGTTCCATCGAAAATCGGACGATCGTGCGATGGACCCGATTGAAGCGCGGGGACAACCCCGGGCGTTGCCTTCTCGCGGAATGCATCGGCCATGAACCGGCCTCGTGTTGGAGTATTTAGGCAATTGTGCGGAATACTGATGAATACCATGCGTGAGGTTGAAAAATATAGGCAGCGGGTAAGGTATGGGACAAATTTTGATTCAAAATGCACCTGAGCACCTCAAATCCGATGCTCTGCGCTCTGAATTGGACACCGAGGGGTGCGGGAGCATTGTCTCATTTCTCGGTTTGACAAGGGGTATCGATGATGGTGTGGAGGTGCACCGCCTCGAATTTGACGCTTGGGCTGAAAAATTGCCAGAGGTGTTGCACGAGCTTGCATCTCAAGCCATCGAAAGGTTCGGCGTCCAAGGTATTGCAATGAGTCACAGAACGGGTGTTGTATTGCCTGGAGAAGATATTGTCTGCATCCATGTCGCGAGTATTCATCGCCGTGAAGGGTTCGAAGCTTGTTCATGGCTCATCGACGAACTGAAAAAACAAGCCCCCCTGTGGAAGAAGGAGGTGCGTGCAGATGGTACGCAATGGAAGGAGGGATTGGGATGACTGATGCGATCGTTCCCGTGGGGCACAAACCGATTGTTGCTCGTTCAGCAGTGGCGACGGGAGTTCTCGAACTCTCCTCCGATTCCGCTGATGCAATTCGCAATGGATTGGTGACCAAAGGCGATGTATTGGAAGCCAGTATGGTCGCCGCTATTCAAGCTGTCAAAGAAACTCCAAGATCCATTCCTCATTGCCACATTATCCCCATTGAAGGCTGTTCAGTAACCTGGGATTGGGAAGGGAATTCTTTGCGCTGTACCGTCAGTGTGAGTGCGCATTGGAAAACAGGAGTTGAGATGGAGGCCCTATGCGGTGTATCCACTGGATTACTATGCGCATGGGATATGGTCAAGTCACTTGAGAAGAATTCTGAAGGTCAATACCCAAGCACAAATATTCGAGATATTCGAGTTTTGGAAAAGCGTAAGGGCGAGGCGCAGGATTGAGAACCCCCTCGCTCTCGCAAGTGACATGGCGAGTACGTCTGACCTAGCAGACTACTTTCTACGCGCATGTGAGGATGCGGCGATTGCTGCAGCCAAATGGCGTGGTAAGGGAGAGGGGAAAAAGGCCGATGGTGCGGCGGTTGAAGCCATGCGAGCGGTATTCGATGCTGTCCCCTTTGATGGCCGAGTAGCGATTGGAGAAGGTGAGCGGGACGACGCTCCCATGCTGTATATCGGTGAACCTCTAGGTTGCCTTCAGGGTGTAGATGGTGCACCAAAAATTGACATCGCTGTAGACCCGTTGGAATGCACAAACAATTGTGCGACGGATTCCCCAAATGCAATCGCAGTGCTCGCTGCGGCTCCACGAGGAGCACTTCTACACGCACCGGATTGCTACATGGACAAAATTGCAGGCGGGCCTGAATTGAATGGCATTCTGAGCCTCGAGGCATCAACCGATTGGAATATTGAAGCAGCTTGCTCAGCACTGGACAAGGAGGCATCCGATCTGAAGGTTGTCGTCATGGACCGACCAAGACACGAGAAACTCATCAAAGAATTGAGAGCATTGGATGTTAGCGTCCCACTCATTGGGGATGGCGATGTGTCTGCTGCACTCAATGCTGCAGACCCCAACTCCGATATCGACATGTTGATGGGAATTGGAGCCGCTCCAGAAGGCGTGATTACGGCCGCTGCTCTCAGAGGTCTTGGAGGTCATTTTGAGGGGCAACTCGTGACCACCAATGAAGACCATTCTAGGCGAGCCGCAGAAATGGTTGGTGATGATGTAGATCGAATTTGGGGGCGTGATGACCTCTGCACTTCTGATGATGCAATTTTCGTGGCTTCCGGAGTCTGCTCAGGTTATCTCCCTGGCGTTGAATTCCTAGGTCCAAATCGTGTAGCTGTTCACTCTGAAATTCTGCATGTGGTTGATGGACGAAGGCAATTCGTATCCTCTGAGAAGAGCCTTTGAATCGATAAGCCGCCTACGGCGGCGATTTGATATGCCTGCTGTGATTCGGCAATGGTATGACCAATTGGCCTACAATGGAAGCCATGCCTAACAACCTCGTCAATTACGGCGTAACGGAAAACGGAATTGCCGTGATTGAACTCATCTCAGATTCTGACGGGAAGCCACTCACTGAAGGAAAAACACCCGTCAATACCTACACTCGTGAAATGTGGGAAGACATCGATACAGCGATTCTCAACGCGCGTTTTGATGGAGATGTCAGCGTGATTTTGATGACTGGACACGGAGAGAAATTCTTCTCGGCAGGAGCCAGTATCAACTATCTCAACAGTTTGAGTCCACGATACAAGTACTTCTTCTGCCTACATGCAAACGAAACTCTTTCTCGCCTAGAGCAGACACCAAAGCTCGTGATTGCAGCACTCAATGGGCACACTGTCGGCGGTGGCCTTGAGATTGCGATGGCTGCGGATATTCGAATCGCACTGAAGGGTAATTTCCAGATTGGATTACCAGAAGTTGCTCTCGGTGTTCTTGCGGGCACAGGAGGGACGGCGCGCTTGTCCCGATTGGTCGGCAAGGCAAGAGCCATGGAAATCATGGTCACCGGACGCAAATTCTCCTTTGAAGAAGCAAAGGAAATGGATCTGGTGCACGACCTCTACGACAGCATGAACCTCGATGAGTTCCGACAGGATGTTTTGGATTACGCGGGACAGTTCACACTACCCCTGGCTGCTGCCAAGGCGATTGGGAACATCAAGCGAAGTGTGCAGAGTGGAATCGAAATCCCACTCGAGTACCATCTCGCATTGGAGCGCGAGTTACAATCTGACCTCTTCCAGTCTGAAGATGCAAAGGAAGGGATTGCTTCGTATGTCGAACGGCGGACACCGCGCTTCTCTGGAAAGTAAAACGAAATAACACCATTTCAAATATGACTGTCCCTACGGGACAGACATGAGCACAACAGAAATCGTGGAGACGTATACTCCGAACTTTGAAGCATGGATTTCAGAGTTCCAAGAATGGCAAACTCGAATTGGTTT
>JBJLBW010000065.1:0-25933 GCA_045568015.1 Candidatus Poseidoniales archaeon | reverse complement strand
ATTCTTCCTCACCTCCATCATCATCCTCAGGAATCATCATCCATTGAATCATACGACCAAAGAAACCAGGTTCACCATCATCATGGATTTCAGCGAATTGTAGCACAGGTAGGTTGCTTGGGTCATGCGAGGGCGTCGGTGGTGGGCTTGAGACCAACCATTCCATTGACCATCCACCCCAGGGGTCACTCGGTGCCTTTTGACCACGAAGCCCACTGCTAATCATATTGTAAACCAAAATCAGGTTGCTGGCAAAGAACATGAAAGCAGCGACCGTGATGAGCATGTTCCAGTCAGCAGCTTCTGGTGGTAGTGCAAAGTACTCATCTGTGGTGATGAAGTATGTGTGCTGTCTTCGAGGCATGCCTTGGATTCCGAGTCGGTGCATCGGCCAGAAAATCAAGTTGTATGAGATGAATCCAGTCATGAAGTGGAGGATTCCAATCTTCTCATTCATCATTCGACCTGTGGCCTTGGGGAACCAGTAGTAAATTCCAGAATAGAGTCCGAAGACAATACCGCCCACGAACACATAGTGGAAGTGTGCGACCACGAAGTAGGTCTCGTGAAGGTGCAAGTCCATGGCCACTGCAGGGAAATACATTCCAGAAATTCCACCGAGGGTGAAAGTCACCAAGAATCCAAGCGCCCATAGCGTGTGTGTTCTGTAGACAAGACTGCCACCATGCATGGTTTGCAACCAGTTGAAGATCTTGATTCCGGTAGGCACAGCGACAAGCATCGTCGTCAACATTGTCACGAAGCGCAACAATGGACTCATACCTGATGTGAACATGTGGTGTCCATAAACGATGAATCCAACAATTCCAATTCCAGCAAGTGCGAAGACCATCGACTTGTATCCAAAGATTGTACGTCGTGCACTGGTGGACAATACCTCAGAGATGACACCGAAGGCAGGTAGTACAACCACGTACACTTCGGGGTGTCCGAAATACCAGAATAGGTGACTCCAGAGTAGAGGGTCCCCTCCGGCGGCCACCTCATAGAACACCGTACCTATCGTCCGATCCAATAAGACTTGAATCAGCCCAATTCCGAATGCAGGGATTGAGATGAAGAGCATCAATGTAGCAATGAGCATCGACCATGAGAACAAGGGCATTTGCATCCACCCCATGCCAGGGGCTCGCATCGTACAGAATGTGGTCATGAAGTTAATACCAGATATGGTCGATGATGCCACAATAAGAATTTGACCAGCCACCCATAACGTCGCTCCAGAATGGGCAGTATGCGATACGATGTAAGGTGCATAACCGGTCCAACCAGTATCAGCACCTTGTCCACTGAAAATTCCAGAGAAGAGTAGGAGGGCGGCCGCAGGGTTGAGCCAGAACGCCAGCGCATTCAATCGTGGTAGAGCTAAATCTTGAGCACCGATTTGCAACGGAACAATCCAGTTTGCGAATCCAGCAATCATTGGCATTGCGGCGAGGAAAATCATCGTAGTACCATGCATGGTGAAGAACTGATTGTATTCATCTTGGGTCAGGAAATCATTGCCGGGCGTAGCCAATTGCACTCGGAAGATTAGGGCGAATAGTCCACCAACACCTAAGAAGAAAAGTCCGTTGACCATATACAGTGTTCCGACCTTTTTGTGGTCTGTGCTTGTGATGTAATCACTGAACCAAGGCCAGAATCGCTCCCAAGCAAAGGCCTCCGGGTCTTGCCTGTAGAATACCCAAATCACACAACCGAGTGTAATCACTACCATCAGTAGGATTGCACTGGCCAGAACGGTGAGACCACTGGCTTGTTCGACGGGTTGTGGGCCCACGTCAACTGAGAGTCGATTCCAGGCATCACCGGTAGGCGCACCGTCACCATTGACAGAATTGGCGTGAAGGATGAATTTAGCCCCACCATCCGTAGGTGCAGTCCATTCGACTTGCCAAGTTCGCTGATCATTGCCTTGACCGGTGTCAGCATTACCCTCTCCGGTGTGTGTGACGCTACCATCTGCATTGACTTGCACCATCGTATCGTCAACAGGTGCTAGTGCCCCTGCACTAACCCAAAGGTGGAATCCACCCAAAGCAGCAGGGTTTGTGTTTTCTGAAAAAGAAGGCCCACCGGTGAATGAGATGTTCAGTGTGTAAGTGGCTCCGGCTTCAAGTTCCAATGGAAGCCCCTCAAGAATTGGAACAACATCACTGCTTGCCACACCACCACCATGGCAGGAACACCCACCATCTTGCGCACCGGTGATTCCGGTGGGGTATGATTGCACACTTGGTGCGAGAACAACTGCGAACAGTAGAATAGCGAGAATTCCAAGGGAACGAGGTTTATTCATTGAACCAATCATTATGTCACCTCACTCAAAGACCTCGACCACTGCGGTCATGTAACCATGGTCTTTACCACAGTATTCAGTACACATGAGCAATGAAGAGCCAATCTCATCCATGCTGGGTGTGTAGTACAATCTTGTTTCCATCCCTGGCTGGGTATCTTCTTTGAGACCCCAATCGAGGAAGAACGGAGCATGTGTAACATCGTTTGAGGTCATAGTGAAATTGTATGACTCTTCAGCCTTCACCCGTAAAAGCGGTTTGATTTGTCCTTCAACCTCAATGGTTGTAAGTTCACAAATCAAGATCCCATTCTCATTGTAGAACATCATAGCAGATCGATTTTCCATCTCCACACTCGATTCAGGAGCATCCGCTGTGCCGCGGAACGGGTCGCAATCAAAATCCCAATACCATTGATTCCCGACAACACTGATTGCGTGCGCATCATCATCGGCAGACCACATTTCGTCGATGGGCCCCCATGCAATGTATGTGAGATAGACAATCAGAATGAAGGGAATAATTGTCCACGTTAATTCCATCGTAAGATTGTCATTCTCTTTCGGAAAAACCCCGGGTTTGAAATTGTCAATATTGTTGTCGCTTCCATCCTTAGAGCGGTATCGGAGAGAGTGGTGGAACATCCAAACCAGGACGATTACGAGAACAATAACAGCCCAGAGATTGAAGATGTCGAAGAGGTACCAAAAAATCTCTCCGCCTGCCTCCACAGTAAAGCCTCAGCCGGCCCGGAGTGTGGACGCTATAAGAGCGTTGTCTGGCCCCCCGTAGGGGGGTCAGTAAAACCGATTGAATTCCCAAAACCGCCCGATTAAATCAAGAATGAGCATATGGGGGTGGATATTGATGGGAGATTGACAGATCGTGTCGAACAATCGTGACGAAAGATACACTTCAGCGGGTCGGGCATTAGGCCAAGCACGTATTCGAAATCGTCCTACGAGAAAAGGTGGATGCGGTTGTCCAATCATCGTTGAAGGGAGGAAAGATCGCCTTGCCTTAGAGTCGATTGGTTTCACGGGTAAGATTGAGCAGATCAACAGAGGTTGGGATCAATCTCGATTTGTTGCATTCATCTTTGAGAAATACGGGATTTTCAACAAGGTGGATCAAGGACCTTCAGTAATACTGCTGATGGATTGGGATCGAACCGGCGGTCGTTTGCAGCGAAAGATTGGTGAGAGGCTGGAAGCTTTTGGGATGAAAGTAGATCATGAAACCAGAATGGAACTGGTTCGTTCCATGAAACCCGAAGGCAAAACCGTTGAGGGTTTGAAGTCGCATGCTGAAATATTGCGACCTTACATTGATCAGGTTGACAATGATGGTTTAGAAGAGGAATAATCACTCAATATGAATGGCTACTCGTAAATTCAGACGTCCTTCGAGGTTGTCTCGGATGTGATCTAATTCTTGCAATCTTCTTGCGAGTTCATCCTGAAGTCTAGTGATGAGACTGTTCTTCATACGAACCCACCGAGGATCTGGCAATCTCCCTTCGGAACGAGCGGTCCAATCCGCATCGGCAAGTTGCCCCATCTCTCGCAAGATTCTCTGATGCCAAGCATGCTCGGCATTGTCGCGAAGTTCGCCGAGGAGTGGTAACAATCGAAGCCTTTCGCTCTCCAACAAGGCCTCTTCAATTGGTTCAAGGAATCCTTGTAAATCACATTCACCAATGACTTCCCCTGTTTGCAACAATCGCAACGGATTGGATCCATCATCTAGGACGGGGGCACCGCTTGAATCGAGATATAGCCACCGTCTTACCGTCGTTTGAGTTAGACTCTCAACAGTCCAATCAATGCAAACACACCACGCTGCATCACGGGGTGTAGAATCAAGTGATTCAGCCTGAAGATAGAGGGGTCTATCCGTTCCAAAATCCATGAGCAGTCTCGCCAATGGATGGTATGGGGTGATGAAGATGTGCTGTGGGTTTTCTCTCGCAAGGTCCCGTTCAAAGACAACGTGAAACCAGTGTGGCCCGGAATTGTTTGCAGCGGTCGTGATGATGTCTTTCCAACCAACAGTATCCTGATCGATTCGATTCGAATCCATCGCTCTTGTTGCCAATTCTTGCACGATTTCTCTGTCTAAACCTAGCATCCAAACGCCTTGCTCCCGAGTAGGATACAGTTGTGCGTCGTCACCTAAATGATGCATTAACCAATCCTGTAATTGCTCAGAACTCACTCCAAGTTGATGCCGATTCACAGAATTTCGTAAGGCAGAAATCCCCGGGTCAGGCCCGACCCATTCCCGTTCATCTGTAGAGCGTTCGTCAAGCCACATCTCTCGCTTATCGAGTAGGGTTAGAACAGCATCATTCTCTTCTCCGTTTGCATCTTCTGCCGAAACCATTCTCAAACCTACAGGTCGATCTAATTCTGTTCTCGCGACCATTCGCATCGCTTCACCCAACAATGGATCTAGCATGCCGAGTGCATCTTCAAAGAGACGAATCCGATGGTACAACCTGTGTAAAATTGCAGCATCTATGGTACCTTCTACTGCAAGGTTGAGGATTTCTATGACCTCTGCTGTCTGGCCAAATCGATCCAATCTACCAATTCGTTGTTCAATACGCATTGGGTTCCAGGGCAAATCGTAATTCACCAATCTGTGACAGTGTTGTTGGTCCAAACCTTCACTACCAACTTCACTCGACAGTAGCACGTCGAATTCACCATTTCTGAATCGTTCACGAATAACATCACGATCCTGCATTCGCGTTCGGCCAGTGATGACCTCGCAAAGGATTCCATCCGCGGTCAAGCGTCGCTGGAGGTGTTGTAGTGTTGCGTGGAAGTGACTGAACAACAGTATCCCTCCTTCATCATCTTCGTTGAGGCTGTCGATAATCCAAGAGAGGAATGCGTCATATTTCGAATCGGTATCACCCAACGCTTCAGCGGCTTCAATGAGTTCATTCAAGTTTCCAAGTCGTCGTAACATTCGAATTTCGACTTCTTCCAAATCTATGTCCGCTTCTTCATCAATCGAATTGTCGAGAACTTCTCTGGCTTGAGAATGCAATTGCCTAACAACGTGTCCAGCAAAGGCGGGTAAACAAGAGGAAGCCATCCTCTCGGGTACGATCAGAGCCCAATCGAATACCTCTCCATCGGGGTGACGCATCTGAATGAGCGTTCTCGCCCATGCCCTAGCAGCTTCGTAAAGTCGCCATTCTTCTGGGGTGAGGTTGATGTCGATTGTAATTGCCGATCTTTCTGCCATATGCCAATCCAAATCTCGACGTCTTGTTCGTACAAGGAGATCGTTCAGTGGTCGCAAACGACGGATTATATTGGCCAACACAATTCTTGAATTTTCGATTCTGTTTTCTGTCCATGCAGATTCATCCTGGACAAGATTCAGTGCCTGTTCAAGTCGAGGGTCACCAGCAAATCCAATCGTGTGTTGAAGTGCTCGGAAATGGTCCAATGCTCTGGGTAAGTTAGGGACGGGTCGAGAGATTCCATCCAACACATCATTCAGCATACGTGTAGGCCTCATCGTTCGATGAAATTGTTCAATCGTAGGCCATCGATCTGGGGCCAATAAACTCAATTGCACCCAAAGTTCCTCTTCGCGCAAGTTGACCGGTGTAGCGGTCATCAAGACACTTTTCCTAGAGCGCATTGTCAACAATTGTGCGGCGTCATGCAAACGGTTGCGGGGGTTGCGACAATGATGTGCCTCATCGATAATTGTCAACATCACTTCAGGCAACGTTTCCATCAGTTGTTCAAGTGTTGCCGAACGCCTTAGAATCCCATGACTCACGATGATGATTCGAGGTTCTCCTTCAGTCAATCGTTCGACGGTTCTCAACAGGAGTTGGCCACTGTCTACAATCTCAGCATCGAGGTCACCTCGATGATGCAATTCTTGTTTCCATTTTGAGCGAAGAGAACCAGGGCAAGCGATGATGACCGCCCCACTCTCTCCAGTTGAATGGAGTCGACGAATGATCCGAATTGCAGAGATTGTTTTTCCAAGGCCAACTTCGTCAGCGATCAGCAATCCTTGCCATGGAGATGCTGCCAAGCGTGCTGCAGGTAGATGTTGATGCGGTTGGTCTTCCCATCGACCGAAGTCATGCATCGGTGCCGAATCACTGGCTGGATATCTGAGCAATAGATCGGTCCAACGAAGATTAGGAGGTAAATTATCGGCCGTTGCCGGATTCACATCATCTCTTGCTCCGGAGACGGCCATAGGCGGAACGGTCGAGCGGGCGTTCTTGAACCCTCGGACGGGGATTCCCATTCCTAGGGGAGTTCAACCCCATTTTGTTTGACGGTATTCAGTACCACGTGGGTCACTGTTCGGATGATGCCTTCACTCGACAAGATGGTTTTCGATAAGTCGTCGAGGTGCGCGCGGTCGCGCACGCGCGCGAGGACCATTGAATCAAATTCACCGGTCACATCGTAAATTCCGAACACGCGCGGGTCATCGGCAATCCTCCGCTGAACTTCCATCAACCTCCCTTTCTCAATTCGTAGTCCACAAAGAACAGTCATCGTCCACCCGATCTTTTCGGCGTCGAGGCGAACCCCATAACCCTGAATGACACCCATTTCCTCCATTCGCTTGACGCGATTGGAAACGGTCCCGAGTGCAACACCAACTTCTTCTGCAATCGAGCGCATCGAAGTTCGCGCATCAGCGAGTAGCACCGCCAAGATTCGACGATCGGTATCGTCAATCATAATTCGTGGTCTTGTCGGCGGACCTTGAATCTATGTTGGGGGCTCTTTGTAGAGTGTGAGGTCGAGGACCCATCTTCCCATCTCGTCAACTTCGATACTCCATTCGGTTTGGATGCTTGAGGTTTGTACATCATTTTCTCCCCGAATTGGTTTAACTTGAATTGGAATCGTCTTTTCTTCTCCTGCTGGTAAATCGATTTCACGCACCTTCTTTTCCAATTTCCATGGCTCTAATACTCGAACCTCTCGAAGATGCAGATCTCTCCTCCCCGCCTTCAGGTAGGCCACAGGTTTTCCTCTACGATCTCGACCTCCGCGCAATTTGGGTAACATCACCTCGCGTTTCCACTCTGCGCGAACGATTGTGGTTAAACTGAAGATGATCAAAACAAGACCCATAAGTGTAGAAACTCGCTGACCGGTTTCAGTGGGTCCATTGTTTGCCACAGGAATCGGCATGGACATTAACGCATGGTTTTCCTCAGTCATCATATCCGAAAGCATCACCACCAATTGGAGCCGACCAGCATCCTCTTCGGTCAGACCATTGGTGAGTGTCAATTCCCGATTGATTGTGCCATTGCCTTCCCCGATCGGGTTCGGATCATAAAGTCGAACAACAGCATGCTGATCAGGCGTCCTCCCAAACATCTCCACGGTGTCTTCAATCAATATCAGGCGAAGGATACCATTCTCAATTTGTGTTGTCAAATTGACATGTACTGTAATGTTTAGAGTCGCTTCAGATGACCATTGAATGCTTGTATGCAGCGAGGCGTTTGCGGGTTGGGAAACGTGCTCAACAACGGATAATTCACCAAGTTCAAGATATCGTTCGTCGGTTTTTAGAGTTCCGAGTTCACTTTCTTCTGGATGCCATGCTATTCGAATCACATCATCGTCTGGCACCTCATTTCCCATCCCTGTAGGAAAATGCTCTACAAAATGGGGGACGCTATTTTCAGAATTGCCTTCAAGTGTCGGTTCATTTTTTGGAATTGACCACAACCCCCATCCTGCAAGAGAGAGCAGGATGATTGCAACAACAATCGGTGCCCAAGAGCCCGTGTTGTCTGCGTCCATGTTCAACCGAATCATCGATGGCGCATGAATGTCGTGCTAAAGGTCTAGTTTCCATCGAAGGATGTGTTGATCTAAATCCGCCATCATTAGACTCAGTCTACCCGCAATCCATGCTGGTAAAAATTCGTCTTCAAATTCAAGCAATACCCCGCCATCCCTGATTTCTTGAAATTCGGAGCCAAGGGTGGAGCGCCCAGGTTCCTCACCAGATAACAATCGCTTGACCAATTCTTCATCGATATTGATTCGGTGTTTGTGAACACGATGGGCGATTCCATGCAATCCAGTGGAAATCAAGCGATTGCGTTCATTTCTGATTTTCCAAACCGGTTGTCCCGCCTGTAGAACCCGAACCGGTTGCCAATGTCCACCGGGGTAGAGCTGATTTTTCCCTGTCAAACGTGTAGCACTCCACATCCAATCTCGGATTTCTTCCGTACTGATGTGTGCGTAATGCCCTCTCCGCCACATCACCAGTCCCGTGGATTCGAGCCCCCATTCTTCGAACAACATCAGATCATCTTGTGTAGGCAATCTCAGGTCCTTTTTCCTCAGTGGTTTAGGTTCAATTGGAATCGGCTCTTGGCCCGCATTACGAGGATGTGGACGTGTTGCACGCGCAGAAACATGTTCCTCTTCATCTTGGGTGAATACAGCGATAAAGAACCCAGAACCGTTGTTTTCATCATTCCAAACCCGGATACAATCTTGCGTTTTCTCAGTCATTCCTGGCCGCGTCTTTAGATTCGGGAAGGTTTCACTTGAATTGATTTCAGTCAAAGACAACCAAGGAAACCGTTCGAGTAACTGCTCGACCACAAGTTCGTTTTCTTGTGGATCGATTGAGCAGGTAGAATAGACCATTCTCCCCCCCGGGCGTAGCAATAACGCACCTCTGGAAAGTATGGAGATTTGCAATCTGGACATGTGCTCTCCGTGCAATGGTTTCCATTTTGACCAGACGTCGGTATTTTTCCGGGTCGTTCCACTACCGGTACATGGCGCATCGACCAATATACGATCAAAACCAGGTTCGGCAACCCTCGGGAAGTTTCGCCCATCTTCACGAACAACAACCATGTTCAGGTGCCCCACGCGTTGGACATTCGAGACCAAATGATTGGCCCGTCCAGGACTCGGCTCACTCGCCACCACCAAACCGGTACCTTCCAGATTTTCAGCGATTTGAGTTGCTTTAGATCCCGGTGCTGCACACATGTCAAGAACACGGTGACCGGGTTGAATATCCAAGGCCTGAACCGGCATCATTGAGGCCGCTTCCTGTTGGGTAATTCGGCCGGTTGCATGCAGCGATTGAATCTGCAATCGGAGTTCAGGATCAGGGCATTTTGACTTATCCCAAGGGAGTGTGTATGCACCCCCTGAACCAGTGAACCATTCAATCGGTTTAGCACCCATCTTCTCCAATCGATTCCGTGTCCATTCAGCATCGGGACGGCATGGATTAACCCGTACGGTTTCAGGTAATCTAGGAGTCGCTGAATCCAGCCAGATGTCGAGTTCCCCCGGGCGTAATTGTTCGACGAGTTGGGCCAGTTGACTGGACGCAGCATGGGCTCGCCAATCCGAAATCATCTCGCCCATATTCACTGCGATGTGATGCCGGACTTCAGCGCATCGGCTACGCCCAACCTTCAACGGCCGTGAATGAAAGGACCCGTCATGGCGAACGGGACAACTCAGGTTCTCACCGCCGCTCTACTAATCGTCCCAGTCCTTTTGATGTGTAGGGATTGGATGCCAAAATGGGTTCACCGGGTACCCTTCGCAATCGTATCCATAGCCATTATTTTCCGAATCTATGCATTCTGGACAATCGATCTGACCGATGCTCAAGTGGTGGGGTTTCTCCCCGATGATGTGACGGGATTGTCATCCCTGCTTCACATATTCGATGGAGAGGCAGGTCTCATGCTTGGCCTGTTGTTTGGATTTTCGGCAGGATTGGCATGGATTGACCCCAACATCAGTGAATGCCGTTGGGCGACATTATGTTGGGTCCTTCTTCTGGGTTGGGGGATTGATTCAGATGGTTTCGCGACCATCACTGCAACCGCTCTCACCACCGAACCATCGTCGCTGAATTGGCATAGCGCAATTTTCCCTCTGATTGGATTGGGTTTGTCAACACTTGTGATACCGACCTTGACGAATTTGGAAGATGCAACTACACCGCGGCTCACAGCGACATTTTGCCTAGTGATTGTATTCCTCGATCTTTCTTCCAGCCCCGTCGCATGGATGTTACTGGGCCTATTGGCCCATAGAACATCATCCTTGAGAATTCACTCCACCCGAGGTGTTGCAGCACAACGTCGATGGGCTGGATTGCTGTTGACATTCACATTTTCATTCATGTTCATTCTGTTCGGTTTGTCGTGGTTGGCGATGCCAGGTGATTTTTTGGACGCGATTTGGTTTTCCCGAATGGCGTTGGGTTGGATTCTTCTTTGTGGAATCGCTGGTGCTTTAACACCAATAATGGGCTATGATGCCAATCCGCGTCCAGAAGCTTGGGGTTTCCACACGGGTGTAATTTTGGCCCCGGCGTTGTTACCACACCTATCACTCATTGAATTTGCACAACTCCCCATTTTCATGGTTGGAATTGTGATGCCGATTCTGGCGACTCTACCAGAATACAGACCCAATATCGATTGGAAACGGCGAGGCTTAGAGGGGTTGTTGCTGGTTTCGGCTTTGCCAATTTTTCTATATCTAACAGCGCTAATCCCCCTGTCTTTGATTGTAATTATCTTCTGCCTACCCCTGCTTATTCAAATCCAGCATTCGGTGGATGAAGAGGAGTAACAAAACCTACATTTTGACCACGTGTTCATCCCGAACGGTTATACCTGAACCGTCTCCGATGAAGGGTTCGTAACCAATGGTTACAGGATGGGATTCAAAATGACAACACAGCGAAAGCCGGCTCGCAGGTATGCATCTGAGAGCGAGACAAAGAGAACGAATGCAGTCGAAACTGCAGCGAAATTGACACAACTGACAGACCGCGCTCGACGCACTGGTGCTGCACAGGGGCCATTGGTACCTGTTGAAGCATTGATGACGATCGAATCGGACGCTTGGGTCTGGCAGACTGTTGATCGCAAAGTACTCGAACAACTCAGTCATCGCTTGGTTCTACAGACCGAAGACGGCCGCCGTCGAGAACTATTCATGACCAACGGAATTGATTCAGCAATGGATGCCGCGAGTCGCATTGTCGAATTCAATAATGGCGTTGTCTTGATTGAGACACTAGACCCCTGAAAGGGGTCGTTTTCCAATTTATTTGGATTCGGCGTCTTGAAATATGAAAGGTGGGTCGGCGAATCGCATGGCTGTAAAGAAGTCGAAGAAGAAGGGCGGCCCCAACATCCAGCAGGCCGCAGGTCTCATTCGCTATTTCGATGAGGAAAGCGAGGATGCCATCCAGATTTCAAAGGGTGCTCTTTACTTCGCTTGTATTTCGGTCAGCATCGTGATTTACTTGCTCAATCACGGAGTTCTACAGTGGGCATGGGCCCAATTGACTGGCTTCTGATTACTCCTCTTCGGAGAGATCGACAAAGGGAATGTCTTCCTTGGCGATTGCCTCATGAGTCCTTACAGCTTCCTCGGGTAATTCCTCAAATTCGAGTACAGAATCGGAGAGGTCAATTTCATCAGCTTCGATCGCAGCCATTTCTTCCAATACATCTCCCCCTGAATGTTGTGCAGCAACCTCAGTTCTTGGGTCTGCTTCGATAAGATGTGCCTCCGCACGAGATAGCGCGCGCTCGACTCCAGCTGCCGAACGATCATGCAACGCATCGCTGGCAACATCACACTCTGCCAAAGCAGCGCCGATTTCTTCGAGAGCAAGGTCACCTTCCCAACCATCGGGAGCTAGCTCTGATAGGGTGGGCAATTCTTTCTCAAGAGCCTGTGCCTTTGAGCGAACAGCATCGATTAAATCTACCAAATCCGCATGTCCGCGCTCGATTAGGGATTCCCATTCGGCCTTTTCATCTCTCGCTGTAACGTTGGTTGCCTTTGCGAATCGGCCCGTCCATTTTGCCTCCCACGGGTTCCTGCCAAGAGATGCACACAAATCGAAAATCACTCTTGCCCGACGATTGAGTGGTCCAACCATATGAATCGAGTTTAGGAAACAAGATGAAAACAACCCGAATCCCCAATATGCGCGACTCTCAATGGTCACACTCAACTCAACATCTGAAATGACGACCCGCCAAATTTGTTGATCGAAACCAGGAACTTCAGTCACACGGGGGGGTTCGTGTACCCCAAAACAGCGCAGAAGCGCATCACCGACATCTCCGAGGTATAGACTTCCTTCAGCTCCGGGGAAATTTGCATGACGTAATCTCCCATCTGCGTCAATCTTCATTTCGGGATTACCGGAACGAACCTGTGCATGAAGAAGACTTTCCATCGCATCAAGTTCCCCACTTTTCGAAATTTCAACACCTCCGATAGTCCGCTCTTCACCATGCGACAAGAAGAACAACTTCAATACGTTCGACGATATGTACGGTTTGGAGCGGGAATCATGGCGAAGAAGAAGTCCTCCGGTGACGACAAAGCAATAGCAAATCTACAGACTGTACCGGGAGTCGGAAAATCAACAGCACAAAAGTTGGTCAAATCGGGCATCCGAACGGCCAATCAGTTGGCAAAAGCGAGCATGAAAAAGTTACTCGCAGCAGGATTGACATCGGGAATGGCGACCAAATTGGCTGCTGCTGCGGCTAAGAACACCGGCAAGAAGGTCGCTGCGAAAGCAAAAGCAGCCCCAAAGAAGGTCGCTGCCAAGGCGAAGACCATCGCAATGTCAGCCAAGACAGCCGCTGTCAAGGGTAAAGCCAAGGCCAAGAAGAAGGCACCTGCCAAGAAGAAGGCACCTGCCAAGAAGAAGGCAGCCGTAACCAAGAAGGACGGCAAAACGGTCGAGGTTCGAAGTAAAACAATCCCTACGCCATCGCTAAAGGATCTTCCTTGGTTCAAGAAGCGAGCCGACAAAGATTGAGTCAATCTTCAATTTCCGTTCTCACCCGTTGTGCGCGGTGATAGATTTCTCGAAGGCTTTGATCATTGATTTCGAGATACACCCTTGTTGTTGCGATATTTGAGTGCCCCATCAATCGTTGAATACTGACCAAATCAACCCCTTTCTCTAGAAGACCAGTCGCAAAATTATGTCGCAATGTATGAGGGCTCAATTTTGAACGTGGAATATCTGCAGCATCCGCGAGTTTATCCATCAATTTCTGGACAGCGCGAGGCGTCAACCTTCGCCCGAGGCGATTCAGAATAAGTGCATCCCTGTGATCATCGGAAGGGACATGTCGAGACACGATTTGTTCTCGAACGAAACCATAGGCCTCAATTGTTTCAACGGTCGCTTGAGTGAATAGAACCAGCCGGTCCTTCCCTCCCTTTCCTTCACGCACAGTTGCAGATAGGTCATCGAGATCTACAGATGATCGGTCCAAAGCGCAAAGCTCTGAAACTCGCATTCCAGTGTCTAGTAATAGTGTGATGACAACATTAGCAAACGGATTTTCACTAATCGCCGCGGCTTCCTTTAATCGATCCATTTCTCGGTGTGTCAGTGTCTTGGGCAAACTTCGCCCCTTTTGCGGCCGATTCACCCAATCTGGGACCCGGTGTCCAACCCAGTTTAGGAGGTGGCTAATCGACGCCAATCGTGCATTGATTGTTGCAGATGCAAGATGTGATATCGATTGAATCCAGATATCGAGTCGACCATTGTTGGGGTCCACCAATCGAGCAAGGTCCTTCACAGGCATGGCCTGTAAAGCATCCCATGAGGGTGGGAGTTCACCAGGGAGTACGGTCGTCAGAAATTGCTTGGCTGCAGTACGATATGATCGAAGCGTATGCTCACTTTTCTTTTCACTTGCCAGTTGCATTTCATAGCAACCATACCATGGCATTTCAGCCAATCTTGAAACGCGACTTGGCAATCCAAATGGTACACCCAATTCTTCTTCCGTAAAGGGTGTGGCGAAACGCCCTCCAATTGTTGAATCTGCCCACTTGTTCTTTGTTGATTTTCCTTGATTTCCATCCTGCATGCTGCTACCATCCTAGGGCCAGAAGCCCCTGCAATCCCATCCCCGAAGGGATACGGCAGTCAGGGGGTGAGGGTATGAATGCTACGCAGAGTGCTCAGGATTATCCGCCCCAATGAGGCGTGATTCGAAAATGCCGGGCTTTCAGCGGCGTCGATATCGCCAATGGTGTTCGGGCGCTTTTGCTGCCCATGCAGCTTCGTTTTCTCGCATGGGTTCAACATTCCACGGGTGTGGTTTTTCAGGAGAAGTAAATCGAGCATCAATCGTTTGTTGAATCAATGGCCGAATTCGCTGATGTAGAATTTTGATTTCCCCATAGAAGATGATTTCATCCGCTTCTCGAAGAACAAGATCACTCGATGGATTCCAAATGTGAGCGCCAGCACGGCCGATGGCTGCGATGGTTCCATCATCATCAAATGTCATCAAATCTCCAAGTCGACGGCCCACAAGTTCCGGGTAACGGCGAACCTTCAATGAAAGTGTGCCATGACCTTCTTTGTTTGAAAGTAATTGGTTCAAATCAATTGGAGTGAAGGCGTGAGTTTCGACGACATGAGCCATTATGTGTCCTGCAACATTGGTACCAGTCGCTTTCTCGATTCCTTCGAGCCCGGGACTTGAATTGACTTCAAGAAGCAGTGGACCTCGTGAAGACTCTAACAAATCGACCCCGGCAACATCGAGGCCGAGCAGTCGAGCAGCTTTACAAGCGATTCGAGCATAGTCATCCGGCAAATCAACCCGTTCGACGCTTCCACCCAAGTGGAAATTGGATCGGAACTCCCGGCCGTGTGCACGTCGGCGCATGGAAGCGACAACCTTGCCACCAACCACGAGTACTCTGACGTCTCGCCCGTGACTTTCCTGAATGTATTCCTGAACGAGGACCCGATCGGAGTTTTCTAGGACCTTCCACGCCAGTTCACTTGCCTCTCGTTCAGTGTGAGCGAGGTAAACACCAGTTCCTTGTGTGCCTTCGGGGGCCTTGATGACACAAGGCACGCCCCCAACTTGGCGAATGGCTCTCTCAACGTCACGCCAGTCACGAACCAATGCGGTAGTGGGTACTGGAATGTGATTTGCAGAGAGAACTTGAGCAGCGTGTAATTTGTCACGGCTATTCTGAATCCCATCGCTACTGTTTGCAACATATGTTCCCATGCGCTCAAATTGGCGGGCGATCGCTACACCGTGTCCTGTAATCGAATATCCAATTCGAGGAATGACGGCATCGACTTCGACATTCCAACCTTCGTGTAGGATTCGTCGTCCATCATTTCCGACGGTCACAGAGAGTTTCATCGGGTCCAATACTTCGACCGAGCAACCGAGGGCATTTGCCTCCTCTACAAGGCGTCTTGTAGAGTAGAGCCGAGGGCCGCGAGAGAGGATGGCTACGCGTAGTGTCATCGAACCGGGGCGCAACCACTTCCGTTTTGAGTCCTACGCATGAAAACCGCGTGACCGCGCGCCCGCTCGCACACCCGCTCGCGCGCGTACGAGAAGCGAGGCTTTGAAGTGGCATCAGGTAGTCGACAATTCATGCAGCCCGTCGCCGGCCCCTCAGGTTCCCCCGTCGCTGGCCCCTCTGGAGCCCCTGATGTAACAGGTCCTTCCGACCCTCCTGTTACCGGTCCAAGCGGTCCTCCTGCGGACGTAAATCCAGCTCAATTCGACCCACTTGCGGAGATTGAAGATGCACGTGCTCGCCGTCAAGATCGAGAAGATCGCCTTGAGATGCTTGAGAAAAAGCGTAATAGCGCCCGAATCAATGTCTATCTGTTCTTAGCCCTCACAGTCATTTTGGGGATATTTTCCTTTTTCCCTGGCCCAATTCATGGGGATGTTTCTGACAACCCTCAGGCACAAATGAGCCCAAATGAAGCCCAAGCTTGGGTTAGTGAAGGTGGAGACAATGAATATCGTCACAAGATTTGGGATGGATCAACCAATTCGAGTTCATCATCTATGAACATCTACATTCCTCCTCCACTACCTGATATGGGTTCAACTTCGGCCGTTCGTGTGGATGTCACCTTTGTTTCCTACCGCAACTCCGGTTCGACCGATTTCAAAGCAGGTATGTTTGACGGCGATTGTGGGGTTCTACCCGCCCATGAAGACTTGCCTGACGATTCATGGCATCTAAGTGAAGTCGACCTTGGCCCAGGTGAACAAGTCGAGTTCTCCCTCTATACCCAGCCGGGCCAGAAATGCATCCTTGTGGAATGGGTTGAACCCGTATCCAATCCGGGCACTTTGGCGACCATGGATGTTGAAGTTGCCATCTATTGGCCACGAATGATCACAGTTCCAGTAGGGCTCGTCACATTCTTGATGGCCGGGTTCGCATTCATTGGGGCCCAGAAGACCGGTAAGACGTACAAGGGACTCAAGTATCCAGAAGGTAAACCCGAAAAGAAGGTCGAGGAAGAGGTTCTTGAGGCTGCAGAATCCGAACAGCGTGGAGAACAGTTGGGGGTTCCCGAAGTTGAAACACCTGAAGATGCAGACACACCTGAAGTCGCAGGTCCATCATTGTCCGAAGCGGCTGCAAGCCCTGAGCAAGATGATACTACCCCGGAAGAAACACCGGCAGAAGAGCCTGCAGAAGCTGACAATTCAGCATCATCATGGACTGACGAGCAACTACTTGGTGCCGGTTGGACACAAGAACAGATCGACGCCATGCGGAATGGGTGAAACCCGCTCAGAACGTATTATTGGCCATCACGTCAAGCGAAGAGGTTGAAAGCGGTAGGCGTTGCCATCCTCTATGAGGATGGCTCATGGATGAGGATGAACTCTCTGCTCTGACAGTTGCAGAGTTGAAGGTTCGCCTCAAAGAATTGGGTTTGACCACCAGTGGAAAAAAAGCTGATTTGGTCGCCCGTCTCATCGAATCGGAAGATGAAGGTGACGTTCTCATTCTCGAAGATGAGGAAGACGAATCACCCATTGAAATTGAAACTGATGATGACGAAATTCTTGAAGCCGAAGTTTTTGAGGCCGAGATTATTGATGAAGAATTTCTAGAGCCGCACCTCTCGAAACCCAGAATCACCGGTCCAACTCAAATTAGAGAGGGTCCAAATTTTCCTAGCATAACATGGTACAAGGACGGAACCACAATCGCCACAATCCTCGTCGTGCTTTTGCTTGCAGGAGCAGGCGGTTGGTGGTATCTCAGTAATGAGGCCCCAGTTTTCAAAGCCGACCCATCTCGTTATGGAGATGAGTTACAATTCACTGTGAGCAACGGCCTTCTACTTGCAGATGGTGATGAAATGGTTGGCATGTTGAGGGATGCAATCGCCCCCAGCGCCTTGGATGATGTCTGCGATGAATTGCGTATCGAATTCACAGGCACAGGCTCTTCTTCGATTACCGATGGCGAACTCACCGATCTTCTCGACCCGAGCGAGACGAAACTCAAAGGCGCTGTAATGGCCAAAGATGCCTATGGAAGAACTTGGAACACAGTTCAATCCAATCTACACTATGATTTGAGTGCAGACCTATCTGGGTTCACATGGCAGGCGATAAACGAAGACAGATGCAGCAGTTCGATTCAATGGAGTCGGATAAATAATGACTTGGACGTCACCGTAACGCAATGGCATGAAATTACAGAGCGCAGTTTGTTACGCTCAGAAACCGCTCTAGATTTTGAAGACGCTGAAGGACAATCGTTCAGCACAGAAGCCACCACATTTGATGGCCTGATTGGATCGGATACCGTTTCAGAACTGGTCGGTGCGGCGGTCATGCCGATGCATCCTGTGAATCTCTACGACATCTTTGGGGTAAGAGAACTCGAAGAGGGAATGTCAGATGAAACCGATGACGGTTATTGGAGCTGGACAGTTGGTTCCACCAGTACAATAGGTGGTCAAGATGCGATTCAAATCCGGATGGAACATATCAAAATCGGGGAATGTTTAGGCCATGCGGTCATGATATTGTGGGCCATTCCGGGGCAACCATTGGCAGCCAAACAAGTCGTCGATGTGTTGATTGACAAGTCCAAGACCGAATCAGGCTGTTCATTTACGGAATCCGAAGCCATCGACCTCACGTTCCCTGAAGGCGAATTTGTGGTGAGATACACTTTGGAGCAGACCTCTTTCAAGCGTGGGGAGGAATACTTGGATTGGCAAACACACTATGCCACTCGCCCCGATCGTTCGGACAACAAACCCTCGACAACTGATCGCGTATCTTGGGCAACACACATGCCGGATAATTCCTCAACACGCTTCAACCTTGAGCAAGCCGTTGCCTGCGTGATGACAGATGCTGAAGCCTTTGGTTCAGCACACACTGCACTGAATGGTGATGGTTACGTCTTTGCCGCCAAGGATGACCGCACAGGAAGCTCCCCTGTATGGAATCTGTCGTGGGTCAGCTCTGCTGAAGCAGGTTGGGTCCGGGTCACGTGGCCAGGCGGTGAAAATTGCTTGAATTCCGGCGATGGCCAACTGAGTGGCGACGACAAACCGGAACACTCCCGTGATCAAATACCACAAACTCACAAATTGTCTTCATTAGAGAGTCGTATGCTTTCATCTACTTATTATCCAGATTTACATCCTCAAGTCACAGCGAATGGAAATATTCGCGACGATGTTCAAATTGGGTATGCCCTTGTTGTTCCCGAAGAAAATGCAGTTTCCGAATGGCTCGACGAATTCGACATCATGGGTGGCAAAGTGACAGTTTATCTTGAGCGTACATGGACATCGGGTGATACCGAACACAATCTACGGGTGGGAATGGATGCAGAAACTGGACGCATGGCCGGATGGGTTCTGGCTTCGACCCCTGCATAATGAGTGAAAAATAGCCATTCTAACTCCAATTTACCCCGTCAGCCTCAAGAGCACAGCAAGAGCGGACGCAAGTGGGATGCACCATGGATGAGGACGAAGTTCTTCCAGAAGCGGTCGCCGCACCTCTAGTGGTTGAATTCACCGAGGAGGAGATTGAATCCCCAGACACGGACCCTTTGAGTTCTGCAGAACCTCGTGCAGAAATCGAGCTTCCCGTCGCCGGACCAACCCCGGCAAATAGAGGACGGGTTGTCACAATCATGAATCAGAAAGGTGGGGTTGGAAAGACGACCACAGTCATCAACGTCGCCACCCATCTCGCATTGCATGGTGTGCGTGTATTGGTCGTGGATTGCGATCAACAAGGAAATTGTGCGACCGGTTTAGGAATCGACAAGAGTCGAGTGATGCATACGACTCGAACCCTGTTTACCGAACCTGAACAAGCCGCCTCATGTCGACATGCGACCGCAGTACCTGGCCTGCACCTCGTCGTCGGCGAGCGCTCTTTGGTCGGTCTCGAACAAGAACTCTCCACTCGGCTTGGCCGTGAGCGTTGTTTGGCCGAAGGTCTTGAATCACTATTGCCTCACTACGATATCATTCTCCTCGACACCGCTCCAAGTTTGGGTTTGGTCACCATCAACGCCTTGGTTGCCAGCGATGCGGTCCTCGTACCAGTCCAAACCGAGTTTTTCGCTTTGGAAGGTGTCGCCATGCTATCGGCCACTATCCGCGAAGTTCGCCGTCGCCTGAATCCCAATCTTGGATTTGACGGAGTGATGATGACAATGCATGCTCCGACATTGCTCAATAGCCAAGTGATGGCGCAACTGAAGGAATCATTTGGTGATTTGATTGTCGAGCCACCCATACGGCGTAACATCAAACTCGCAGAAGCACCCAGTGAGGGGATTCCAATTCACATCCACGCACCAGAATCGAATGGTGGGAAGGATTATCGCGACCTCGCGGCCAATCTGGCTCAACGGTGGAACCTCACCTTGGAATGATACCCATGTCGAAAAAGCGCGTATTGGGCCGGGGTCTCGATGATTTACTGGCTCAGCATGATCAGGATTTACCCTTTCTCGATGCCTATGGTCCTTCGATTGGTGACTCGGAAGGGTTGCCACCCGGCACCGGTACAGATTCGGTTGAACAGTTGATGGAAGCGATTGCACGGTTACTACAAGCAGAAGGACATCAAGATACAGAATTTTTGTCGAAAGAGGCCAAAGAAAATGGCGTCCAAATTACCATGCTAAGTGGTGGTGATAAACTCCCTCTTGTCCCCTCGGATTTGGGTGCCCCTGGTTTTGAAGAAGGCAACCTAGCAACCGATCGGAGCCAGGCAACCGTAACCATCGTCCAATGGGGCATCCCCGCACGTCGCCTCTTGGAGCGCCTGTGTGAACATTGGTCTGGGTGAGTCATTGAGTCTACGCAGTCGCCTGATCTCAATCCCTCTCCGAACCAACAAATTTCTGTCCCGAATCATCACCGTATCTCCTAAAGTCATCCGTTGGACTTTGCATCCACAAACTTGGTTTTTCTCAAAATTGATCCCCTCATTTTCTGTGAAAACGAATCGCGCAACATTTGGTGGCGTACCCGGTGTCAGTTTTATTCCGAAAAAGCAATTCCGCCCAAACACGAAAATTGTGTATCTACATGGCGGAGGATACTGCATTGGTTCTTCATTGACCACCCATCGAATTGGTCTGAGAAATCTTGCCAAGATTACTGGTAGCATTTGCCATTCAATCGATTATAGGCTCGCGCCTGAAAATCCCTACCCTAGTGCACTTGACGATGCGCTTGCTGCTTGGTTAGAAATCGTAGAGAACAACCCCGAATCAACCCTCATCCTCAGCGGAGATTCCGCAGGAGGGGGGCTGAGCCTTGCTCTCATGATGCGCCTTCGTGATGAAGGACACAAACTTCCCGACGGAGCAGTTTTGTTTTCGCCATGGACGAATTTGACCTGTGAGTCAGAAACCTACACAACCAAGGCCAAAGCAGATCCGATGTTATCTCCCAAGATGCCAATCGTTTGTGCTGAGCATTATGCCCCAACACTCGCCGACAAAAGGAACCCTTACGTTTCTCCAATCTTTGGAGATTTCAATGGTTTACCTCGTACCTTGATTCTGGTAGGGGGACAAGAAATATTGCTCGATGATAGTCGAATCGTTGGCGAACATGCCAAAGCCGCTGGTGCTGATTTTGAAGTTGACATTTGGCCAAACATGTTCCATGATTGGTGGTTGTTTGGTTCCTTCATACCAGAGTCCAAACAGTGCTTGCTGAAAGTCGCAGATTGGATTCACTCAGGCGAGTGAACCCATCGGATCCCACGCAGGAAGTACAACAGGTTCGGTTTCAAGACCTGCTTGCATCTTTTCCGTGAGGTAATCTTTGGGCGCTGCAATCTCAAACATGTATTCATCAAACCAAGAGTCATTCATCGTGTAGTAGCCCTTCTGTCCGGTATCATCGCCCCAAGAATTCTCGACACGCCATCGCCTTGGTTTTCCATCGACAACATCCACTCCTGTGAATAGCATCGCATGCGTCATCATCGTTTGTCCATGGCGCAAGCGGTTTTCTTTGTCCATTCCATATTCGACACCATACAATTCGCTAACGTTGAATAAATTGGCATCCCAATAGCCACCCTTTCGATCCATTTCCTTACCGACATCACAACCCATCCAAACAGGCACGCCGTCTTCGAGCAATTTCTGCGTGATATCCTTCATCTCATCACTTGGAACATTGAGGTAAACGACCGGTGGACCGCCGGCCACATTTTGTAGATAGTCAACGGTGTAAGTTTGGTAGTATTCATTTCGAGGATCATTGACGATGCAGACGTAATTCCTCCAATCGACATCGACATACTCTTCGGCAAATTCTTGAGGTGTCATCGAACCTTTGCGGTGGAATTTCTTGTCCTTATCTCTCCATTGCCAATCAAAGGTTGTTGGTGGAGTTCCTAGATGGATGCACAACATGGTCCAGATGTCTGCCACCCTCTTCTCCTTGTGCGCCCTTGCATCATCTTCACTACCACCATTTTCTAGAATGGAGCGGAGCTCAGAAGCAGAACTACGGAGAATATTCTTCAATTCAGTATTCATCCATCGAGTTGCACTACTGGTATTCGATTCAGGGTATGCCGATTTGGGTACCAAACCATGTTTTTCGATGAGATTCATCGCCATGTTCCATTGTCCACCATCACCGATTGGATCAGAAAGTAGGAAGTGAATGGTCCGATCATCTACTGGCCGGTCAGCGGTGTCGATGATGGCTTCTAAGAAATGATTTGACCGCTCAAATTTGTCCCAAAAGTGGATGTGTGCTTGGCTGAATTCGAAATCCTTGACATTCATTTTTTTCATTGTGCCAGGCCGGAAAAGATTCAACGCAGCAAATAGCCAACAACGACCACTTCTCTTCTGCGAGGTGACTTTCCATTCATCCAACTTGACACTGAATGTATTGTCAATCTCTTGGACAACATCTCGATTCAGGGTTAAATCAGGCAACTGAACATTGGTCACCGCATTCTGCGCCACTTTGTTTGCAGGGTTTGCATCAAACGCCTTTCGTAACTCCGCAATCTGTTTGTCAGTGATTGTCATTCCCATGGGCTCACCTTTGGTGAGCCATTCCCATCATCGGCGACGCTTAGTCATCTCGCTTTGCAATCAATGCAGCGGATAGACCTACGAGGATTGTAGAGACCAATGCGGGTGCCGGCAATGATTCCTCAGGCAAGACAACGGTTTGAGGGCAGTTGTTACCACCGCTGTCTTCCCCAGATACCCAGCAGTCTGACCAAACTTTCCCACCTTCAGAAAAGCCACCTTCTGGGACTTTTTCTTCTTCTCCATCCGCGTAGGTCAGAACGATGTCGAAATTGATGTATGAGTGCGTATCGACCGGTGTAATCGATCCAAACCAATCCTTTGTCGAATTTGTTGCATTTTCCATGGTCATTTTCTCAGGAGGATTGCAGACTCCACTATTGATGCACTGTTGAACAGTCCATTCCACAGTCGTTCCATTCTCAGCGGCTTCGTCCACCAATGATAGGTTGATTGTAAAATTGACACCATCGGTCGAAATATCAGGTGTCTCAATAGAATCGATCGGCGTTCCTTCAACTTCGATACTACGATTCTCACCTGTATTGCCTCCCGCGATTGCGAAAGGAAGGCAGAGGGATAGGGCGAGGGTGAGGGCTAGCAAGCGACGCATCATGGAATCTGGTTACGCCTTCCCTTCAATAATGCTATTGTGGTTTGATTTCAACAAAAAGCATTCGGCGAAAATCAGACACTACAATATAACGTATTTTTTGTAATCACTTAGGGTACCTGCTCAATTACTATGACGGTGCGCGCCGGTGATATGGCACAAGGTACTGTCAAGTGGTTTAATCAGACGAAAGGCTTCGGATTTATCGAAAGAGAGGGTGAAGGTGACTTATTTGTTCACATCACCGAAGTGAATGGGAAAATTTACGACGGCGATGCCGTTGAGTTTGAAGTCGGTGAAAGCGATCGAGGTCCCATGGCGACCAACGTTCGCAAGGTCGACGAAGAAGAGTAACTACAACTCCAATTCCCAAAGCTCGTCACCAATATGGTGCAGCATTTTCACGGCTTTGCCCTTGACAGCGTCAACCATTTCGGTTGAATCCATCGCAGCCCAGCCGATGGCCAGTGGTTTACCGTGAGATAGATCTCGAATCCAAATTAAATCTCCAATTTCGATACTATCGCATGCACTGTGAATTCCTGCAGCCATACAATCTGCCCCATTCATCAGGAAAGGAATTGCACCATGATCCACATCACACCATTTTTGTGTTGGATTCCAAGCAAGGATACCACGCAGTGTTGGGAATGCGATTGTTTCCCCCTCGGAATCTTCGACCTCCATACCGAGGGGGGATTTGTCGACGATCAGCATATTCCACGGTCCGAATGTAGCTGTTTCAAGGAAAGCAGATGACAAGTCAGTATCCACTCCAAGAGGTACCGTCAATCGCTCGATAAGTCCCTTGATTTTCTTGTGACGGACCGGCTTGCGTCCTTTCAACTTCCAGTCCTTCTTGGCCACGCCGCAAACGAGCGATAGCCACTCTTTCAATCCTCCCGCTCATTTGATGGTCAATCACCCACTCGCGTGACCATGCCGAGCATCTGGTGTGCCCTTCGAACCTTCGATGCCCACGCCGAAGAGATGGGTGCACAACCACTCAAATCTCCAAGATTCTTCCTCAAACCCTGGGCTGCACTCGCTCAACCACCGATGGGTTGCGAAATGATGCTTTCTTCACATTTGGATGAAGTACATCATGAGGTTGAGATGGTCATCAAACTCGGCGAAGATCAAACATTATCCAAAATTGCAGTAGGACTGGATTTGACAGATCGAGCCACTCAAGATATCGCGAAATCAGAAAGAATGCCTTGGACCCAATCGAAGGGTTTTGCAAACAGTGCCATCGTTGGAACATTCGCAGAACCTCCAGTCGGTCTCTCACATCTTCGATTGGAACTTGCCATCAATGGTGAACCCAGGCAGGAAGCCTCGATTGGGGAGATGTCATTTTCACCACTAGATCTAATCACCAATCTTTCACAATGGGCGCCGCTTGAGGAAGGAGATTTGCTCTTCTGTGGAACTCCGTCGGGTATTGGCCCCATGAAGAGGGGAGATCACGTGCAAGCACGGCTGCTAAGCGAAGATGGAACCGTTCTGTCTGAATTAGACTTGATTTTAGCTTAATCAAGGTGGCACAGATTCGTGGATGTTGAGTGTGGCTCGTGCCTTATCTAGGTCATCCACGGAGAAGGCAAGTTCGGTTGCTCCTTGGATTCTCGACAAGACGTAAATCGAAGTAATACTCACACCAGCCTCCCCTAGACGCTCTGAGAAGTCAGCAAGCGCCCCTGGTTTGTCTGGCATCGATTGTGACAACAGGCTCTTGGTGGCATAGGTGATATCCAATGCATCCAATGCCATACGCGCCTCAACGGTTTGATCGGTTACGATGACCACGTTCGTATCGATTGCACACATGGTCTCAATATTGATTCCTCTATTGGCAAATTCACGGCTTACGCGGGCCAATTGCCCAGCTTCATCGCGCAGTTCTATTTTGAATTCCAAGCGTCCACCACTCACGGTCATCACCAATTCGGCCGGGCTGTGTTTCCGCTATTTACCCACCGGATGACAAAATTTGTCAATCGCGCTCTTGAAATAAGGGAAGTAGGTCGCCCGCTTCCCAGAGGGAAGCACTATGGCACACTGGCACGGAATCTCAAGACGCAAGCCATCCGGCGGTCGACTCAAGCGCCCAAGCAGTTATCGCGGCAAGCGTCGAACCGAAATTGCCTCGGAAAAGCAGTTTGCCATGATTGGTGCCTCCAGTCGCAAGAACTACCGCAAGCGTGCCGGTTCACAAACCGTCCGTGTTCTCTTCGATACCGTCATCAATGTGGCGGACAAGAAGACCGGAAAGGTCACCCAAGCAACTCTTCAATCCGTCGCTGAAAATGCAGCGGATCCTAACTATGTTCGACGTAACATCATGACCAAGGGTGCTGTTGTAGATACAGACAAGGGTCGCGTTCGAATTACCAGCCGCCCAGGCAGTCACGGCGTAATCAACGGCGTTCTGCTCGAGTGAAGGTTCACATTAGAGGACGTGTTCCCAGTCCCGGAGGGACCGAGATGGCAAATCATCCAGACCGAGTTGTTGTTTGGCCAGGTTACTTTGATTCGAAGGTCAG
>JBJLBW010000064.1:0-6999 GCA_045568015.1 Candidatus Poseidoniales archaeon | reverse complement strand
GCGACCCATTACAATGTCTGAATCATGTTTCATATCTTTCCAATCGGCGAATCGGAAATTCTCAATTCGGTCGAGTAATTCTTGCATCTTCGCGAACATCACATGGCCTTCTTCCAGAGCGGTTAATGCATCAGGATATTTCTTGAATGACTTTCTCAAAAGTAAATTTTGCAGTTCACGATATTCGATGACATTGTCTTCACCACCTGTGATAATATGCTCATCGACACGAAGGATAAACTCACCCTCCTCCGTTTGTTTAAAGAACCCAATAGAAACAATATTCCTCACTTCAAGTTCATGCAACAGTGACTCTATTTGAGCTGTTGGGAATGGCAGACGTTCGGAGAGTTGCTCCAGTGTTTTGGGCCCCTCGGTTCCGAGCATATCGACTATCTTGATTCTGAGTGCCTCGTGTGGGTCCATCAATTTCGCTGATTGCCATGATTGGGGGACTGTACCAGTGAAATTGGTTGCCATATCATAACTCAGTCCACCAGTATACAACTCACGCAAATCATCGAGTTCATCGGCTCCTTTGGAGGCGAGTACTCCTAGTGTGCCGTGAACTTCCGCCATCCGAATGGAGAACCATTTGTCATCGACCTCGCTGGTCCCAGTACTACGAATTTTCGTAATCGCACCCGACTCGGCCAATTCGGCAACCCAACCATCTACCACGTCGTGGGGGATATCGGTCAGTTTGTCTTGATAGAGCGGGTTTTTGAGGTCAGGGTGTAACCCTCCACCCTTCTCCATCAAACGCAATAAACCATCAGATCCTTCAGGGACTTTTGCCTTATTCTGAAAGTAAAGGTTGAGGGATTCATCATCCAAATCAGTCCCTCGAGAACGACCACCTAACAAGCGTCTCAAAATTTCAGGATCGATGTCCTTCACCAGATATGCACGTGTTCTCATGCTCAGCAAATCCTCGAAGGCTGCCATGTAGAGATTCATGCCAAGGGCGCTTGGCAATGTCACCCTTGAATGAACAATTCTGACACCTTCATCTTCCATTCTATTAACGAATTTTTCAAGTTCTTCCATATCTAAATCCGTATGGAAAATTTCGTTCTGCGCCTCTCTAATGAGTAGGCTGTCAACCTGTTGACGGTGTTCTCGGAAAACCTTCTCTGATTTTTGCTGGAATTGCTTCGGGCTGACCTCATCTGCGCCGATACGGCGAGGGACAATCATGGAACGGCCTGAGACTTCTCTGAAGCGCTTTGCGAAGAGTTGACTGTCCAGCAGGTATCTCTGCAATACAGCATCACGTTGATTGTCTTTGAACATTGGATAGATCTGATTGGTATCAATTTCTTGACCTGTTTTGAATAAAAACGAATTCTCATCGAATGACATTTCGACAACGTGGATGTTATTCAGGTCGCACAAACCTGCCATGAAATATCCCATTGCCATGTTGAATGAACGGCCACGACATGTCGTGATGATGTAGGTAGGAACTGGCGAATTCATGATTTGTTCAATCATAATTTTATCTGGGCTAGGAACCTGAATGGAATCAATGGTGTGTTCTTCGAGGAATCGAGCGAGGGATTCTGTGACCGGGTCAGACAGGTTGTAGGCACCGGATAGCAATTTACGAGGATCCTTACCTCGGCGGATTGCTGTCACAGTGGCATTCAACAAATTGAGCACGGCTTGAGACAATTCTCGTGTCCGACTCTTGGCTTCTCCAGACCATGAAGGCACTGTGGGGCGGTATCCGGTCACAGGTGTAACACTCACACGGCTGGCCTGAATTCGGTGGACACGATAGGTCGAACCGCCCAGTAAGAATACATCTCCTGGACGAATATTTTGAACGAAGGAAGAAGACAATTGTCCAATCATCGAGCCATCTGCACTAAACACGAGATAGTTGTTATCGGGGGCGATTGTACCAATATTGGTATAGTAAATCATCTGAGCATAGCCACGCTTACCGATGATATTCTGCTCCCAATCAATCCATACTCTACGCTCGTCCTCAAGCAAATCCAAGACCTCGATATAGTCATCATATGAGAGGCTTCGATATGGGTATGCAGAAGTGATGATTGCGTAAGCCTCATCCATATCGATTTCACCACAAATGGTCAACCCAATGATGAATTGTGCCAAAACGTCGAAGCAATTCTTCGGGAATCGCAGCAAATCCATCTCACCAGACATGATGGCACCTTGAAGCGCAACCAATTCGAGAAGATCATGCGAAGAAGTTGGCAAGAAGCGAGCTCTGGGTATTCCTCCTACCTGGTGCCCAGCACGCCCGATCCGTTGCAATGCTGTTGCAATTGAGCCCGGAGAACCCAATTGTATGACCATGTCTACGCTGCCGATGTCGATTCCCATCTCAAGTGATGATGATGAGACACAGCAACGTAATTCACCGCGCTTGAGTTTACGCTCGACCTCAAGGCGTATTTGCTTGTCCATTGAACCATGGTGTCCTTCTACACCCGCCAGGCCCAAGACACGTAATTTTTGGGTGATTATCTCAGTCATTTGTCGAGTGTTTGCAAAAACAAGTGTCGTCGTATGCGCTTCGACGAGATCTTTGATGATATCCACATTATGATCGAGCAGTTGCTTGACTGGGACCTCGCTAAATTTGGGGTGTGGGAGGATGATATCTAGATCCAACTCACGAACTTCGCTTACTTTGGCAATGTGTACAACAGATGATTCTTCATCGTCGAAAACTGGAATCGGGGCACCCGTTTCACTTTCTCGATCTTCGGCTTTGACGGGGACGAGGAAATGTGCCACCTCCTCAAGTGGCTCCATCGTTGCAGAAATCCCCAATCTCTGAACTGGATTGGCGATTAGAGTGTCCATAAGTGCCATTGTCAAAGCCAGATGTGTGCCACGTTTCGTAGGAACCAGAGAGTGCATTTCGTCAATGATTAGCCACTTCAGATTGTGCATCAAGGGTCTGAACCTCTTGGAGGCAAGTGCTAGTCCCAACGATTCTGGGGTGGTAATGAGAATATGTGGTGGTTTTCGAAGCATCTTTTGTCGCTCGGATTGGGGGGTATCTCCCGTACGCAAGCCGACTTTGATCTCTTGAGCGCGACTTGGGAGGAATCTTTCCTTGATTTCTGTTAGAGGCCCAATCAAGTTTCTTTGGATGTCATTGGCCAGGGCTTTGATTGGAGAAATGTAAACACAATACACTTGGTTCTCTAGTTCACCATTAATTGCTAAGCGAACGAGTTTGTCGATAATTGTCAGAAACGCCGTTAGGGTTTTCCCAGAACCAGTTGGCGAACAAAGTAGCAGGTGTTCACCATCGATAATTGAAGGGATTGCCATCTTTTGAGGATCCGTGAAATCGGGAAATTTATCCTTGAACCAATCACGAACAGGCTGAGATAATTTGGACAGCAAAACCTCTGTATCCTCATAGGATTCAAGATATACTGTTTCTGCCATGAGAAATTTCTCCTATTACTCGGCGTGTAGCGTGACGGAGCGGTATATCAACGATTCGCTAATACGATAATAATTGAAGCCCAAATGGCCTTGTTGCTGGTATTGGAAGAGGATAAACATAGCATCCCAACAAAAAATGCGCCGATTGCTTGATGTGGCTTACGCGCACGCGTGGTCACATGAGCGACTCCCATGCACGGCTTGAACGCCTGACTAGTATGCTCAGGAGACGTGGGATAATTTTGCCAGCCTTTGAGATTCATGGGGGTGTGGCTGGATTGTTCGACTTCGGCCCAAATGGGGCGCGCCTGTGTCGAAGATTGAAGGATTCGTGGATCGAACATTGGTCCTCGCACGGCAATATCGTTGAGATTGACAGTCCGACAATTACTCCTGAATCTGTGTTGATTGCCAGTGGACATGTCGGAGAATTCAACGATTATATGTCAGAGTGTAGTTCCTGTAATGGTACATTCAGAAGCGACCACCTTGTCGATGATATTCACTCAAACCCTGATATTCTGACAGCGGACCAATTGGATCAGATAATTTCTGAAAATGGAATTCCTTGTCCAACGTGTGGTGCTGTAGATTGGAAATCTGCAATACCGATGAATCTCATGTTTGGTACTCAAATCGGTGCAATGAAAGGTGGTCGTTCAGCCTATATGCGCCCCGAGACCGCCCAAGGAATGTTCATGCTATACCCTGCACTATACAGACACTTTCGAAACCGACTCCCATTCGGTGCCATCCAAACGGGTAAGGGATATCGCAACGAAATCAGTCCAAGACAGGGGATGATTCGATTGCGCGAATTCAACATGGCAGAGCTGGAATATTTCATTGACCCAGAAGTTGAGGCGGAACATGATTTCTCCAAATGGTCCGAGGTTCAATTCAACTTGGTACCCGACCCGGAATTTGGATCGCCATCCGAAATGTCACCTGGAGATGCTTCGGCTGAAAATATCATTCGACACCCCACGGTTGCTTGGTTCATGGCTCGAACATGGGATTTCTTGGTTGGTGTTGGAATTGACCCTGCGCGGATTCGATTCCGGCAGCATGAGGGTACTGAAATGGCACATTATGCAAGTGATTGCTGGGATGCGGAAATTCATGGTTCATATGGTTGGATCGAATGTGTTGGAATTGCTCACCGCGGTTGTTATGATTTGGCAGCTCATGAAACGGCAACAGGGGACAAGAATCTGCGCGCTTGGCGACCTTATGATGAGCCAAAAGAAGTAGACCGGACAATTTTATCGGGCAAGGGGGCGATCATCGGCCCCACGTTCAGGGATAAAGCAGGACTTGTCAATACAGCATTAGAGGGCCTAGAAGGATGGACCCCTGTATTCCCATTTGAGTTAGTGCTATCCGATGGTACCCACGTAAGTATCGACGAATCAATGGTCGAAGAGAAACACATCCAAACGACTGAGCATGGCGAGTGGTTTTTGCCACATGTCGTTGAACCGGCCTTCGGAATTGATCGAATTTTGTGGCATGTTTTGGATCACGCCTTTGATGAATCAGAGAAAGGTGGCGAGCCCTATACCATACTGAGGCTGAACCCATCTGTGGCTCCAATCGATGTTGTCATTCTTCCATTGATGGAAAAGGATGGCTTGGAAGAAAGGGCTGAAGAAATTCACAAATTAATTTGCTCAACCAGAAATTTAGCGTCTTACTACGATGGTTCCGGCTCTATCGGCAGGCGATATGCACGTGCGGATGAGGTTGGTGTCCCATGGGCCGTCACAATAGATCATGAATCACTCCAGAATGGTTCAGTGACCGTTCGCCGCAGAGACGATGGTGAGCAAAGGCGAATACAACCTGATGAGCTCCTAAGAGCCCTCACATCAGATACAGTCTCCGACCTATTCTGATTGTCAATGTTCAAATGTCGCCGATGTTTGTCTGTTGCCGATGGCTGAATCCAGTACCCCGGACGACTGGACGGAGCGCTATCGCCCTCAGGTTACAAGAGATCTTGAAGGCAATGATACCCAACGAAAACGAATTCGGAATTGGCTTACTTCCTGGGAACGTGGTGTGCCCGATAAGCGAGGTATGCTCCTTTCTGGTCCACCGGGTGTAGGCAAGACCACTCTAGCCACCGCAATTGCCAATGACATGGGTTGGGACGTGGTTGAACTCAATGCTAGCGATCAACGCAATGCTGCAGCCATTCGTAGGGCTGCAACAGGAAGTGCGAATCATTTCACCTTCAATATGGATGGAACATTCAGTTCAGATACAAATCGCCGAACCCTGATCTTGCTCGATGAGGTCGATCATCTTTCAGGGACTTTCCGACAAGCGAGCGAACAGCGTATTGAGGCAACCCTCGGTGCTGGTATCGATTCTGATGATGTGAAGAATCGACTCAGGGGGGATAGTGGAGGGAAAGCAGAACTTCTTCGTTTGCTCAAAAGCACCAAACAACCCGTTCTTTTGACTTGTAACGACCCCATGAGGTTGTGGGGTAGAGGTGGACAGTGGCGGGCCACGCGAGACCGATTTTCCAGACTCGCTGAAATTATTGAATTCAATCGAGTTTCAGATAGTGCATTGAAAAGGATTGCAAATCGTGTTTTGGTAGGCGAAGGGGTCACAGCTGATGCCATTGCCATCGACCGATTGGTAGCAGCAAACCCCGGAGATATACGCGCCATTGTCAGGGATTTACAGGCCATTTGTGCGACTTCTCCGGAACACATCGATGTGAAGGCTGTAACTGACCAAATTGAGATGGGGCAGCGTGATCAACAAATTGATTTGTTTCCGGGATTGGAGAAATTGTACCGAACACAGAATTCCAAAGACGCTGCGCGCCTGAGTCTGCGCTTGGACAAAACACCCGACGAATTACTCGCCTGGGTCGCTTGGAACAATGCATCAGTGCTTAGGCAACCTGAAAGTTGGGCTAGAGCATCAAAAACACTGTCAATTGCAGCTCAATCGATTTTTGTCAGATACTCAAATTTGGCCTACCGCTCATCCTACTGGGGTGGGACTTTGGGTTCATTGGCGGCAAGTGTAGCATCTGCTGAAAATAGGCCAGACAGGTTTTCTCTTCAGTTCCCTGCATTCTTGCGGAGGGGGAATGAAGCATGGCGCCGATCATCTATCGTCGAATGTTTGGCTGAAACTTGTGGGGCAAGTGAGATGGCTGTACGTGAGGAACTGTGGCCAGCTCTCAGGGCAATCTCAAGTGACAAACTCGGAGGCGATCCTCAAAATTTCGACATTTCTTTGGCATTTGGGCTTTCATCTAGCGACCATCTTGCCCTCCATGGATTAAGGGTGAATCTCAAGACAAGCAAAGCGCTTGCTGAAACATATGACGAAGTCCAAATTGTCAACGCATCTCCAGGAGTCCAAGGCGATTTAGAACAAATCCAAGATGAAATTGACGAGGAAGTGAATCCACAATCGGATTCCGCTCAGAAGTCGCTGGATTTTTTCTAACCCTTATTCTCACTACGCCATGTTCGCGGATGGAACAGGACCAGCACTGTGAGAAGTTCAAGCCGACCTGCC
>JBJLBW010000063.1:0-26009 GCA_045568015.1 Candidatus Poseidoniales archaeon | reverse complement strand
AATTTCTTGAAAGTGTCAACCAATATTGGTTACTGAAGGGAGGTATCTTCGCCTTCGGAATCGACCACTACTTAGAGAACGAAAACTGTCATGATTGGTCAGAAAAAGTCGGCACCAAGATGGCCATGCACAGCGAGTTGGAATGGCGAGAAATGGTCCAAAATGCGGGCTTTGAAATCGTGAGGATGTTCAGAGCTGCACCCAGAAAAGATTGGGTGGGTACATTGGCGATTGTTGCGAGAAAAAACAATTGACAATTCAGTAATCTAAACTCTTGACAAACTTCTCGACATTGATGGCCACATCGTCAACGCCGATTTGATCGAATGGATTTTCAAGGTCCACTTGGATATTGTCAAGGCCCACGAGAATAAAGGCGAATAACAGTGGCATGATATACTCAAGGTATAGCGAATATCCCGTACTAGATGCAACGAAATATGGGCCATACATAATCGGTAAAACGATGATGAAAAAATCACTGTAAGCTCGCAAAGAACGGGGTGTTCGATATTGGTAGATGTGCTTCGTATTCTCAAATGCAATCATCATTCTCGACATGAAAGAATACAACCGTGAGCATTCGCCGCCAGGCATCCCTTTGTCTCTGAGTTCAACCCGAATTAATTTTGAAAGTGCCGAAAAAGATGCGTAGACTTTCTCTTCATGCATTCGCAATTCGGATTCTGGGCTGGTAAACAATTCGCGCATATTCACCATAATGTCTCCCATGACCTTGCGCGTCTGAGCAAGACTCTCTTCATCGGCCTCAGGCATCCAATCTCTTACAGCATGGAAGATTGCGCGCCCATTGGCTTTGATTGTACCATAGTGAGAAAGAGCGTTTTCACGTCGCTTGTAAGCACCTCCAATCGAGAATACAATCGGGAAGATGATCGCTGTTGAAATTAGGGTCAGTGGGAAATTCCCTTCGATGGAATATTCTTTGCAAATTACCATTGAACCCACAGCAAGAATCGAGACATAAAGGGTCTTGATATCGACGACTAGGCGAACACCAGTGAGGTTCTCAAACACGTTATCACCAATATTGAAGCGATGAATGAATCCTATAATGTTAGAGTTTCAATCGACATATTCTGTGACGCGTATGCCCATGCCTCCACGCTTGGCAGGTCTCTGCATGATTTTGTCTAACTTCTTATGGAATTCAGCCTCCAAATCAACTTCCATCGCCAAAGCATTGCCCAGTGTCAGAATGAACACATCTGCCAACTCTTCCGCTGCTTCTTCCTTGGGTTTGCCCTTGGTAATGGCAGCGGACAATTCACCCAATTCTTCGATGACCAGGGCGAGTCGGTAACCCATGTCGTGGCCATTGTTCTCGGGATTGGCAAAATCGTGCTTGAGGTGAAAGCGCGCCACGCGACCCATCATGGTCGTCCACGAACCATCGGGTTCCTCTGAAATGTCCACTTCGCCCCATTCATTGACATCAACTGGTCTTGTCATGGCACCAGCACCGACACCAAGGCCGATGAACCTACTGTGCATTGGCAATAGCCAAAATCGCCGCCCATACGCGCGCTCGCATTGAGGCTGCGAGGTTTTCGACACTGTGGTGATCTACCGGGGCGAGTTTGTCGGCGGGATCTTTTCCTGCAGCCCAATTGCTTGAGAGGAGGAGACCCACATGTGGCGGTTCCTTCTCAGACATGCAACGCGCCTCACCACCAATCGTCATGTTCACACATGTCGCACCTAGGCGATGGTAGGCTTCTACATCCGCCCGGCTTTCGAATTGGGGGCCACTCGCTTGACCAACCACTTGCTTGTAGGCATTGTCTCCAGCATCATCCTGCGATATCAGAGTGTCCGCGGCGATCGCCGACAACCTCCTGTCGAACATTTCCGTTCGATTGACATGTACGGCTGATGAATCGTGGAAGGTCCAAACAGTTCCCGATATATCGAGCATGTCATCTGCAACACCGACCACACCTGGCGGGAAGTCAGGGTCCATGGTCCCTACACACCAAACACTGATGACTGCAGCCGATTCAAACGAAGTTGCAGCATGTACATTGGCGCGATGCTCGATACTGTGTGGAGGAGTGACCTGATTATCAGGGCCGTGATGTCTGTAGATGAACAGAATCTCGTGGCCTCCCGTGCGAACCAATGTGCAAGGAACTTCACCCCAAGGGGTATCTGAACGAAAGGTCTCGACCTCTGCACCTTCTGTGGAAGTGGCCAACTCGGTCATACCTGTGCCACATAGCACTGTGAGGCGAGCCATCGGGCTCACCTACTCCATCAAGCGGGCGATTAACTCGTCCTTCTTCCCAGAGACCGGTTTTCCGGCTGCCTTGAGCAGTTCCTTGAGTTCAGCGACCTTCATCGATGCGTAATCGGGTGTATCTTCGGAAACCTCGGCTTCCGCCTCGGCCTCTTCAGCAACTTCTTCCTGCTCAGCTGGTTCACCTTCAGAATCATCTTCTTCAGAGGAATCATCCTTGTCCTCGGCTGCTGCTTCTGCAGCCGCCAAGACATCAGGCGCATCATCTTCAGATTCTTCGTCTTCCATCGCCGCTGCAAGGGCTGCCTTCTTCGCTGCCGATGCACGAGATTCATCTTCACGAATCTCATCCAATGTCGGCCCTTCATCAACATTTACACCGTCTTGAATCAACTGACTCTTGCGAATCATGACGGTCTTGACCGAAACAATTGTTCGAGCGGCTTTCTCAACCTCTTGCTCAAGTTCACCGGATAAAATCTGCTTCTGAAGATCCACCCATGTGTTACGGGCTGCCGTCTGGAGAATCAAATCTCGGCAAGCATCTCGGATCGCTTTCTTTTGACTGCTCTTGACTCGACCTTGTGTAATCAGGAATGGTTTGATTCGTACATAGTATCCGTCATCGGTAATGGCATCGACCGTGTCATCAATTTTGCCACGATAGCGTCGAACTTGTCTTCGGACGTGATCCTTGAGGATTTCGTGACCTGCAAATTCGGTGATTGCGTCCTGGCCAACGATTTCGGCCACACGGAATTTCAACTTGACATGCATCTTGCTGAAATCGCCATCGACTTCTTGTTGCGTGATTTCATACATGCGACCAATCAGGAGTTCGTCTTCTTCGCCAAGGGTTTCGCCGATGACCTTGAAATGCCAAGGTTGTCGAGGCGCGCGGATGGTGTACCATCTTTTTGCCTTCCATTTGTCTTTCTGTTTGCGAGCTGCTGCTCTGGATGCTGCACCCTTACTGGCCATGTTTTCATCTCCTGATCGTCGCGGGGGCTACCCCACTAGCGAGCCGCCGACCTGCCCCGAGTATTTGAACGCCATGCTTCGACCCCGTAGGGGTCATAGGCTGGACCCATCACGCAACAACTGTGGCCGTGCACAACATAACTTGGAATGCCACCTCTAGCGGAGTGGGTTCAACGGAAGCGATCGAGGCCGCCCTCAAGTGGTTGACAGGTGGCGAGGCCGAGATAACAAAGGAGAAAGTCAAATCATACCACGGGGCGAGAATGATGTTGCTTCGCGCACATATTGGCCAAAAGAAAGCGTCCAAGCAAAGCATCTGCCATTTGGGTTCTAATTTGCTGAATCAATTATCACAATCTGCAGACCTTGACCAGCGAATAGACGAGGGGAATGTCCTCCACATCAGGTTGGATATATCCTCATTAGTTTCAGGTTCTATAGAATTATCATCGGGTTCAGGGGAGCAAGTTAAAGGTCGGATCAAGTTAGAGGTATATCCTGGGCAAGACCCCATTGAAAATGCAAGAGAGATGCTGTATGCAGCTGCAATGAAGGCCGATGCTGAAGGTTTGCCGATTGACTTTGATTCGTGAAACCTTCATTTTTAGGTCGGCCTGATTACAAGGATTCATATTGGGATGGCGGTCCCCTTTGTATTGATGACCCACGTAGTCACTTCTGCATGTGTAAATCACAAGTACCAAGATTGTGTTGCAGTATGCCCTGTTGAAGCATTTCGAGAACTTCCAACATATCTTGTAATCGACCCCGACGAGTGTATCGATTGTGGAGCTTGTATCGCCGAGTGTCCTGTTGAGGCTATTTTCGCTGATACCGATGTCCCAGAAGAAGAAGAGGCATGGATCGAGAAGAACGAAACCGAGTGCGTGGATGCAGAGATTGCTGAAGGCGATTCACCCATCCTTGCTGACGACTAGGGCGCTGACGAAGGTTCTAATGTGCGATAACGGTCCAGAGCCTGATTGGTATGGCGATTGACCTGAACCGTATGCGAAAGGGCACTGAATTGCTGAAGCGCGGCTTTGCTAAAATGCAGGAAGGCGGCGTCATCATGGATGTCGTGACGCCAGAACAAGCACACATCGCAGAGGATGCTGGTGCAACCAGTGTGATGGCTCTAGAACGTGTTCCCGCCGATATTCGGGCCGATGGTGGGGTGGCAAGAATGAGTCACCCTGATCTCATTTTAGGCATCATCGACACGACGAGCATTCCTGTGATGGCAAAAGCGCGTATCGGTCACGATGAGGAAGCAAGGGTGCTCGAGTCGCTCGGAGTCGATATGGTGGATGAGTCGGAAGTCCTCACGCCTGCAGATCCTTTCTATCACATTGCAAAAAACGACTTCACCATTCCCTTCGTTTGCGGTTGTACCAACCTAGGTGAGGCTGTGCGCCGTGTAGTCGAGGGTGCAGCAATGATTCGGACCAAGGGTGAAGCTGGAACGGGCAACGTAGTTGCTGCTGTCCAACATGCCCGACTTGTCGCAGCTGAAATTGACCTGATTCAGCGATCTACCTCTCAGGAATTCGAAACCATTGCTTCCACAATAAGCGATGGTTTTCGACGTTTGGAATCTGCTTCGGAGCACTCTCTGAATGTGATCTCCACCCCATTTGGGACCCTCAATGACCTGCATGCAGGTGTTCTCGAAGTCCTCGGTGAGGTTCGCGAGATGGGTCGTTTACCAGTCGTTACATTCTCCGCTGGCGGAATCGCCACCCCCGCTGATGCCGCACTACTGATGCGGCATGGCATGGATGGGGTGTTCGTTGGTTCTGGGATCTTCAAGTCGGAAAACCCTGTCACGACCGCTGAAGCCATTGTCATGGCTACGCATCACTTTGAGGATTCAGAAAAAATCGCTGAGGCCAGTGCGATGATGGTGGGTCGCCCGATGGATGGCTTGGAAATTGACAAACTGGATGTCAGAATGGACCAGAGAGGGCACTAATCATTCGAGTGGATTGGGAATTCCTTCTTCCCCGAGAACCCATTTCAAACACTTGACCACACCCTGGAGTGCCTTGTAATTTCGAGCCGCTTCCTTCATTCCTTCACGGTCACCATCTTCGCGGCACGTTTCAAACCAATCTTGCCACTCTAACACTCGTTCTTCGGCGACTTCAAGCATCCGCTCAATCTCTTCCCAAGACCGGTCATATGACCGATACGGGCCTGAAGAATGCGCCATAACAAATCGGTGATACAGGGTATATTTGAGTGTGCGCCCGGACCGAAATGCGGCAAATCACTCTTCTCGAGGTTTTGTACGGCCTCTGTTTCCTCTTGCAGCACCGCTGCGGCGCATGTTGGCCTTTCTTGAAGAACGGCCGTCGTTTCGGGAATTTGCATTGGAACCAGTTTCGCTGCCGCCCAAACTGATTGAGGCACCCGCGAGAAGTGCTTGGGTGAGTGAACCAGCCAACTTGTCGTCCTTGTCTGGTGTCTTCAATGCCTTTCGGACAGAATCGTTGTGATCGTCAATCCAGGATTGTGCTTCCAGCCTTTCTTGCTTGAGTTTGTCACGGATCTGATTGACTTGTTCAAGCATCTCGACCACCTGAACATGGACCTCGTCAGCTTGCTTACGGCATTCAAGGAATGCTTCGTGCAATCGATCACCCTCTGCTTTCTTGAAATCACGCTCTTCGAAAAGTGGTTTAATCGTCTCCCACAACTTGTCGGCTTCTTCATGGAATCCAATCATGGCGGTATGCTCCCCATCAGCCTCAACCTTGAGTTCCTGAATGCTGCCTTCTATGTTGTCGAGGTCGATCTTGATTCGCAGGGCCTCTTCGACCAGTGGTTCCAATTCTTTCTTGCGATTGTTGTGCTTTTTGATGAGTTTGAGAATCTTGTTTTCCTTGTCGAGGGAGATGGACCCATCCGTCTCAAGCATGCTATCCAGTTTGTCGATTTGGGATTGGATTTCACTCAGTTCGAAAACAGGGGACTTCTTTCCCTTTTCACCACGAGAGTCCTTGGCCTGGCCAATCAACTCCCTAATTTGCTGTTGAATGGCGTCACGTCTTGCTTGATGTGCCTTCGCCTTATTTCGAATCTCTTTGTTTTCCTTCAACTTCGAATCTATTTCGCCTCGGAGTTTATTGTACTCTTTTTGAATTGAATTTCGCGAGTCTGCGCTGCGTTTGCCCGCATCGTTGTGCTGTTGTCGAATGTCCCGGAGACGGCGGAGTTTAGACTCCATTGACTTCAGTTGATCGCGGAGGTCAGCATCGCTGCTTTCGCCCTCCCCTGATTCCGACATGAACTGCCGAACCCCCTTTCCCATTTGAATAGAACGATTGGAGAAATGGGCTGATTCTACAGCGCAGCCAATGATGCAACCCAGGGAACAATCCGATATAGCGCAGCAAGAATACCCGCGCCGACTGCTATCATCCCCCCGCGCAACCGAATGCGTTCTTGCAATTTGGGTCGGACTTGGACTGCGAGAACTTTACCTCCGAGCAGGTTGCCATCCGTGTCCTCAAGCCTAACGGTGACGGTGGATTCACCATCGTGTTGTGGAAGCAATGTTTGCCAAATCATCTCTCCATGATCCATCATTCTAGCGAGAACATCATGGACATCATCTGTGGTGTTTGAACGGGTTGGCAAATGTGCATCAATTCCGGTTAGAGCAGAACTTGATTCAAGGGTTAGCGTGAACGAACTTTCGTGTGGTTGGAAATCGGGTGTGTGGACTTTCACGACAATCTTGCGGCTCTCATCGCCACTATTGTGAAGATATGCGAACAGATGGCCTGAACCACTGACGACGTTCTGCATGTCGACATCGAAATGGAGTTCGTCGGCACGTAATGTTTCGAGATCATCAGACAAATCGTGTTGAAGGCGGGAAAGCAATCGGAAAAATGGGGCGCATTTGGCACGGATATGGAGGAAGAGGTGGGTCCAAGTCTCTTCATCAAACCACTCATTTTCAAATAATTCTGGAAGCCTGTCCAAACGGAAATAATACTCCATCGACTGGCGGACTTGGCGGTTTGTCAATTCACCCAATGCTTCCAGATATCGCATATGCAATAGATGCTCAATGGCTGAATGGATGTCTTTACCTGGCTGTAAACCATCTCTCAAGGATTGCAGGTGTGCATCGAATCGAGCCCTGAGTACTGGATCCATCCAAGTTGTTAGGATTTCTGTGAATACACGATTGGGGCAAGACGGGTGGAGCGGAGGTTCGTATGCCTCCAGCAAACCCCACCTTTCGACGGTGTTGTGGTGCGAACCCCCCCTCAATAAATCCAAACCGATTGCAGCAAAAGTCCCTCCAATCGCCAACCCGACGAGTACACCACCGGCATCCGAAAGTCCACCCTCTAGGGTGGCAGCCAATTGTGCAAAGGCGGAAAATGTGACAATTGTTAGAACTCCAGAGACTCGCGTAACGGCCATTCTGGTGACATCGTTGATGGCTTCATATCCATGAAGGCTCTCAAATGGTCGACCTCGGAGCATGAATGATTTCCCTTCTGCAAGGAATACCTTGCGGGATGTATTGTGCAGGGATCGTACGACGAAAAGTGACGCCATCCAAGCTAGAAGAATAATCGTTGCCAGAAGACCAGACACCATACTCAAAGTCGCATCTGGAAATCCAGATTCGACACTTGAAATCCACCAGTTGGGGGAACCTTCTGCATAGCGTCTACCGACCAACTGTAATGCAAGAGCAAAAATTGGGAGGGTTAAGGAAAGGTTGATTCCACGCGATAAGAACAAACGATCGAGTCGTAGTAAGTGACGCTCACGGCCCCTGAGTTTTTCCATTCGGTTCTCGACAGCCTCGATTTCAGAAAGTGTAGGGCCACTATCGGAAGGGTTCTGAGTTGCGGAAATCGCCTCATCTGTAGAAAGGGCATCGTCGGAAGGAGCGAGCAAATCGAGCGCATCCGCCGTCGATATTTCGTCCGCTGCCATAAGTGCCGGTGGTCACGCGACCATAAGGCCGTTACGCCAGAAATACGTCACTGAGTTCGTACAAGTATTTGACTGGCGATTTCCGAGCTGATTAAAATCGACTTGCCATCGATTGAATATTTGTTTCCAAGCGAATCTATGACTGAACCCACCCCTACACCGAGGTCGCTCATCGTTCGGATATCGGTGCCTTCTAGAACCATCAATTCGATCTGACCAGATAACCCATTTGGAAGCGCATGGAGAGGTAAAAGCATCGAACTTGCAATAGGCTCAATTTGCCTAGATATTGTTGGAATCATTTCGCCCTTAGGAGTTCTTTCAGGATATCCCAGCAATCGATCAATGGCTGCTTCTAAATCGTCTGTCAAGGCATGCTCAAGTCGACATGCGGCGGCTTCCACGTCCCCTTGGTAATCAATCATCTTCACCAAGAATACTTCCATCAAACATTCTCTACGTTTGATTCTAGCGGCTGCCGCAAGTCCATCTTCTGTGAGCGTAGCGCCGCGATATGGGATGTGGTACAAAATACCCTTACTGGCCAACCGCTGAATCATCTCACTGCTGGAGGCCTGGCTGACACCCATTTCAGTTGCAATTCGGCTATTTCGAATCGGTTTTTGTGGATCCTCTGCATAAAATTCGTACAGTTTCTTGAGGTACATTTCCTCAAATTCCTTGATGGGGTCATCCATTACGATCACTCCTGTAAAGCCCTGAACTCACATTTGCAAGCCGGGCACCGGGCTCTAACCGGTCGACGGTTATAGGGGACCTTAAGTTTCTGCTCGCAATCTGGACAGTGTATGACGTCATCACTGGAGGAAGAGGTCTTTTCTTCATCGATGCGCACGGGTTCTGGTTCTTGTTCAGATTCCTGCTCAATGGGTTCAGACGGTTCTTCGACCGGTTCTTCCTCTTCAACCTCAGAGAGGGGTTCCTCGACAGAGGCCTCCACAGGGAAGGTTTGAGCACAGGCTGGACAACGTGCAGAACCACTGTATGTAGCGGGAACCCTGAGGCGTTGATCACATGCGGGGCAAGCCACTTCGACCTTTTCGTCTGCTGTTTTTTGTGGCGATTTCTTTGGTTTTGATTTGCGACCTCCACGTTCACGGCGTGAAAGCAACGGCACACCTGCGCGCGCGCGCATGACCGTGCGGGTGACCAAACCAATGAACAAACCTGCAAGGGACCCATATACAATAGACATCCAATCGATGTTCGCTTCTGCTGCAGCTGAATCTTCTGTCTGTGAAAGGAATGATGCAGAACCGGTGGCATCCGTAGTTGATGTATGCCAAATTAAACTCAAATCGATAACTGAACCCTCTGGCCATTCTTCTAGGGTGATTGAGCCATTGTGATTCTCACCGGATGCGATTGGAACGATTGTTTCTGTACCGGAGGAGGGCCACAATACTTGGCCATCCCGTTTCATATCAATGAGCATGAGATTCCCGGCCAATGTATCAGCATTACCTTCATTGACCAAAGTATAGGATATGGTCGCAGGTTCCCCTGGAATTGGTGTTGCTGGATTCACAGAATGGATGACAACAGAGACGACCGGTGTCGGGTGAGATAGGGCGACTTCATCTTGAGCAAGTGTGGAAGAAACCCAAGATATTGGTGTCAACTCAACCCAGGCATCAGATGATGAAATCGGTTGACCCAAGTCATATGTCAGTGTTCGCTGACCTGGCGTCAGGAAAATCTCTGTCGAAATTTGTGTGACATCCCCTGAACTGCTAGATGTACCAGCCTCCAACAAAACGAGACGCCCCTCGCCTGCAGATAACGTCGTGATCACGTTGATGGTGAGGCCGTCTTCCAACGTCCAATCATTATCGGTTATGCTCAACTCGAGTGACTGTGGTGGTTGTATATTGAGGTGTATCGAACCATCCAAATCGCTCGCTACCAAACTATCTTGACTAACGATTCGCCACTCGATGAGGCGCTCCCCGGATACGCTGGTTGAATATTGGGAACCAAGCTCAAGGCTGCTTCCAACCTCCAATGATCGAGTTTCAAGTGATGACCAATTGCCGATATTGTTTCCCTCGGAATCGCCCTCTCTAACTTCAAGCGTCCCCGTCCCGGAGAAATCGCCGCCATTGTGGATCAAAATGGCCAAAGGAGCAGAATCCCCAACGTGGAATGGGCCTCCGGTCACTGTGAGGCCATCACTACCGGCTCGCATCAAGTGTCCCGCTGACATGTCGTATACATTTGAGGCAGAGGTAACCGAGTCGGTGTGAATTCTCGAGTTGTTTGTTGTGAAACAATGGAGTTCGCCGGGTCGAACGTCAATCGATAATAGCCATGTTTGATTCGATTGTGTCGGTATGGTCATCGTTTGGTTTAGGATTTCAACTCCAGATGGAAAACTGCAATCAATCGACCCGTAGAATGTCGATTCACCAGAATTGTCCACAGAAATGGTCCAATTAATAGAAGCCCCGAGATCAGGATTTTCACCATCGGCTACCATTGAAAGTATCGAACGGGGTAGTGGAGGTGGGCCAATATCTACCCCCAATCCCTCGAAATCCACCGTTGATTGACCCTCCAACAGTTCCAGCAATATCGAACTGCTGCCTTCGTAGAGTGGTCCAATGGTGAAGTTGAGTGAATTCGCAGCCAAACCATCTATGACGATTTCTTGAGTTGAAAACACCGCACCATTAACTGAAATGGTAGCATTGCCTTGCCATGCTACATCGCCTGTATTGCTCACCGTAGCAACCACCCAAGCTTGATCGCCATCTCGCAGGGTAGAATTTCCTCCCCCCTCACCTGTTTCCGAGTTAACAGAAGTGACCACCCAGGTGTCAGATGATTCTATAGAAGGCGATGCAGGAGATAACTTTTGCACAAACACCTGCAATTGAGATACATTGTTTCCAAAATCGACACCTGTATCACCCCAGATCTGTAATGTCAGAGTGTGTGTTCCGATTGGGACCCCGGAAACATCGAAGGTTTGAGTTGAAGTTTGGCCTGCAGTAAGAGATATGCTCCGATTATCCGATGCCAATGGTGTTGAATCTTCAGCGGTGAAAACCATCTCGACTGTACCATTTGAATTGACGTCGTGTGCAGTGATATCGATGCTGATATTGATGTCACCAGAACCAATCTGTTGATCACCAATAATCGTGAGTGAGTCACCAGACATCAAAAGGCCGCTTCCAGAGGCTGATGCCAGTGGGATACAAGTCGACATGAGCAATAGGGAAATCATCCCGATGCCCAACCTATGACCTTTGGTCATGCATAGGCTTGACCCCTTACGGTTCAAGACCCTTGCCTTATTTGGGCACTTGATTCGCTGAACCTTTATGCGGAACCGTAGGTTCCGAGACCCGTTCTGCATGAATATTCCAGATTTGGTTGCCCTCAAACCGGAGGAGTTGGCTTCGATAATTCTCGAGCGGCGCAAAATATTGGCGGAAAACTTGCCGGAAATAGAATCCAAAATGGCAGAAGATGCGGATGTACTCGCCCCGGTAGTTGAGAAATTAAGATTGGCTCGAGATGCTGGTTTGAATCGTGTCGCTGAATTGAAAATACGTCGCAATGAGGCACAGAAAGAAGCGCGTGAATTACTGGAGAAAGCACGTGTACTGAGAGCCGAATTGGATGGTAAAAAGGGGTTGAAAAACCTCGACCCGAAATGGGCCAAAGAAAAACTTGAGGAATCCCTCCAAGCGATTGAGAAGAAGATCGATCGAGAGGCGCTGTCCCTAAACGACGAACGTCGATTACTTGCAGAGAGAAAGGATTTGCTAAAGAAAAACCAGGAGTGGTTGGAAAAGCGTAGGAAAGACAACCCTGAGATGGCGGAATATGTCGACTCCAGTAAAAAGATGAACAAATTATTCACATTGGCGGACAAATTGCATCAAGAAATGTTGACTTATGTGGAGAAAAATGAGCCGATTCATGATGAATTTTTAGAGAAACGTGCTGAACTTCGAACCACCACCCGGCAGCTTGACCGCTCTAGATCTCTGCTGAAACAATCGGAGTCTGCAATTTCGTTCTGGAAGAAAGTAAATCAAGATGGGTTTGGAGAATTGCTTGCTCCTGCGAAGCGTGTTGAGTCAGGGGGTAAATCGACGGTCCGCCGTAGAAATGCAGACCCCCCTGTCGCAATCAAATCAGAGGATGGTGGGGGCGAATGAGTGAGGGCAATGGCAAGAAGCGCCGCCCCAAACAAAAGAAGGGCTTATTCGATGACCTAGAGGATTTGCCCGACTCTGAAATTGAAGAAAGGTTGTCCGCGCTGAAAGCGAGTGTTGAAGCGACTGAAAAGGAACAAAAACGCGTCAAACAGGAGAGAGATGCCGAAATTATGTTGGTCCAATCTCTAAGATCCATTCAGGAATCCGCTAGGGGATTCAGTAAGGAGAGGAATGCCCTCCTTAACGAATTCCGGAATATTCGGGAAAAGGCAAAAAAGGTCAAAAGTGACCGCGATGAAATCAACGAAAACGTCCCACCACCTTTGGAGATTATCGAACAAAGAATGGTGGAAACACATCGCAGGCTCGCCACCATCCCCCACGATTTGTCAAAGATGCCAAATCGTGACCATGAAGCCAAATTGTTCTCATTCTTCTTTGAATTGACGGCCATGCATTCACGCAAACTAAAGGGTAACCAGTTGCATCAAAAATACATTGAATTGCTAAGAAATCAAGAAGAAAAATTGAAGCAACTTGACAAATTGAATGATGAAAGGAAATCTGTTGCTGAAGATGCCAAAGAAGAAGTTCAAGAAAAACAAGCAAATCCGAAGGAAATCAGAAAATTGAATGACCGGATTTCCGCAATGCTTGAAACCCTAAACTCGCAGCGCTCAGAATTGAAGAAGAACAAACGAGAGGTGGGTCGATTGGAGGCATTTTCTCGTGTTCGGAAGAAGAGTCACAAAGGGTCCCGAGGTGGGAGGAAAATTGGTCCGAGATTGGATGAAGTCAAAGCGCGCGCTAGCAGCGGCAAATCTTTGTCCTTTGAAGACATGAATGCATTGCTGAATAGTGGCAACCTCATTGAGGCTCTCGGAGATACAGAAGAGGTGGTGTCTGAACCAAAACCTGAGCCGGTGAAAAAACGCAAGGGTCAGGCGGGCGCAGCACGTGGGCGAAGGCGGACTTTGAGCTCTGAAGAAAAAGAGAAACGGCGAAGGTGATCCTAAGTGGAACTTCGCTGGGTTCCCACAAAATCGCTGAAACATTGGAGTACTGAAAGATTGGAAAACATCCGCCAAATGATCATAAAAACCACTGGAGAGTCCTACAGAATAGAACGTCTTAGATTGCTGCCTCTGGACGAAAATTTTGGCCAATGGGTGCTTTCGGATGGAGTTTCCGAGAGGGGCATTTTGTGGGCGATGCGATTGTCGAATACATGTGCTAGATTACTCGCCTTTTCTGTAGCTGAAGAATTGCAAGGGAATGGGTTTGGAGCCGAAGGGTGGCGTAACTTCGCATTGGTTGCAAAATCCTTGGGGATTCAGACAGTACAACTTGAAGTTCGACAGGACAATTACCCTGCAATTGGATTGTATCATCGTCGAGGTTTGCGCCCAAGAGGGTGCTTATCTGGATTTTATCGTGGCCATGATGGTTGGTTAATGATTGGCCCACTGCAATTGGATGCAGCGTTACAATGATGCCTCGCCTTGTTGTGGGGGGACTTGATGAGAACACGACTTATGCAGGATATCCTCGACCACGAAGGTGTGGATTGGGTGGCCCTCGTAGGCCCGGATGCTTTACCGATTGATTTTGTACCTGCGGGCATCGATATTCATTCAGCTGCTGCAATGTGGGACGGTTTGGATTCTCTTGTTAGCGACACACCAGCGCGAATGATGGTTCGCACAAGTGAAGCAATCATGTTATCGCATCGTGTTGATGAAAATCGATTGATCTTAGTCCGTTCAGAATTGGGTACAAATATTGGTATGCTAAGGGCGACACTTGAAGATGCTGCGCGGCGGATTATCGACTTATCCTAATCGAATAGGGGGCCGAGTAGTGAGATGCCTGAACCAGTCACTTCCATCGCTTGTTTCTCCATCGAGTGCCTGACATGCCGCATCTTCTCGATTTGCAATGTACGAACCATTTGACCGTTGCGTCGATCTAAACCAAGATTCAGAATTGAGTCAGCCAAGAACCCTTCATTTCCTTCCAACTCGGCATGCTCACCTGCTTGACGTTCTGTAATGACGAAAGTGTGGAGATTTTGGCTTCTACAAAATTCAAAGAAACGGAACATCCTCTTCCTCATCTCTTCATCGACGCTGGTCAGGCTGTAAATTGCACCGAGTGAATCCAGCACGAAAACAGAAAATGCATCCCCTCTTTCCCGCTTGAAATGCTCAATCATTTTTTGAGTGAACTTCAGATAGTCCATATCTTCATTTTCATTGCGCAATTCTGTGAAGTCTGTGATTTGCAGATTCTGTGGAAGTGAAAGGCCGAGGGAATGTGAAGCTCTCAACAAACTCCCAGTGGTTTCCTCAACTGTACAGTACAAACCAAATCCACCAGATTGTCGCAAATGATTGGAAACCAAGGAAAGACAGAATGATGATTTCATCGAACCAGGGGGCCCTGTTACCAAAGTTAGGTACGGCGGGTTAACGTCTGTTGCAAGTACTCGGTCCATTCCAGGCATTCCATCGATGAACATGGGAATCGTATCGTGGGCTTCACGGGCGGGGTTTAATCGTTCTCTCAAGCCGGGTCTGAAAACTATGAGCGCCCCCTAAGGGGGCGATGAGCGGAGAGCAGCGATTATATGGCATCGCCATTTGGCATTGCCGACTAAGGCTTGAATGTATCAGGCCAAACGGTGATTCAAATGGTAGGCTTCCCCCCTAAGCTCGAAGATCTGCGTAAAATTGCAGACCGGAAAGCCTCGGAAAATCGTGACATTCGAGATGGTTTGAATGTGAAAATGAAGGAGCATATCGGGACCCGGAATGAATTCAATACAGAGGTTCGAAATCTGATTACAGAAGTCCAAACACAAAAAGGGATTCGTGACGAAGCGAACAGTGCTGTTCGAGATGCAAAATCTGAAAGAGGGGAGAAAAACCAAGAGGTCAGAGATGCGAAAGACAAGTTGCGAACGTTGTCACCTGAGCGGGATACTGGAGGGGACAACAACCGAAGGCGTGGAAGAGACAAGGAGGACACCCCTGCTTCACTAATCCGGAATATTGAGGTTTTAGAGCGCGAATTTGAACTTGGTAAGCACACTGGTAGCAACGAGAAAAAAGCCATGCATCGAATGAAAGCAATGAAGAGAAAACTTCGAGACATGAAGGAGAAAGAGGATTCCAATGTCGAACTCAAAGAGGCTCGTGAAAATCTCCGTGTAGCGATCGATGCTCAGGAGGTCTGCCACCAGATTGTTGTGAGCACCCAAGAAGTTGCTCAAGAAGCACATAACCTCATGCTAAGATTGAGTGAGGAAGTGGATAAATTGCGTGAGCAGGCTGATGCTAGTCAAGCTCAAGTCCGACGAGCAAAACGTGAGGCCGATCGAGCACATCAAACGTATATCGTCAGTCTGAGGTGTTTACACTCAATCCTTGATATCAAGAGAGCCATGGACAATAGAGATTCAGGGGCTAAAGATACATCCGCGAGAGTAGAAGTCCAAGACCTCATGTCAAAACTGATGTCTGGTGAAACCTTGTCCACTGATGAGTTGATGGCCCTGCAACGGGGTGGGTGATTGATTCAATGATTGATTCAGATGACATCCAGTCTATTCTCGAGGATTACGATCGTCTCAAATTGCGCATCGGCATGACGGCCAGTCACAGTGCATTGGATATCTGCGATGGAGCCATTGAGGAAGGGTTTCCAACGGTTGCCTACTGCCAAAAAGGCCGGGAGAAAACGTACTCTGACTATTTCCGAACCAAGCGCAACTCTGCGGGACGAGTAGTCAGGGGCATGGTCGACAAGGCCATTGTATTGAATTCATTCAATGATGTGATGGACTCTGACTTCCAGCGACAAATGCGTGAGAGGAATGTGGTGTACATTCCGAACCGTTCATTCACATCGTATAGTTCAATCGAGAGTGTAGAGAATGACTTCCGCGTCCCATTGTTCGGGAGTAGGAACATGCTGCGCATGGAGGAACGAACCGAAGAACAGGATTACTATTGGATCTTGGAGCAAGCCGGTTTGCCATATCCTGAAGCCATTGAAAACCCTGAGGATATCGATTGCCTGGCAATTGTAAAGTTACATCATGCACAAAAGAAACTTGAGCGGGGATTCTTCACCTGCTCATCGTATGAAGAATACACTCAGAAAGCAACGACATTGCTCAAAGAGGGTGTCATTGATCAAGCCAGTCTCGATGGTGCCAGAATAGAACGTTATGTCATCGGACCTGTATTCAATTTGAATTTCTTTTACAGCCCTCTCGCTGAAGATATGCCAAAACTCGAATTATTGGGTGTAGACTGGAGATTTGAATCCTCTTTGGACGGTCATGTTCGGCTACCTGCTCCTCAGCAGATGACGATGCCTGCCCACCAACAGATTCCTGAAATGACCGTTGTCGGACACAATACAGCAACAATTCGAGAGAGTCTTCTCGAAAAGGCGTTTGAGCTTGGAGAAAAATTCATCACTGCCAGCAAAGAACACTACGACCCAGGTATCATTGGTCCATTCTGTTTGCAAACCTGTATCGACAAAGATATGGATTACTACATTTATGACGTTGCACCACGTTTGGGAGGTGGCACCAATGTGCATGTCAATGTGGGCCACCCATATGGGAATGCCACATGGCGAAAATCGATGAGTAGTGGCCGAAGAATTGCCATGGAAATTCGTCAAGCTGTAGAACAGGACAGGCTTGATGAAGTCCTAACATGATCACGGCATTGGAATCAATTGCCCAGTTAGGCCGTGCACGAGTGCTGTTCCACGCTCGGGGATTTGGAGTTGCCAAGCGGGAAGAAGGGCCAATCGAGGTGTCATTTCAGCACTCGACGGGTCCAATTTCCACCATTGAAGAACGCTGCCCTGTACTTGATTTTCACCGGTAGATTCGGTCACGGTATAATGCCGCCTTTCCTCGCACAAGCCCGCCAGTATTGGGGCGATTTCTGCTTCATCCACCCACAATTTCGGTTCGATTCTTTCCAAACTTGGTGTGAAGTCGAGTGTTTCGATTGTCCCTAGATGATCGATTTCACCGGTGAATGGATCCTCAAGCAATTCCCACCATTGTCGATCCGCTGAATCATCTGGGCCTCGTAAGATACCGGTCACCACCCAAATTCTGGCGGTGAGTAAGACGGGGCGTGGTTTGGCATGCGTGAGCGTCAACCTTTCCAATACCTGTTCCAATTCAATTTGAGGGCGTAGTGCCGATGGCCCCACGATTTTCTGAGTGGGTGGTACCCTCTCAACCGCTTCTACCTCAACCACTGAGGGGGGTGTATTTTGAGGGACATTTGCGTTCAAATCACCATTTAGCACGGCATCCCCCAACCATTGTGCAAATCGATCAGGGCCCCACACCTCATAGTCCACGCCTGTCCGCTGGGGGCGATGCTCCAGTCGTAGTGGCCGTTCCGAAAGTAACCAATGTGTTCCATTTGGTGTATCGACCAGCCATCGTTCAATCTCAAGGTGGTCCAGCGGAGCCCAGCCGTCATGGGCGTGCCACACATGGGTCCCAATGGATAACTTGGGGCCACTTCGCGTCGCAGGAGGTTGGCTGAGGACACCCAGCAAAGAGATTCCAGGGCAAGGGGTATGTGGTGGTGGTGGTTCCAGTGAAGCGCCCAGTTGACCGAGCAAATCCCGAATCAAGGTCTCCATGGTCGCCTTTGGCGACCGTACCTAACTTGAACACTCCGTCCAAAATTGGCCCATCGGTTGATTTTGACTTGCTCAATCGATATTCGGCTGCAGACTGAGGAGTTCACTGTCACCTTCGCCACAGACACAAATCGTGCTGATCGGGAACGGTTTTGCGCATGCAGCACCCAATTCACGATTGACCAAATCGGTCCGATGCATTTGGACATCTGGATGTCTTGCGCGAAGACCGTCGATGTATTCTTGCGGGCAATTGACTGCAAAAATGACCAGTTTTGCCTTCCCTTCAGCACAAGCATCGGATGCTTGATTCTGCCCGAAGGTCAAATCGCCAGTCTTGATTGCAGTTTTCAGTTCTCTGCTTAGTTCCATTCTATTTCCTCCATTCTCCACTATTGCTTCTCATGGGTGAATATTATTCGCTATCAGGGATGTAAAACAATTCTACACTACCTGTTCCAAGTGCGATTGGTTGACCGACAATGATATTCTCGGCAACACCGGTAAGGTGATCACGTTCGCCGATAATTCCTGCCTGTAGCAAGTGGTTGACTGTAACTTCGAAAGCAGCACGTGCGAGGATACTGTGTTTGGTTCCAGATACACCGTGCCGTCCAATGGCTCGAACTTCGCCTTCACTGGTCATCACGTCAGCGACCATTAGCATGTGGCGGACATCGACGTCGAGTCGTGCACCTTCTAGGGTCAGAATCATTTCGTTGATGATGGCTTGACGCGCAGCTTCAATACCGAGATAGTCGTGAATTTCCATGATATTGTTGGTATAAGTCCGGCTGCGATCTACACCAGCGAATTCCGAGACCACTGAGAGGTTGGATCCGATTGTCGAAATGTAAAATTCACCATCTCGGTCCTTCTGCACATTGGCACGGTCGATGCCTTTTACACCCTTGAGTCGGAGTACCTTGATTTTCTCCTCAAGTTGTAGAAGTTGAGTATAGGTCGGTGGGTTTTCGTTGATATCCTTCAAATCATCCTCTTTAGACACACCTGGGATGATCTTCAGAACCTTTGGTTTGGCCTCTGAGCCTTCTTCAATAGCGACAAACAACTTTGTTGCACGGTTCAATTTGTCGCGAACCTGTGCACCGGTCATATTCTTCAGTTTCAGATGAGAATTGTTGAGTTTCAGTGTGATGTAGCGCTGAGCAACCTCAACATCAATGTCTGCAATATCTTGAGTTGTTGTAGTTTCAAGTGATGCAGCCAATTTCTGTACCGCTGATTCATCGGATGCCAAGGGCTTACCCTTCGCGTTCAACTCCTCGACATAAATGTTCATTGTCGGAGTGTTGGGTGTTTTTCTTGCATCCACAATCTCAATGATTCTAGGTAGACCCTGAGTCACGTTGACTGTTGCCACACCAGCATAGTGGAACGTCCGCATGGTCATCTGTGTTCCAGGCTCGCCAATCGATTGTGCTGTGACAATTCCAACCGCCTCAAATGGATCTACGCTCGCGCGTGAGAATTGATTCGCCGCCTCAACGACGATCTTCTTTGCTTGAGTCGGTGTCAACTTGGCTTTCCCACGGGAACGGATTCCCTCAGCCAAATCTTCGAATAGCCGCTTTGTGAGGTGGATTTCTTCCTTCTCGGCCGCCTTTTCGAGAGCCTGATAGATAGGGTCATCCTCACCAATGTCGCGATTGATGATGGCAATCTTAGATTCGACATCGTAGTTCTGGAGGGCTAGGTCCGTTTTCTTACCACGGCGGACGAGCTTCTTGCGTCGAACAACTGTTGTTGTTGCATTGCTAGAATCTGACCCTCCAGATTTTCCAAATGCAGCCAATGTGCTGTGAATGGCTGTCGCTTCATCGGAAGCAAGCCCACAAATTTGAGCGATTTCACCCGGGGTGAGAATCTTTACATCATCCCACTTACGATCATCTGCAAGTTTGTGTGAGAATTCTTCTTGGACACCCATGTCCATGAGTTTCTTCTTTGTTGCTGACTTGACTACCATCAGTTACCACCTCCAATTACATCATCCAAAATTTGGTCGACGTTGATGGGTTCTCCCTTCAATGAACGACAGGGGTCGACACCATCTTCACCATACTGGAATTGGATGATTCTGTTGGCTGTATTTCGAACTGAATGTTGGCCATCATTCCATACCTTGAGATCATCCATGGCATTGATAAGACGGCGCTGCATGTATCCTGACTTGCTTGTTCGTACAGCTGTATCAACCAGTGATTCGCGACCAGATACTGATAGCATGAAAAACTCAGTCGGTTCTAGACCTCGCTTGAATGAGGAAGCGACGAAGCCCTTCTCCTTAGCCCCCTTCACACCGCGGCGGAAATGGGAAAGTACACGCTCATTGTAACCACGCTCAAGTCGCTTACCACGGACCTTTGGCTGCCCAATCGAACCCGCCATCATGGCCAAGTTGTCCATTGAACCGCGTGCACCTGAAACAGCCATCATGACCGCAGGGTTGTTGTCGGCCAAGTGCTCCTTAGCAACAGTTCCAGTTTCAGCCTTACACTGATCGAGAATTTGCAAGATGTTTTCTTCCAATGTTTCCAATGGTGTTCGACCAGGGCGCGTTTCATATTTGCGACCATCTTTACCGAATTTCTCCAACTCATCATCGACCGCTTGACTCGCTTCTGCATTGCGCAGAGCAATCAATTCACGAGCAGCAGGAGGGAGGTCCTCATCGTCGATTCCGGTTGTAAAGCCCATCGCTGTGCAAACTCCAATTGTGAGTTTGGTCATGTCATTGAGGAATTTAGCCCCAACAGTGGTTCCATGTGTTTGCACAACAGCATCGAGAAGGCGTCCATCTTCAGCACCGATAGCTCGCTTGTCAAGTGTTCCTTTGAGCACTCGTCCAGATTCAATTTCGACCTCATCTTGGCTGCGGCTTGTGTAACGCAGACTGAAGCCACCGGGGATAATCAGGCTAAACAGTTCAAGCCCATAGAAACCTGAGACGCCGTCTACGACACTTTCCTTTGGCAATTCGCCTGAGAAGCCAATCTGCCCGAGGATATCCAATGCGATCGGTTTGGGGATGAATGGATTGTCGTGACTCATGAGATAAGCTCCAGAGATGTGGTCGTGGATGCCACCAATTACAGAGCCACCATATCGCGGTGTAATGATATGCTCTTGCACGCGCATGAGAATCTTCGCTTCCGCTCGGGCTTCCTCAGATTGAATGACGTGGAGGTTCATCTCGTCACCATCGAAATCTGCGTTGTATGGAGTACATACAGCGAGGTTGAATCTGAATGTCTTACCTTCCATTACTCGAACTTCGTGTACCATCATCGACATTCTGTGAAGAGACGGTTGTCGGTTGAAAATTGCAACGTCACCATCAATCAAGTGGCGCTCAACAATCATTCCAGGCTTTGGGTTCCCATCAAGGTCAACTGTTGCTAGGCGATCTTCGACCTTGCTGCGAGCGTCCTCAGAAATTTCAGGGCTACCGCAATGAGGGCAAATGACTTCAAGTTCTGATGGGAATGCCTGACCGGGGTTCTCGCGCCCGAAAACCCACCTTTGATGGATAATCGCTCGAGGGTCCCCATATTCGAGAGGTTTTCCATTCATATCTTCTCCACGAAGGTTTGCAAGAGTTGGCTCAAGGGATGGAATCCACTTGGTTTGAGTATCTCCATCGACACGTTTGATTTCTTCTTCGATTTCCAGACCAGGAAGGAAGTTTGGTGCGGGGAGAACCTCGTTGAGGTCAGAACGAAGACCAGGGTATGGCTCACCTCTCTCAACATCGCCAGAATGGCATTCAGGATTGTGGCAACGGAATCCAGACCACATGAACTTGGTTCGATCCGTAATTCGGACACGATGGGTATCTCCACGCACAATATAATTGACGCCAGGGTGGATGTCAGGGCCTCGGAGAATCATCTGTCGAAGCTGCTCACGATTTCGTCCAGTCACTCGAATGGGGACTGTCAATTCTTTTGCGGACTGAACGGGGACGCCAACGGCATTGATACCCAAATTGGGATCTGGGCTGATGACTGTTCGAGCACAAAAGTTGACACGCTTACCCGAAAGGTTGCTGCGGAATCTTCCTTCCTTGCCTTTGAGTCTCTGAGTGAGTGTCTTCAACGGACGCCCGGAGCGGTGGCGAGCAGGGGGGATTCCTGCAGTCTGGTTATCGAAGTATGTTGTAATGTGGTATTGCAAAAGTTCCCACAAATCCTCAACAATAAGTTGTGGAGCACCAGCATCACGGTTTTCGCGAAGACGTTGGTTGATTCTTAGCACGTCGACTAATTTGTGAGTGAGGTCATCCTCACTTCGGTCTCCACTGTCCAATGTGATGGACGGACGGACTGTGATTGGAGGGACGGGTAGAACTCTCATAATGGTCCATTCCGGACGACTTGCTTCGTGATCCATTCCGATGAAAATCAAGTCCTTGTCTGGAATTCTCTCAAGCCACTCGCGAATATCGCGGGCATTCAATTTGTGCTCGCCCTTATCCTGCTTCTTTTCCTTGAAGGTCGTGGGTTTATCGAGTTGAATCTTACCTTGCTCGGCTTGACAGTCAGGGTGCATACACACCTGACGCTTCAAGCTTGAACATTCTTTGACAATATCCTTGATGACCTTCTTGAATTCTGTTGACCCTACTCCGTGCTTCTGTATGACATCATAGACACGGTGCCTGTAGTAATCCTGTTCTGACTTTTCAGGATCAATCGGGTGGGTTCCTTTGCCTTCGTGAAGAAGAATACGGCTGCAATTGTTGCAGGTTGCCTTCAGTGCAGTCTTCAGCAAAGCGGTGAAACCAATGTGGATTACTGGTAGTTCAAGTTGGATATGACCAAAGTGACTCGGACAAACATCGTGTTTGTTACCACAGGTTTCGCAGCGAACACCTGGTTCGATGACACCCATACGATTGTCCATCAAACCTTGTCTGTAGGCGTGTCCATCATCCTTGTAGGTGTCTGCAGTCTTGACCTCGACGGCTGACATCTTTCGAATCTCGGTTGGATCCATCAGGCTAAACTTGATTGAAGCAATACGCTTCGGAATGGTTGCTACATCTCTGTTCATCTTCGGTCCTCCAGTTCAAGTCTCATGGCCACTCCAAGTGATTTCATCTCATCCAGAAGCAGCTTGAATGCATACGATGTGGATACGGGGAAGACTTCCGCCTTGTCCCCATGTATCGGACTGACGTAACATCGTTTACGCCAATCCCAATAGGCGATGTGCCCACTCTCAGCACATACGTAGAGTTCCCAGCCATCCGATTCATCCAACAATCGATCTTTGATGACCATCGATGCACCATGTGCAATCAGGCAGTCTCGCTCCATCTCTCCAAATCGAAGTCCACCTTGTCGTGCACGACCTTCCGTAGGCTGGCGGGTAAGAATTTGAACACGTCCACGGCTTCTGGCGTGAATCTTACCACTGACCATGTGGTGCAACTTCTGATAGTAAATCACACCAACGAAAGTCTGCGCAGGGAATTCTTCTCCGGTTTCGCCATTGACCATGAATTCACGACCAGTATGTGCGAATCCGTGTCGGAGAAGACCCTCTCTGAGGCTGTCTTCCTTCTCCCCACTGAATGCCGTTCCATCGATGAGACGACCTTCCATTGCACCGACCTTGCCACCAATCATCTCTAGGATGTGTGCCACCGTCATCCGAGACGGAATAGCGTGGGGGTTAATCAGCAAATCAGGAACGACTCCATCAACTGTGAATGGCATATCTTCGGGGTCGACCAAGCGACCAATGACACCTTTCTGACCGTGTCGGCTGGAAAATTTGTCACCGAGTTCAGGGATACGGTTGGTTCGTAGAGTAATTCGAACCAAACGCCCAGAATCAAGGGATTCAGTAACGAAAACATTGTCGACGTAGCCTCCTTCACCGTGACGGACATTCATGCTCGATTCGCGACGCTCTTGAGCCTGTAGGAAGGCCCCGTGTGTCTCTTCCAAGAATCGAGGTGGGCTGGTTTTTCCAACCAAGACTTGTGGGGTGCGGTCGCGATCTTCGGGTTTACTACTGATTTCAGTTTCTGGAGTCGGTAGGCCATCATCTTCAAGGTGCGCATAGGCCTCTGGAGATTTCAGCCCTTTCACTTCGTCAAGACCCGTTCCAGGGATTTCAATTTCGTCAACTTGACCGCCAGGGAATCTCTTACGCTCAGCGTTGTATGTACGAATGAAAGTGGAGCGCCCGAGTGCGCGCTCTACACTGCCTCGATTCATGATGACGGCATCCTGCATATTGTAGCCGTGGTGGCTGAGGATTGCTACCACGAAATTCTGACCGGCAGGACGACGAATGAAGTTCGTGGCCTCCATGGCCCGAGTTCCAGTCATCGAATTCTGTGTGTAGTGCAAAACGTGCTGGCGTGTGTCAGGTCGCAGGCGACCATTGGCCGCTGGTAGACCCAGTGATTGCTTCACCATTGCCGTTCCACCGGTAACACGAGGGGTTGAGTTGTGCTCGGGGTAAGGTACGAGAGAAGCACAAACACCGAGAATCAATTGTGGATCAATCTCAACGTGGGTGTAAATCAAAACGTCGCCCGTTCGCTTTTCCTTTCGTCGTAGTTTATCCAAATCCTCTTGGTAGTAATTGAGGGGGATACTGAAGGTTTCAGACATTTTCTTGCCATTCGGCATGATGATTTCTGCACGGAGTTTGGCCTTTTTGATACCCTCTTCACCCATGTTGATCCATTCTACATTTGCTGGGTTCAGTGGGCGCTTATTTTTCGGACTAATGTGGGGCAAATCGAACGGACGAGGAGCGACCAAGAGATCTTCCTCTTCTTCGGCGTCGACCCATTCAACTACACCCTTGTTAACCAAATCTGTAAAGGAAATTTCACGGCTTCGGAGGCGGTCCAAATAATCCTTGGAAAGAACCAAACTACCCCCGTCAAGAACGAGTAGTGGGCGAAGGATTCGACCCTTGTCTGTATTGATGAAAATGTCACGGTTAAGGGCATCGTGACGAATGCTGACCTCTGACCGAATCACTCCACGTCGGCGGCCTCGCTTGAAGTGTTCAACGAGTTTGTGTGGATTCATATGGAGGCCGAAAATATCACCATTCACGTGCACTCTTGCTCCTTCTGACCAACCCTTGGGATTGGGTTCTACATCTTGCTCTTCAAGGAGATCTTTGACCTCAGATTCGTTGACCGCTTCTGAGATATCAATCATCTGTGCAGCATTCTTTACCAAACCACAATTCTGACCTTCAGGTGTTTCGTTAGGGCATAGGCGACCCCATTGTGTGGGGTGCAAATCGCGAGCTTCGAAGTGAGGTTGACTTCGTACAAGTGGGCTGGTGACGCGGCGCATGTGAGAAAGAGCCGCGAGGTATGTGGTTCGATCAAGCAATTGGCTGACACCACTTCGACCACCGACCCAATTTCCTGTCGCCAATGCATGCATGACCTTGGATGTAAGAACATCGGGTCGCAAACACGAGGTGATTTTGAGGTCTCGCTTGCGGTTGTGATGACGCTCAAGTTGATATTTCAAGTCGCGAGCAAGTTGTTGTAGCGAGACACGGAACAAATCCTCGATCAAATCTCCAGCGAGGCGGACTCGCTTGTTCGCATAGTGGTCCTTGTCGTTTGGTTCCTTATTCTCAATTGCCATTTCGAGAACCTGGCGGACAATTCGGCCTAGGAAAATTGCCTTCTTCTTGCGGTTTCGCTCAGTCCTCTCTTCGGCTTCAATTTCTCGAAGTTCTGCAGGAGATGCGGATGGGTTATTCTTGGCAATGCGTTCCTTGTCCTTTTCAGACAGAGGAGACTCGAGGTGAGGAAGCAATTCTTTATCGAGGAGGTTCGTAATCCTCTGCTCTCGATATTCACGCTGTTGACCTGCCGCGAATTTCTT
>JBJLBW010000062.1:0-7068 GCA_045568015.1 Candidatus Poseidoniales archaeon | reverse complement strand
TGAAACTCAACTGATGCAGATGAGCCTAGGCAAGGGTGAAGAGAAGTTCATCACAGCTCGATTCCATGCACCTGAAGGAAACCCACCAGGCCTCGTTGAAATCTCCCTATATGTCCAAGGTATCGCTCCAGCAAATGCGCAATCCGTCGAACGAATTTACATCGATGTACCCGCCGTTCAGGATGTCAAAGTCACAGCCTACGAATCATCGATGACCGCTTTGGCTGATGGCAATATGCGAACGATGACGATGACCATTCGAAACGATGGAAATGCACCTGAAATTTTTGATCTATCCCTGAATGCGGATTGGCACATTGGGGCATCTCTAGCGACTCAGACAACAGAACCCATCGAACCGTTCGGACAAGAGGTCGACGTCACGATCATCATGGCCATGCCACAGGGTCTGATGCCGAATTTCTATCCGATTTCTGTAACAGCGACGTCACAGACCGATTCAACGTACAGTTCAAGTGGCCAATTCACCTTAGAGGTCCCTACGACCTATATCGTCGAAGTTGAGGACAAAGACCTGACCGGGCAGTCATTCTTGGCCGGTGCGGAGTCTCGGACCATGAACTTCGAAATTTTCAACCATGGCAATGAAATCGACGCTTTCAACGTTGAACTGTCGATGGCTGATGGTGTGACGGCAGTAATCTCTGATGGCCTTACAGATTCAAGTGGACGTACCATGTTCATCGAACCACAAACATCGACCAACATTACCGTGAGTTATTCATTTGACAATGGTGTGCAGGGCATGAAGGAATTGGCAGTCATGGCGACCAGCGTCAAAGGGCTGGAGGCTGGGCAGTCAGTCTCCGCAATCGGTGAGGCCAATTTCCAGGTTGGCTCTCTCGGTTGGATTCGTCTTGAAGCAGGGCCGCTGGTTCACATTACAGAGCCCGGCCCTCACTTGCTGGCGGTAACCGTTCACAATCAGCACCCAACCGCGAATCAACAGATTCGCTTGAGTGTCAATACCGATTCGGAGGCCGACTTCAATTTGAGGTGGGTTCGAGTGGTCAATACCGACCAACAATTCGAACTCGCACCGGATGCGATTCGAATCATCAATATCGAAGTCTATGTCACCGACGTAAACCTCGAGAATTTGGATCTGGACACCATGGTTTTCACAGCGACACTCAAGGTGGAAGCTACCGATGACAATACCGAACTGGCCATCGATTTCTCAGCGGACAAGTATGTTGCGACCGAATCATCAGAGGATGCAGGTGGCCTCGGGGTCGCGATTCAGAACATCGCTACTTGGGCGATTGGCATCATTCTCATCCTTGCACTAGGTGTTGTTTTGGTGAGGGTCATCATGTCGACTGAACACGAAGAAGAGATTTCCTCGTTGGGTGGCTACGAATCAAGCCTCGGATTGCCCGATGCCCCAACGCTACCAGACGCACCCACACTGCCCAGCGCAGATACAACAGCGAATTCGATGTATGGTGGCACTCAGGAATTGTTCGCGCAGCCGGTGATGGCCACCCCGCCACCACCGACTGAACCCGAACCTCAACCAGCACCTGTAGAACCTGAACCTGCCACCACTTCCAGTGCCCCTCCATTGCCCGCTAGCGGGTTGCCTGAGGGATGGACGATGGAGCAGTGGGAACACTACGGCGAGGAGTATCTACGCCGTCAGGGTGGGGCGTAATTCTTCACGGCGCCTTTATGAATGAGTCCTGAGTCGGCAAGTCGCCCCATAGGGGCGCCAATAGGTGGGAATGAGCAATGTATGGTGGACAGCAACCGATCTTTATCCTCAAAGAAGGTACCAATCGAACCCGAGGGAAAAGTGCACAGAGCAACAACATTGCAGCCGCAAAAGCGGTTGCAGACGCAGTTCGGACCACATTGGGTCCCAAAGGCATGGACAAGATGCTCGTCGATAGCATGGGTGATGTCGTTATCACCAACGATGGTGCAACCATTCTGAAAGAGATGGACATTGAGCATCCTGCAGCCAAGATGATTATCGAAGTTGCCAAAACTCAGGAACAGCACTGCTACGATGGGACCACCAGCGCGGTCGTCATTGCGGGGGAACTTCTCAAGCGTAGTGAAGACCTCATTGAACAGAACGTTCACCCAACGGTCATCTGCGAAGGATTCCGATTGGCATCAGACAAAGCCGTCGAACTTCTCGATGGCCACGCGATTGATGCGGACAAATCAACCCTCCACGAAGTCGCTAAGACGGCTCTTACCGGGAAGTCAGCAGGGGCCGTCAAAGCATTCCTCTCCGACATTTGCGTCGATGCCGTGCAAGCGGTTGCACGCGACGAACAGGGCGAGATTCACGTAGATCTTGACGACATCAAGGTTGAGAAGAAGCAAGGCGGTTCGATCAAGGACAGCACGCTGGTCGATGGAATCATCCTCGACAAGGAACGGGTCCACAGTGGAATGCCTCGAAGTGTTTCAGGGGCTAAAATCGCCCTCATTAATTCAGCCATCGAAGTCAAGAAGACCGAGGTCGATGCCAAGATTCAGATTACCGACCCAAGTATGTTAGCGCAATTCCTCGACGAGGAAGAGAATTATCTGCGCAGTCTGGTTGAGAAGATTCAGGCTGCCGGCGCCAATGTTGTCATTTGCCAGAAGGGCATCGATGATTTGGCTCAGCATTACATGTCCAAGGCCGGATTGTTTGCCGTCCGTCGTGCAAAGAAATCCGATATGGAGGCACTAGCCAAGGCAACAAGTGGACGAATAGTGACCAATATCGACGACCTCAGTGGCGATGATTTGGGTAAAGCCGCCAAAGTAGAAGAGCGCAAAATCGGAGAATCCGACATGGTCTTTGTCACAGGTTGCCCCGAAGCGAAGAGCGTCAGCGTCTTGCTTCGTGGAGGCACCGAACACGTGGTAGACGAAATCCGTCGTGCATTCGACGATGCGATTGGTGTTGTGAGTGTGGCGAAGGAAGATGGTTCAGTCCTCACAGGTGGCGGTTCAGTCATCGCCTCTCTATCGAGGGATTTGAGAGCCTTCGCAGAAGGCATTGGTGGCCGTGAACAAATGGCGATCGAGGCCTTTGCCGGCGCGCTTGAAGTCATTCCAAGGACGCTTGCCGAAAACGCTGGACTCGATCCAGTGAACACCATTATTGAAGTTCGTAAAGCGCATGCAGAAGGCAAATCCACTTACGGTGTAAACGTCATCGATGGTGGTGTAATGGATATGAGAGCAGCCAATGTTCTCGAGCCAGTTCGAGTAGTTGAACAAGCGATTCAATCCGCCACCGAAACCGCAGTTATGATTCTCAGAATCGACGACGTGATCTCCAGCCGAGCTGGTGGTGGCGGTGGAATGCCCGACATGGGCGGCATGGACATGGGCGGCATGGGTGGCTTCTAGTCACAGCGGCTCGCAGGCTCCCTTTGACCCCCATAGGTTGAAGAATCGAATTCAGGTGGACGTCCTGTTCAGCCCGTAGGGCTGGGTGGTGTTTCATCCATGAGCGCGGTCGTAAAGGTCTGGATTGATGACGGCTGTATCACTTGCGATGCTTGTGAAAACATCTGTCCAGAGGTATTCCATGTCGAAGATGACACTTGTGTGATCGTCGATGGCGTGAATCCCAGCGAATGGGGTGACGACATCATTGAAGCCGCCGATGCTTGTCCAGTGGACGTTATTCTTTTCGAGGTTGCAGGAGGCGATGAAACCACTGAGGTAGAAGCCCCTGCAGAGGTTGCAGAGAAAGCCCCCGCAACCGCACCTGCAGCTGCTGCAGAACCAGTGGGTGATGGCGCATTGGATGCAGTTATGGCTGGCGATCGAGATTTACACATCCTTTTCGGCAGCCAATCTGGAAATGCAGAAGGCCTCTGCTCTCAGATTGCAAAGAAGGCGGCTGATTACGGTCTCGTGGGTCATGTTCACGACATGGACGGCTTTGATTTGGCCAGCATGGCTGGAATGAAGAGAATCCTCATCGCTTGTTCCACATGGGGTGAAGGTGAGCAACCCGATAACGCTGAGGAGTTGTACATCGCAGCAAAGGGTGCGGGCAAGATTCTTTCAAACACGCATTTCTCTATTTGCGCCCTAGGTGATACTTCCTACGAATTCTTCTGTCAATCTGGAAAGGAATGGGACGAGGTACTCGAGACCATGGGTGGTTCACGAATCCAGGACCGAGTGGATTGCGATGTCGATTATGACGCACCGGCTGGAATTTGGATGGCTGAAGCGCTTTCCCGAATTGCTTGTGTCGATGATAGTGGCACATTCCAGGAGGGTTTGGTCGCAGAGATGATGGCGCACGCTGCTGGAGACTCCGCGAGTGCAAGCAGTGGCGATGTCGCCATTGTAGCGATGCCAGAGATTCAATTGTTGGCGAACATCTTCCGCTATGACGCCGATACAGGCGAAACTGGATCGGATGCGTGGGCATTCTCAATTCCCGGGCATTACAGCGTTCTCGACTTACTTCGAACACTCAAAGCCACACAGGATGGCACCCTGACATTCCGTGATGGGGCAGCCGATGATCCAACGACCGGGGTTTGCGTGAATGGGCGTTTGGTCCTCCCTGGATTGACTAGACTCTGCGATGTTGTGCGCGACAAGGGAGATGGTGCTCAAATCCGAATCGAACCCGTCGCTGCATACGATGTGATTCGAGATTTGGTTGTCGATTACAGTTCGTATGACAACCTACGTGCCGCTTCAAAGCCATGGTTCGTCGGTGGACAGCGAGAAGGGACCTTCGCAGGAAATGAGGTCATCGGCACAATGGATACCGTTGTCGCCACCGAATTACACACCTCCAATGATATTGCGAGCCCTCAATTGCTGCATGCTACCAGTGACGCAGTTCCTTACAACCGATCTTACATGGGTCCTGCGATAGTGTCCCACCTTTGGAACCGTTCTTGCGATCCACGAATTTCAGATAAATCACGAACAGCAATGATCGAAGTTTTGGCCGATACAAACGGCGTCAAATCGGAGACTGACATCGCCAGCATCCATCGACAGGGGAGCATGGGTGCAAATGCGGCCAAGTCTGTTCTTCAGGCCAAGACTGCAGTCCTTGCTCACGACGGATACAATGGCCGACATGGCAAACACGTTTGGTGGTACACATGGTCCATCAAGAGCAGTGGAAAGGTCAATGAGACAACGCTCTATAGAACTGTCTTGGGCCCAATGGGGCTTGCGAGCAACGCACTATCAGGTGTATCCGCTCGGATGATTTTCGGATTTACCCGGACCGGACGACCCATGTTCAACGAATTGCTTGGAATGGTCGCTCCACCTGCAGGAATTGGAAAGATGCCCAAGCAATTCAATTCAGCCGTGGAAAATCACCATGAAGTAATTTCAATCTTCAATGAAATGGATGGTCGATTCTAATGCCAACTCGCTATGCATATCATCCAGGAAACGTTGCACATAGCAACGCGATCGAGGTTGCCGACACAATGCCTCTTGCGGCAGAGTCGCTCGGGATCGAATTGGTTCCTCTCGATGGTGCAACAAGTTGTGGTGCCGGGATTATCCGTCAAGCAAACGCTGATTTGCAGGTTGTCCTCAATGCCCGCACATTGGCTCAGGCTGAAGCGATGGGTCTAGACATCATCACACCTTGTGCGACGACTGCCGCGACGCTTCACGAGGATCTGACCTCTCTTCGAACCAATGGAAAATTGATGGCAAAAACCAATGATATTCTCGAGCGGAATTGTGGGTTGACGCTGACGGGCGAGGTCAATGTACACCATCTCCTCCATGTCATCGTCGATGAACTGGGGGTTGACTCGGTAAAATCCGCCGTAAAGAACACCTTTGAATTCAATATTGCTGGCTACTATGGCCCCAATATTCAGCAGGAGGGAGCCTGTGGAGGGGACGATGTCTTCGACCCGGACTACCTTGAGCAGGTCATCGCAGCTGTAGGTGGAAAACCGGTCGAATGGTCGAGTCGGACACACAGTGTTGGTGTTCCCGGTGTATTCTCTGAAGAGAAAACGGTGATGAAACAAACTGCTGCAGTATTGGCAGACGCCAAATCCGAGGGCGCCCAGTTGGTCGTCAGTGCATGCAACTTGTCACATATGTTGTTGGATGTCTATCAGGGGAAGGCAGGAAAGACCACTGGACAGGCGACAAAAGTTCCCACCATCCATCTGACCGAACTGTTGGCATTTGCATTCGGGCACCACATCGATCGGTTGGCGCAGTTGCGAACACGTGTGCTTGTCATCGGCGACTAATCGCCACTCCCGTGTAGAATCCGCACAATCTCTTGTGCAAGATTGACTGACAATCCGGGCACTTGCACGATTTCTTCATCCGTCGCACCCGCCAAAGCAGCCATCGTCGGCCAGCGCTCTAGAATTCGAGAAGCCAATGCTGGACCTATTCCAGGAACCTGTTCAAGCATTGAGCGCGTAATTCCGTGCATCTCTCTCCGCCTCTGTTCCGAGAGTGGTCCTTCAGAGGCGTCGAGAATTGGGGCCGCTGGGTCAAAGACACCATCTGCAGCCATATTGGCGGCATTTATCGCTGCGTTTTCTGCATCATCTGATACACGGTCAGGGTGTCCGCTTGCCCGCATTCGATTTTGAGCGGTTTCTGAAAGGTGTTCTAGCATCTTGGTTTCTCTGCGGGCTGATACCGCGATAAATCGCGCAGTTTCGGCAGTATCTGTAGAGGTGACAACTGGTAGACCATAATCAAGCGTCAACGTCGCCAATGCCCCCATGATCGCCTGCCCACTCACTGCACGATGTTGAAACAAATCACTCCCTTCGACGACGAGCAAGGATCTTGGTGCAGCCCCAACCAAACGACCGGCTTGGTCAAGGAGTCGCCCATCGAGCAAACTATCGACAAAATCTCTGGTTCCCTTCCTCTCAATGAGAATCCTATCACTGATTTTGATATCCCCAACGGGTAAATTGACGACTTCCACAGTCAAACCCTCTTGTCTCAATCGAGCCGCAAGCGCACTCTTCCCTTCTCGGTGATCAATGGAAACGATAACACCATCTCCTTCGGGGAAATGGATATCTTCGCCTATGGTTTGGA
>JBJLBW010000061.1:0-7169 GCA_045568015.1 Candidatus Poseidoniales archaeon | reverse complement strand
ATGTCCAACCCTGACTGTCGGTCGTCAAACTGTACAAATCTTCACCATGGCTGTCTTCAATCAATACGGTTGCACCGCCAACACGCACACCTTCAACGATGGTGCGGAATTTGACAATCTCTGCCTTTCTGATTTGAACGGCCCACTTGATTGGTGATGTGTCGATGTAGATGTTTGAGGTGTCCAATCCAGTCAAATTCGAATATGTGAGTACCGTAGAATTGTTGGTCATTTCAAGAGCCAGTGGGAAATTTTGTGGTGGCCAGACACTGCATGTTGGCACCAGTACTTGTGTTTCCCAATTTGTCCATGCTGCAGCTTCAACATCCGGCCATGAGATTGTCACGGGGTCTGTTGTGTTGACCGCTTGGTTTGGAATCGGGATGTTTTCAGATTGAACTGTGACGCTGCTCTTTGTGATATTGTATGTCTGACCGACACCCATCCATGTGTTTCCTGAGAAGAATGCGAGCGTCCCATACTGTGGATCGCCAGCATAACCGGTGTTGTGGTGCTTGATATTTGCACCCGTTCCCGTTGAGTTGATGACGTTGTTACGAACATCTAGGATGGCTCCAACAGCACGAATTCCATCACCCTCCCCTCCAATGCTGATATCGTTGTTCAGCAAAGTGACAGATGAGCGGAATGCATGGACTGCTGAGCAAGGGAAATCTCCACCCCATGCCGTCTGTCCAGAACATTCTCCCCCGCTGCTGTCGATGATTGAATTGGCAATATACATGCGATTCTCGGAAGGCCCTGGGACGGACCAACCACTGTCACCAAAGTGATATTCACCAGCGATGATCGGTTCCTTAGCAGTATCTTGGATGGTGACATTCTCTACTCGAACATCACTTTCTCCAATCGACCAGATTCCGTTCCAACCACCGATGGGCCCAATCGAGCCACCATTGATAGCGACTTGGCTCTTGGAAATTTGAATTCCAGAACCACCTGAGGCGCCATCGATGACATTGTTGTTGAAATCGACCCAAGCCAAGTTGAAGGCGGTCAAGGGGCTCCTCTCATCAGTTGTGATTTTGTTATTGGCAACGGTCAACTTGTATGCAACATTGTTTCCGGCCGTCTTCTTATTGTTGACGTCGATTCCGTTGCATGTTGTATCGATTGTAGAGGATGTGACTGAACCCGCAGAATCGTCAAGGCGAATCCCGTAGTCTCCGCTTGCAATCACGGCATTTTGGATATCGACGTAGGATTCTTCGACCCATAGCACGTGACGGCCATCGTCATTTTGTCCACAGCCCTTGTCGGTTCCTGTAAACACCGGGGCGATAATGGATAGAGGTTGAACAGTACTACCAGCACCGTAGGCCTGAATGGCTGAACCAACCAGTGAGGTTTCATCATCCCCTACGGTAAACTCACCGCCGACGATATCTGGCCGGGCGAGATCTAGAATCAGCAAACTCGTAGTATTAACACCTGTAAACTTCAACCCGGTCATGGTTGGGCTTGAACCCTCTGCAACAAGTGCACCATAACGGACTTCAGAAATCTCTGACACCCATCGCGGCATACCATACGCGTTGGTAATCGAAACGTGATTCAACTTGGTTGCCCCGATATCCACAGTGCTGCGGAGTAGAATTCCTTCGTTACACGAAGGATCTCGGTTGTAGTGATTGCCACTGAAAATACCATAACACGCGCCGATGGCAGATGCATTGGTCGGTTCTTGCCAATTGAATGTGATACGCGAACTGTTGCTTGCCATACCATTGGCACCACACGCCACGTCACCGGCACACAATCCACCGCGCACATCGATAATGGTGCCATTGGGAATTGTGACGGTGGTTCCAGGCTGTACGATTAGATTCGCACCGGTCGCGACAATGACATCTCCAGTCAGTGTGTGCGAACCGGACCAAACCTCTGTCCCTGTGATCGTGCCGTTCGATGTTTCGTTTGCTGCCAGAGCCGTAGGCATCAGGCCGACAAGGCCAACCATGACGCTTGTGAGCATCAAGAACGACAATAGCAAGCTTTTGTTTCTGTGGGTTTCTTCCATGGGTTTCACTCCAAGTTGCAAGTCTGCGAGAGGTGCAAGGGCTATAACAGCCACGTTGCCGCGGCAGTCCGTTTTTCGACCTTAAAGTATCAATTTAACGTATTAATACCAAATTAAAGTATCAATAATTAATTCAAGTATCACTATTTTGGGCGATTGCATCGGCTACACTTCGCTCCCAAGCAAGTGCATCAAGTGTGCCATAGCCCCAGCGTGGATGATGGCCCTCGCCCTGAAGCGCGTTGGGCTGACAGGAATCGGCAAGCGCCTGTTTGACCAAAGAAATTCCAAATCTAGACGAGTTTCCATCTGGGATGGCATCACCATGCCGCTCAAGGATCAACGCCAGAGCCCCTGTCACAAAGACGGTTGCATCGCTTGTCCCAGTACTTGCTGAGTACGGGATCGCCATGTCTGGATCGGATGTAGATATGATGCCTACACCCGGTGCAGTGACCTCTGGTTTCTGATTGGGTTCGATTCGAATCTCACCATCGGCACCTTCTGTATCCGACCCTGTTGCAGTTCGTTCCCATAGCGTACCATCTCTGTTCACAGCACCTACTGCAATGACTCCGTCCACATTGGCTGGCACCGATACATCGGTGACACCAGTACCTGCACCCCCCGAATTTCCGGCAGCTGAAACGACGAATACACCGTGATCTAAAGCGGCTGAAACCGCGTCGGCAGTCATTGAACCGAGTGGGTTTTCGGGATCAGGGTCACCCCCCAATGAAAGTGAAATGATATCGACATTCATCTCGTTCCAGCACCACTCTATGGCTTGGGAAACTGTAGACTCGGATTGTGTTGAACCCTCGGAATTGAGGGCCGCAGCGACTACGAGCCCCACATTTGGTGCAGCGCCTCTGAATCCCCCATCCGCTACGAGGATCCCTGCCATCATCGTGCCATGAAGATCAACGCCTCGATCCTGAATCGTTTGGTCGTCACCCCCAACAAAATCTCGATAGCGGACCAGGTTGGCATTTGCAAGGTCAGGGTGTGTCATTTCGATTCCTGTGTCGACAATACACACGAGAACCCCGTTTCCGCTGAGTCCGAAATCATCCTGCAAGGTGTAGATATTGGTGTCCTCGTATGCCCATTCTGAATTGGGTGTCAATGCGCCCACAAAGTAGGACGAGATGAGGGGGTAGGAAAGCAACATTGCCGATATGAGGCACAGGGCAAGCATGAGACCCCATGGCCGTGGATTGCTTTTCCGAAGGGCTTGATTTGTCGCCAAACGCCATGCTTCAGCCTGTTCGACTGAGGCACCATATGCCTCAGGTGGGTAGCCTGGGGCATCTGGGTCAATCGCCGTAAGCATACGCGGATCCTCTGGTTCAGGGAGGTATTCGAGGTGGCGATGAGGATCCTGGGGCATTACCTTCGCCCCGTAGGGGCGACTGAGGGTTCATGGCACCTTCGCCAAATTGCCTATGGCTGTCGCTGGTTTGTGTCGCAAAGGTTTGCGTGGGGTCAAGAACTGATTAAAATCAGAACGCTTGTGAGCCGCGACGGCCGCTGAACTTCCAGAACAAGCCAATCAGACCGGCAATAATCAGACCGACGATGAGACCGACCCAACTGTTTGCCTTGGTAGATACCGGTGGCTGGTAGTTGATCGACTTCTGAATTACATCGGGATTATCGTCAACCAACTCTAAGCCGGTCGTGTTAATCTTGAACGTGTAATCTACAGAACCAATGTCACTCACAGGTTCGATGTCAATGGTAAACGTGGTTATTTCAGCATCGTCTGTGTATGGGTTATCCGCTGGCACATCAAGTGTCAATGAACCGACGACTACGTCACTTTCATCGAGAACTTCAACCTGAACGTTACGGGCATCTACAAGACCTGTGTTGATCACGTTGACGAACAACTGATTGGTCTGACCCATCGGTGCGAACCCATCTTGGGATAGTCCAATCATACCTGGGTCACCTGTAAATGCCAAATCAGGCAGAGCAGTCTTGATGTTCAGTGAAACGACCTCTTGTGTACTATTGTCCTCACTGGTGATGGTTACTGTGACGGTGAATTCTGTATCTTCGACCCAAATTTCAGATGCATGGATGTTCACCGAATATGCCTGTGATGTCCGGGGACCAACCGTCACTGAAGATGCGCCGGTTACACTCCACCACGGAGTCAAACTTTCATCCAACTCTGAAATAGAGATGCTGAACGTATCATCGCCATTACCTGTATTTTCAAACATGAATGCGAACGTTTCGTCGTTGCCTGGTTGAACACCGATCACTTCTGGGATTTGAGATTCATCCAATCCGATTCCATGTTCTTGTGGGATGAACATTTTGAGTTCGTATTCATTGAACGACTGATCATTGTGCGTCATCTTCACCAAGAGCGAGTGACCCTCATCATAGGATTCAGCGAAGCTCTCGTTTGCAGCGGTCACTCGGATCCGGATGTCTTCTGTAGCGTTGCTCTGAAGACCGAGTCTGTAGGTGTGATATTCACTCCAGATGTCATCGCCCGTCTCATTGGTTCCCGTCCAAACTTCAACGGTCCAATACTGTGCATCGCCACCATTTAGCTCGAAGGTGAGCATGTATTCATCCTCGGCCATGTTGCCCGTGTAAGTGAGTTGCATGTTGATTTCACCAGCGGTGTAATCATCTCCATCTTCGGCATCGTTGTTGATGATTGTGAAGTTGTCTCCATCCTCATCCGATTGCTCGATTGAAGTGTGGTTCTCACCGACACTGAATGTAATCGAATGGTCCGCTTGAACATCAAACATAACGAGTTGGTCTGGTGATTCAACACCACCGCCGACAACCTCGGCATTCTTACCACCGTTGTATGTCATCTCGACACCAAGTTGAGTGGTGACGAATGTACCACTGATACTGTAGTCTCCAGCGGGTAGAAGCAACGAAATTTGACCGTTTGAATCAACCGTTTGATTCCAACTGTGCATCATACCACTTGCGAAGACAAGGTTGTCTCCGCTATCGATCTCTGAACTGTCACCCAGCGTGAACTCGTCGCCATCGAAATCAACCCACTTGGTGGATACATGCAGAACGCTGGCTGTCGAAAGCATGGCATCTGTTTCGCCACCCTCTGCAACGGCTGCAGTAACATGTTCCATGGCTGCAAATCGTCCTTCATTTCCGTCATAGGTTGCATAAAGAAGCCAATCGCCTGGCTCTACATCTGCAGTCCATGTACCATCCCATGTACCATTCACCAGCACCTTGGTTGGTGTGACTTCATCGAAAGTCAGACCAGATGTAGGGATCAGTGCAAGGGTGATGTCATCAGCGATGATGCTCCATTCTGATGGCAATACGTGGGAAATCTCGCCACCGACTGTAACAATTCCAGCCATCATTTCGATGTCAGATGTATTGGCGGTATAGTCGACCTGGATTGAAGCCGAACCATTGCTGTAGCCATCCTTTGTGGCAAACACGTCGTATGTGTCATTCACAGGTACGAAAACTCTCCATGTCCCTAGGATATCCGATGTTAGATCAACCGGTCCATAGGTGGAACTACTGACGGTGACATTGGCACCTTCGATACCTTCAGCGTAGCTCCAAGCATCATCGTTATTGATGTCGCGGAATAGGTTTCCGGCAATCTCGACCCACTTGTTCAGTGTCAAATTGGTGTCGGCGTTTCCTGAACCTGAGACGAAATTCATCGTCGTATTGTCAAGAATCCAGCGTAGGTTACTGTCGGTTCGATTTAGACTCAATGTCCACGCACCCGGCATGAGTGTGCTATCGATTACACCCGACTCATCACTGGGTCCTAGTGTGAATTCTCCAAGACCTTCTTCACTGAATGCTGTAACTAAGTATCCACTCAACAGTTCTCCACTTCCGGCCTCAACCAATGTCAAATTGAATTGTGCTGCCTCGACCGTTTGCCACTCAATGTCTGTTCCAGGAGTGGATGCATCGATGGTCAAAGTGGTGCGGAATGTCTGCAATGGATCGTCATTTGTATCATCCCCATCGTCATCGATGAAATCGAGCAAATGAATGACCCAATCGCCTTCTGGTAGATATTCGACGATTGTTCCATTGGAATCAGTGTCAAGAGTGAACGATTCAAAACCATCACCAGCTTTCTCAAAGTACACTGTCCAATTGGCCATTGTTCCGCCAGATTCGTTTCTGAGTGTAATGGATGTGTGCCATTCGGGCAAGAAGCCCAATTCGACATCCATGCCTTCAGAACCGATAGCGACATCAATCAGTCCACCTGTATTGGATAGTAGTGTGTTGAAATCGGTTGTATTCTCGGCTCGAGCGTCCTTCGCATCGGTTTCGAAAATCCACTTACCAACACTCAATTCAAGCGAAATGGTTCCATTGTCCCAGCAGTTCTGAGTCACACCTTCATCACAAGTTTGTGATGCGCTGACGTTGATGTTTCTCGAATCATCAAATGCTGAATATGGAATCAGGCGGAAATCAATCGCCTGAACCGTTCCATTGCTTAGATTACCATCGTTCGTATGATCGATGAATGTTGTCAAGTTTGCAATGACATAAGCAGGGTTCGCAATCAGATGTATTGTCGCATTGTCACCCGAAGGTGAGTATGTGAGTGGTTCGACATTGAGAGCAGGGTTGTTGACGCTTAGAGTCCACTCTCTGGTCTCGCCATCAGCAGGTTCCAACACATGCGCTGTGAAGCGACCTTGTGATGTATCGACAGGCCACTGCCATGTCACACCCGTCAAATTGTCATAGGCTTCCAGCATGAATGGATACTCGCCGAATCCTGGCACATTTTGTGTATATGGGTTACCAACTTCATACAGGAAAATGTCTCCAGCCGCACCCACGCTGTTCTGTGGATACAACGAATCCTCGCCTGTGAAGTCAATTCCGCCGCTAGGTACGGTGAAATGCTTTCCAACCAAGAGATGACCAATCACGACATTCACGGTCAAGTTTACCTCGGCTCCAACTGGGATTTGGAAGCCGAAGGTACCATTCTCATCAGTCATGGTATCTTCAGTGATGCCTCCACCCCACTGGATGTCGACCCTCTGATTGTTGTAGGGTTGTGGTTCTTCTTCCGGCTTATCGGTCAAATCATACATGACCGAACCGTTGACCCAAG
>JBJLBW010000060.1:0-7200 GCA_045568015.1 Candidatus Poseidoniales archaeon | reverse complement strand
ACATTTGCCTTCCAGTTAGCATTCCTCTCAGTAGCATGCTGCTCCAATACATCTTGAAATAAATCCAATCGGTAGAAAAAGTGTTCAGTGTCACGAATTTCAATCTCTGCATTCGGATTCATTTTGGAACGGGGGTTTTGCAATTCATGGGACTCGTATGTGGTCCCACAACCGTCGCATTGGTCACCTCGCGCGCCATCTTCACCACAATTGGGGCATTCTCCCTCAACATAACGGTCCGGTAAAAATCTGCCACCATCATCTCGGATTTCGTAATATTGTTGCATTGTCTTTTGTTCAAAGAGCCCAGATTTGAGTAATGATTTGAAGTTCTCTTGGACGTATTGTTTGTGCTCATCATCACTTGTTCTATTGAATAGAGCTCCACCAAATTCAGCACCACGCGGATCGATATTCGGCTCCCAAATACAACCCAAATCGAGCAGCGCCTGTGTATTGATTGCATGGTATTGATCGACGACCTGCTGCGGTGAAATGCCAAGGGTTTCGGCAGTGACAGTGATGGGTGTGCCATGCTCATCGGAGCCGGAGACCATCAGGACTCGGTTACCAAGCGCCCTTTCGTATCGGGCATGAATATCAGGGGGGAGGTAACAACCTGCGACATGCCCGAGGTGCAGCGGGCCGTTGGCGTATGGCCAGGCTACACAAATGAGTACATGCTCGCCCGACATTGTATTCCCTCACTCATCTTTGCTTGTAGGGGCTTCACCATTGTTCTGTCCGAATTTCTCCTTAGCAAATTCACGCAAATCTTCAGCAGTAGTACCCTCCTCGATTGCATCCAAATCCTCTTCATCAACGATTTCTACGCCCAGCAAGGTTTCGATCACATCTTCCATACTAAGGAGTCCACAAGTCCCACCAAATTCATCTTGTACGACCATGATTTGTTCTCTACGTTCTAGCAGTATATCGAGGGCAACATCAACCGACACAGATTGGTTACAGAATGTTACAGGCCTCATGATTTCAGACATTAAGACATCATCTTCGTCAGCAGCGGCGCGTCTAAGAATATCACTTCTCAAGACAATTCCACGAATGTCATCAATTGATTCTCCAGTGACAGGTAGCCTACCATGAGTCATGATCGGGATTTCTTTGCGTACGGTATCGATGGACCAATCGTGTGAAACCGTAGTCATGACCACACTTGGAGTCATCACTCCACTCACCAGCGTCTCTCGTAGTTTCAGTAGATTCGTGATGACCTTTTCTTCGTCTTCTTCAATCGAACCTTCGGATTCACCAATATCAGCGAGTGCGACCAATTCTTCGCGAGAAACGGTTTCTTGTTCTGCGGCAGGGAACATGCGACGAATAATTTCAATCGGTATAACTACCCAAATCAAGATCCAAATCAGGATATTGAGGATATACGCACAAGGTACAGACAGCGACTTCCAATACAGTGTCCCGAGTGTTTTCGGGAGAATTTCACTTAACAATAGTACACCAATGGTCAGAAGTGCCGAAGCAACAGCCATTGCATACTGTCCATCGTGAATTGCTTCGACCTGAGTGCCGACACCCAATGCACCCACTGTATGAGCGATTGTATTGAGTGTCAATATCGCAGTCAGTGGACGCTCTGGATCTTCCTTGAATCGAACCCAATGCGGTGCAGTTCGATTCCCCTCTGACTCCAAAACTGCAACGTGTCCACGCGAGGTAGAAAGCAGTACAGCCTCAAGAATCGAACATAGAAACGAGGCCCCGATAGCGAGGGTTGCGTAAATGACAATCAATGATTCAGGGCTCATTCGTTGTTGCACCTCAAGCTGCGTATTGTGAGCAGGGGATGAACCCCAAGAAACTCAAACCGGTATATTGTCTTGCAATATGTTCAATCATTACTTTCTGCTTCCTCATCATCTGTAGCTGAGCCCGACCAGCCCTTCTTTTCACCCCAATCACCGAGTGATTCGAGTCGTGACATCCAGCGATTATCACCTGTTTCTGATCTCTCAGCAACAACATACCAGCACCCGTAAATGGTGTCATACATGTTCTGGCTTTCTCCATTTGCCTTACGTAGTTTAGTAATGATATAATCAGCGAGAGGAACAAGTAAAACGACTGCACCGAAAGCGATGGCCTTCTTACCATCTGCAGCGGTCGATGCATCTGTCAAATTTGCTGTCCCCATGAAGATTACACTCAGACCAACAAGCCAGAACAGAGTGGTCATATTGGATAGGAACAAGTGTGTCCAGTGTGGGTGATTACCCTTAGAATTAACGAATCGTGTTCGGGTTAGGAACATACCAACGGTTCGATTGGTTTTCATTGGCAAAATGATCATGTTTAGCAAAAGAGGGATGATTGCTCCGACAAGGAACAATGTAGGGTTAAAGAAAGCCCCAGAGGCGGTATATACAATCAGACCGACAATCCCTGCATATGATACGATAATGTCTACCAATTTGCGTGCGAAAATACCAGCCTTTCCTGCAAGTTTGTAATCATCAGGCATAACACGAGGTTCGCGTGCTTTACGCTCTCGAGGTTGACGTGCAGCCTTCGCTTTCTTTGCGGGCTTTGCCTTTGTCTTCTTGACTGGCTCCAATACGGCATCAGCCTTCTTCGCTTTCTTTGCAGCCTTTTTGGGCTTGTCATCATCTTTGATTTTGCCTGCCTTTTCTAGAAGTCCCATTGCGTTCACTCTCCGTATTTTTCGCCTATGGATTTGTACAATTCAAACTCCGGTGAGGATACGAAAGCATCCAGCATGTCTTCGGACATACTACCAAGTTCGTTATTGATCATGTTGAAGAATTTCTTGCGATCCTTGTCATTGGCACCGGATGGGTCAGCACCAACCTTTTGGAAGAGCGCAAATCCTTTCGATTCAACGAAATTGTTTACCCAATCTTCAGGCATCTCGCCTAACAATTGGTTGATGATGCTGAAGAAGTCAGCGAAATCGTCATTGGTTTCGACATCACCGTCATCGCCTTCCGATTCGTAACCTGGAATATCTGGACGTTCAGGAATATCCTCTAATGCATCCTCATCCTCTTCACCAGAAATCACAGATAGCAAAATCTTCCTTTCAGCAATGAGTGCCTTCAAAGCAGGTGCGAGACGCTTCTTTTCGGCATTACTATCTGCGGCTTTGTATGCTTGTTGCAGGGGCCTTAGAAGATCTTCAACCTCAGATAATTGTGATTGTAATTCATGTTCATCTTCGTCTGCTTCTGGAGCAGAAATCAACTCGACTACGGGAACTGCTTCACGTCTGGCATCTTGTTCCGCTCTACGCATCACTATGATTTCGCGATCTAATTCGTGACCAAAACGGTCGGAATAGCGGTCCAATAGAGAACCAATTTCTCCACTGCCAATCCTGTCGATTGCTCCATACATTTGAGGGAGTGATTTGTCGGAACGGCGTTTCCATAGTTCGCCATAATCTTCTGCAGGGTCGCCACTTTCATCGACTTGGGGGTCTGGTTGTGGAGGGGCGGCTACCTGTACCTCTACAGTTGCTTCAGGGACAGGAGCTGGTAGTGGGGGAAGTTCCAGAACAGGTGGAGCTGGCAACGGTGGAGCCTCATTAACTGGTGGTGGAACGGGTTGCGCCACAGGATCATCATCAGCCTCGACCTCTTCTTCAGAGTCTTCAGATTCTGGTGGCTCCTCAGCAGCAGATACGACAGCCTCAATCGCTTCTTCAACTGGTTCCAAGTCAGCAATTGGTGTTTTCATTTCAACCCATTCTTTTGCGGCTTGGGTGAGTTCCTTTTTCGTTAGATAGAGGTTTTTGTTTGCATCGTATGCTGTCGCATGGACCAAGAAGGCATCACGGTCCGAAATTTCGAATTTTGCGATGATTGAATCCAATACAGAGTCCTTCCACTTGTAGTCCGCAACGCTAATTTCTGCTTCTTCAGTTTCGGAATCTGGCGTTGAATCGAGAGCCGATAGCAAATCCGCCGTTGATGTTGAATCTGCAACGGGTACAGTGGGTTCAACAGAAGTTGAATCAGAGCTCAAAATATCCAGTGCCGCCAGAGGGTCGGGCAACTCTACAGGATCCTGATTTGATTCGTCTGTAACAGAAACAGGTTGTGGCGCCTCAGGCATGAGGGGTGGAGGTGCAGGCATCTCTGGCATGGGAGGTGGTGCAGGCATCTCAGGCATGGGAGGTGGTGCAGGCATCTCTGGCATGGGAGGTGGTGCAGGCATCTCTGGCATGGGAGGAGGTGCAGGCATCTCTGGCATGGGAGGTGGTGCAGGCATCTCTGGCATGGGAGGAGGTGCAGGCATCTCTGGCATGGGAGGTGGTGCAGGCATCTCTGGCATGGGAGGTGGTGCAGGCATTTCGGGCATGGGTGGCGGAGGTGCAGCTATCTCTGGCATGGGTGGAGGTGCAGGCATCCCTGGCATGGGCAGTGGTGGTGGTAAGTCTCCCACTGGGGGCATAGGTGCTGGAATTGGAACCCCAGTTGCAGGTGCCATAGGAGGTGGAGGTGGAAGGTTTGCAGAACTAGGCATGGGTGGTGGCGGAAGGGTTGGATTCTCCTCTTCGTCAGACATGCTCCGCACCACCGTAACATCGTTGACACTGCATTTGCCTTTAACGTATGCTGCGTTAGTCCTTCCACACCAACGTAGTTGGTGCTGAATTATTCAAAAGGTTCAGCCCATTTTTTGAGTACCAAAAATGTAGCCGTTGCTTCATCTACCTCATATATTTCACCAGCGTCTAATTGACTTTCACTCGACCCAATTCGATAACGGACATCGGATTTTATTGCACGGACTTTCACGTCTTTTGGACCCATTTTCCAAGGCACAGATTCAGTGAGAGGGTCGAATGCATTGGTGCCGTGAGGGTCCAATCGATTTACTGGTAATTCAACCACTCGAAGACCAGACTTACCATGCAGACTTGTCGGCCATCGAATCACACGTTTCAAGTCGATTGTGACAACCTCATCTGTTTCTCCAGCATTGCCGAGAACAACTGCTTTGTCACCGATGACCAAATCATTGAAGATTTTATCCAAATTCCCGCCAAACTGTGTACTCAATTTACCTGAAGTATACCCTTCGACCAATCTTTGGCGGCGACCCTGATCTTGGATCTTTTCCGCTATACTCAACAATCGTTTTTCTCCCACTCCTGACCCTCTTGAGTCGATAATACCCTTGAGTTCCTTCAGAACTTGACGATTGCCCTCGTGTGCCATGTCTAGTTTGTGAATTACAGCATCAACGCCAGAGATAATTCGACGTTTCCATGCGCTATCTGGACCCTGAATAATCGTACTAACATCGGCCCCCTCACCTTTGATGTGAGCAACGATTTCCCGCCTCGCTTGGGAATCCAATTCCCAGATATCGGGTGACCTGTAGTGGAGATGGAATCCACGATGACCCGAGAAAGTAACCTGTAGGTATTGCTCATCAAAACCAAACTCAGGTTCAAGGAAATCGGTCCACAATTGATACGCCTGCTCCTGAATTACGTGCATCATGGCAGGGAAATCACCATCGGTAACACCGGGCAAATGGTCTCCATCCAAGTCAAAAATAAGGTCGGCGCCCTGCAATCCTTTGTCCTTCATCAGTCTTTCATTGGGGTCACGATAGTATGCTGTTGAGTAAAAACAGCTTTTCGGAATTTTGCGAATCACGTGCGCTATGAGGTCCTCTGGTTTACGGAAACCACGATGTCTCTCTGGCGGCCGATCATCAAATCCATCAAACATCCATTCCCTCGTTCGCAGTCTTGGAGGGTACCACATTTCATCGATTTTGCAATTCTTGTAGTATTCACCGAACTTGAATGCGTATCGGGCCCAACCAACAGACATCAAGTCACCACGATGTAGTGGAAAGCAGGGGGCTATTGAATACGACGCTTACGACATTCGCAAACCCGGATTCGAATCAGAATCGGTTGAAGTGTTCGCCCCAGTCAAAGTAACATAACAATTCCAGCAAACATATTTCTCGTCGATAGTGCATGATTCACCGAAGGTCATCAATTCACCACAGGAGTCGCAAACTGGGCCCAATTGACCCTTGGAAATAGCCAGTCGTGACTTGTCAACCATGTGCGTCAACATTGGCAAAGCAGGTCGGCTAATAAGGGCGCTGATTGAGCATAGAGTTCTTCACGCCGAATCTGTCAAATGGGCAACGCTTCACGCAGCAACCAATGGACACCGAAGAGGTACGCACTATACGCGTTGGACACTCCCCTGATCCCGATGATGCATTCATGTTTCACGCTTTGACAACGGGGGCATTCCCCACACCAGGATACCGTTTTGAGCACATATTATTGGATATTGAAACACTCAACCAGAAAGCCCTCTTAGGAGAATACGAGGTCAGTGCCGTTAGCATTCATGCATTTCCTGAAATTAGTGATCGATATGCACTGATGAATTGTGGGGCTTCGATGGGCGAGGGATATGGACCAATGTTGGTGACCAATACGGACATGACTCTCGAAGAAGCATGCTCCAGCACAATTGCGATTCCCGGTCTGAAAACAAGCGCATATTTGGCACTCAAATTAGCCTGTGGCGATGTCGATATCGCCGTGGTCCCCTTCGATGAAATCATACCTCGCATACAATCTGGGGAATTTTCATCCGGCGTCATTATCCATGAAGGCCAACTGACTTGGGAAACTGAAGGTTTGAACCTGCTACTTGATTTGGGTGTTTGGTGGAATGAAAATAACAACGGTTGGCCTCTGCCATTGGGAGGAAATGTCGTGCGACGAGATCTTGGTGAAGAGGCATGTGCGAAGATTTCAGAATGGGTGAAGATGTCAATCGAACACAGTATCAACGAACCGGAAGCGGCTCTTGAATTCGCAATTCAATGGGGCCGTGGAATCGATGAGGACACAAACTCAAAATTCGTCCAAATGTATGTCAATGAACGTACCATCGATTATGGTTCAGATGGAAGGGCCAGTATTCGGAAATTCCTCAGTGACGGCCAGAACATTGGGATGATCGATGCAAATTTTGATCCGTCCGAAGTAAATTTCATCGGCGCAGGAAATGAATAATTGAAATGAAAGAATCACAATTCATTCATTTGATCATGTAACAATGCGCCACTTAGTACGTTACCGAGGATTCCGAATTGCAAGAAATCGGATTTCATTGATGCATATATTGCGCAATACCTTTGAGTTGAATT
>JBJLBW010000059.1:0-27137 GCA_045568015.1 Candidatus Poseidoniales archaeon | reverse complement strand
GGACATTTCCCTGCACGCGCAGGCTGTTCTGTGGGTGTTTCAGGGGAATCGCGAGTGGTGCCTACCTGCCTTGCGCGGTCAGATTCGATTCGGATTTCTGCGCTGCCAAGCATAATCTGTGGATACCAGAGAACATGCACCATGAGCCAAACAAGAATCAATCCTGTAACGGTGTAGACGAACTTGAGTAACCCCCACCATTCGACATCTCCTGGCTGTCGCACCGACACATAGTGTGCCCCTGACCATGCATGGATGAAAACCAGAACACAATAGGTCACAAGTGCAAAACTCCATGCGATGAGAGAGTGATCACGCTTGGCAATCTCGCGCTGCCTCGGGTCGGGGTGCCAATGGCGCTCTTCGACGTGAACATCGCGTGTTTCAGTGACCGCACGTTGTAAGATGAAACAAACGAATGTGATGAGAATCATACCTACAACCGTGATTGCGATAGCGAAGGAGTCCCCACCAAAAGGGAATTTAGCATCATATCCGTGAGCCCAAAATTGGCTAAATTCTGCTGCGATCAAAGCAACATACAGGCTGACCGCTTGGGAACGCATCAGTGGAAATATTGCCCACAACCGAACCAGCAGAATCACCCATAATCCAAAACTGATTAAGGCCAAAGCAAAGGCCGCGTTTGAGATATTCCATATGCCGGCATTTTCTTGTCTAGGGTCGATTCCGATGGAATAGAAATCACCTCCGCTCGATAATTCATTGATGCCAAAATCCCATCCTGAAAGAATCACAGCTGCGAATCCAATCACCAATGTCGTCCAGTGGGACATCGTCCAAGTGGTTCTGATCTTGTAAAAATGAAACATCAACTCGATTTTCAAGTGGTGTAAAGGCTCCAAACGAGGGTAATCGATCGACAAGTTTTGTCTGATTTTGAGGTCCGTCAGGCGCGAACCTTCGTGGAAAACCAAGCCATCTTCGGGCTCTGATTCTCCCTGCGGAGCCTCTGTCATCACGGTGTCGTGCGACAACCACGCATTAAGAAATGCTCTACCAGCCGTAGGCTGTATGCCGAATATTTGGTAAATTAGCACAGGCCAAATGGCGCCGAGACGGAGATTTGAACTCCGGCGGGAAAACCCACGTGATTTCCAGTCACGCGCGATACCAGGCTATGCGACCTCGGCAGTGTTTCCGCGTGCAGCCTTTCGGATATGAGCATGATGGCGATATATCACATCAATCTAGTCTCAATTTGGTCTGCGTAGTGGTTAAATTATCGCCGCCGGTCGCCGCCTTTGCTGCCACTGTGGCTTAGAGGTATAGCGACGCCTTGGTAAGGCGTAGGTCGCGTGTTCAATTCACGCCAGTGGCTCTTTTCCAGACCCTTAGGGGTCTGAGCGTTTTCCCGAAGGTCTTTCTAACGTCTAAGCACCGCCGGACTCCGTAGGAGTCGGCGACATGAAGGGCAACCGCAGGGTCATCATCAGTATATTTCTGACATTCATGATGGCCTCAGTGCCATGGGCTGCAGCCGATATTAGCAGTTGGATGGGGCCTCCGCAAATCGCCTCAAGTGGACAAGATGTCGAAGTTGATGGTTGGAATGTACCAAGCAATGCAACCATTCTCGACGGTTGGATGACCGCGGAAGACAAAATGGTGAACGATGGAAATGGAACCGAATGGCGAGTCGACACCACAACCAATTTCTCCGTGGGGCAATTCAATTTCGCTACTATGGATCATTTTGATGGTCGATTGTCAATCGAACCAGACAGTGCTGTGAGTCAGGTTGATTCGTTCGTCGGAGTCGCATCATTACAGTTCGAACAGACCATGGTTCAAGAATCTGGCAACACATCGATTTGGGAGCCGGGTATCCCGAGTTTGGTCAATGGTACCCAAGTGGGAAGCACGATGCAGATGCCATATGGAAATCAGCCGGCCAATGCCCATGGTGGTACCTTGGTTGCAGCGACCTTGATGAACACCAGCGTACCAGCTGGAATCGATGCGAGTATACATGCTGGAATACCAATTCCTTCCCCTGTCAATCATTTCAATCTCACATTCTGGAACTGGCGCCATACCGACGTCAGCGATGGAATGTGGGTCGAATACAAACTTGACAATGGTGCATGGACCTGGTTCGCGCCTGTTGGCGGATACAATTCGAATATCACGCTGAATTCAACTTCGACTCCTTCCGGTACACCCAGCAGCAGTTCAACGTTCCCAGTTTGGTCCGACACGACAGCAACAGGGTGGACTCAGGAGATTTTCAATCTCGATAATATCCCGAACATCAACACATCGGTGAATATCGAGTTCCGCTGGCGAATCGTTACAGATGCCAACAGCAGCGCCAGTCCCGGCTGGTTCATTGACGACATGGGTCTCTCAAACGTCGGCGGTGCGTCAGGTTACTGGCATCATGGGTGCTATTCAGCCACAGCAACATCCTGTCTATACAGTAACAACGCAATGGGGTTGCTAGAAGGACAAGTCGACCTTACCAATGCGGGAACTGGTTCTGAAATCCAAGTTCGTTTGGAATGGGACCTTGAAGGATCAGGATGGGACAATTTCTGCGTAGAATTATCTTCTAACGGCAATACATGGACTGACATATCATCTTCCTCTACCGCGACGACTACAGCATGTAGGAGCCGTACAGGGGCCATTCCCGGTAGTGGATATTCGTTACCAAATGGAACACTCTATGGTGATGAGACAAATGGCTTCGTAACACTTGAATTGGCCATTCCTTCTTCATTCCACAACAGTGGATTGACCGATTTCCGAATTCGAGTGGACACAGATTCTTCTGTCCAATACGGAGGGATGCAAGATAATCAGGAAGGTGTGACAGTAGACCGAATTTCAGTGGTCGCTGCCAACGGTTCAATATTGGATGATGACCCACTTTCGAATTCCACCACGATGGTAGCCAGTGGATTGAATGGGGCCACGCATGATTGGGCTTACATTTCGATTGGTGCAGGTGCTCTCAGCGGTTCATATGGGTTCGAAGACAGTGTTGCAACAGCCCCCACTCCGATGGCCCCAGGATGGTCCGCAACAGGTGATTGGGAATACGGTGCTCTACAAACAACAGCCCGCGGTCCAATGAGTTGGCCGACTGGACCATTCGGCCTGGGGACACATCTTGACGGTTCAGCGAATGACGGCTCAATCGATCACCTCTATTCCCCTGCCTACGCAATACCAGCCGGTGCAAGTGCAAGACTCACTTTTGACCACTGGATGTGTGCTTATGACGGCTATGCAGGCGGTGCCGTATTCATCTCAACCGACAACAGCACTTGGACCCATTTCGACCCAGGCAACAGTTGGTACGATAAGGCTGGATACACGTGGGGCCTAGGAACTCTTGCCAATGTCGGTATCTTTGACGGTTCGAATATCGTCGGCATTAATTTTCCATATTGTCAAGGTCCTCGGAATTTGTGGGATACCAAGGTTGCCGACCTGTCGATGTATTCAGGACAAACCGTTTGGTTTAGGTACACATACGAACCATATTCCTCCACTTTCTATGAACACGAGGGTTGGTATATTGATGAGGTTGGACTTGAAGTCGATTACTTCTATGAAGATGGAAACTGGGTATCCGATGTAATTCAAACCGATACACTCGGTGGTGGATTCATCGATATTGATGGTATGGTTCCAGATGATACTTGGGCAACAGCCTCCGTTTTGGACACTTCTGGGAATACCATCGATGGTTTCTCGAATCTGTCATACCCTGTTTCTCTCCACGGACTCGACAAGGACTCATATCCCAGTATCCGGGTACAGGTCAACATGGGTACAGACAACCCATTCCTGACACCCCTAATCGATGCAGTACATGTGGGCTCCATCCGCCTGATGGATGCGCGCGGCACTGGCAATGGTTGGGATGTGTCCCCTAATCTGGATCTTTGGAATGGAAACCTAACCAACAATGGTTCAGCAGTTTTGCAAATCAACAGCGAATTTACGCATTCAAGTCGCCCCATCACCTCCGTTGATTTTTCTGGAATCGGTTCGCAGGTAACCATTCGCGCCATTGATTCAACCGGTGCAACCGTAGGGCAAACCGGACTTTCTGGAACAATCAATTTCGCTGAGCCACAACCAGGATTTGGCGTCCGTATCGAGGTCAACCCTGGTGGACAAATCTCTTCGCTTTGGGCAGAAGGTGAATTTGGCCAACCCGCTGTGAACCCTCAAGCGGATGTAACCAGTGATGGTTCAGTTGACTGGAGTTTCCCAACAGGAGATGTTTACGGTGCCCATGGATGGCAACAGTTGCTATACGAGACGACGACATCTTCTGGAACGACCAGCCATGCTCTGGATACCGCTTCTATGAATTTCAATGTGGATTCAACCGGTTCTTCAGTCTCGGTATTGGTTCCTGAAGATGCGACCGTCCGTACGGCAGTCCTCTCCACCGAAGTTACATCCTTGACAGCAAATCCAACCCCCTCACTCGTGTCATTTTCAATTGGTTCATCCTCTACGATGAATCTGGCTGAAGGTCATTCTACAGTTAGCCTATCTCCTTCGATGATTGCACACATGAACATGGTTCAACCCACGCATACACAGGTGCAGACCGGCCGAGATTGGCGGGTCGTCGAATTTGATTTTTCCACCAGTGGGCTAGCAGATATAGATGTCAATGCGATTACCATTGGCTATTCCATATCTGAAAATATCACTGGTATCACGCAGCAATTGGTTGATTTCAAGCAAATCGCCGTCAACCAAGGTGCTGGCGAAACCGTCAATATTCCTGTAACCTACAATGCGGACGCAGGTGCGGTGATTTTTGATGGGGGCATTCATCATGAGTTGATGATCACCAATTATCCATTTGCAGTGCCCAACACACTGTATCCCGATGGCAATGTGGTTGAAATCACCACGCGACATAGGCATTTGTACAACAATGATGCAATCGCTAAGATAACATTGACAGGTGCGGCAAGTGATGGCACAAACCTAATCCTTGAAGTTGCGAACCCTTCCACGACAGCATCCTTTACTCAAATTTCGGGACAGGCACAGGCTCCGATGGAGCTGGATTGTAGCGTGTCAGAAACAGCCGGAGTTCTCGAGGTGGATTGGCGATTCCGCGTCTCTTGGACTTGGGATGATGTTACACAAATTGATTGGGCGGCACTCGGCCAAAACATCACTGGCGAAGCCATCGCTCCAGCAATGGCTCAGTCTGGGGGTTCAGGAAGCCAAGCCGTAGAAAATGATCTTGAGGTCAGTAGTTTCGAAGTATACGATAATCAAAACAGGCACATTTCCAACCAATTCTCACCTGATTATCCGTTCCACTCTAGAAGTGCCCACAATCTTTCGATTACCGGCAGTGTTCGATTCCAAAACACGGTTGATTTGCGCCCACTACAGAGTGATTTCGCAATGATTGTCAATGTTTCTGGATTGGAAAAGCCGCTGGTTTCAGATGGCGATGGGACATTTTCAGGCGAGGTCCACCTCACCTCAGCGGAATCTCACACACTCATGCCCACAATCGGTCGCGTCGGCCCAGTCACTGGTTCCACAGGGGCAAACGATTCGACCACAAGTCCACCAATCGTGACAGTCCTGATCGATGATGAGGCTCCCGTCGCTAGCCCATTCCTTGTTTCAACATCGGTGGGACAACTCGATGCGAATGGTTACGTTTGGGATCCAATCAATCCTTTGACAGTTCACATCACCGTATCCGATGCCCAAGATCGCGATGACGAAGTAACCCTTCATTACTGGCGTGAGGGCGTTGACGATACCAATAGTGATGGGTTTGCCCAAGCATCTGAGTATCAGGTGATGACTGAGAATCTTTACCCTCTGCGCAGCGGTTCACAACAGGTATCGTTTTCCAATATTCAGGTTGCTACGAATGGATTCAATGCAAAAGTCAGCCTGTGGTTGGAAGGTGTAGATTGGGCAGGCAATAGCTACCAAGAGGGTGGCACTGGTGGCGGCCCCGGTCTGCAAAACGATTGGGCTACATTACAAACCGCTCAAAATACTGAAACTACTCTGCTAAACACTGGTTTCGCCCTCGACACTTGGGCCGAACATCTATTGGCTGGCCAAACGCATACGTTCTCAATGATTGTCCAAGATGCCAATGGTGTCCAAACATTGGACGACATCGCAGTTTACCTGGCGGGACAATCGTATGCTCCACTTGGTCAATTCCACTACGATCCGCGGCAGGATGTGCTCTCGACCGTGCCCAACAGCCATGTTCAACCAATTTCAGCAATTGTGACTCCAATGACCACCGACACATCACGGTTGGACATTACATTCCGCATGGATTGGGGCACACCTACGTCACAGAATTGGTATATTCCAGGCATCACCGTTACCGATGACACGGCAACCGTTGCGAATGTCAACAATCTGAATGCGTTGCGCTGGCGATTGGACAATGTTCTGGTCGCGGTCGCTACCGATTTGGTGGATTTGACACCACCGATTTCCGACGGCAATGCGACGACTCTGAATGTCCAAGAGGGGGATGAACTAATCGTCGAGGGAATTGTTCAGTATAGTGAAACTTCAGTCCCAATTCTAGTTCCCAATGAAGGCCTCTCAGTATTGGCCCAAATTCTCGTGGGTAGCGTCGTCGTTGAGAAGGTGGTGGATGTGCAATCCGGTGGCCTATTCAATGCACCATTGGTCCTCCCTCAGAGGACACCACCAGCACAGCAGTTACCGATTGAATTAACCGTTCTAAATGTCCCTGGTGCTGGCTCATCTATACCGAACACAGATTCGAGCGTCATCATCGATAGTGACGCACCCACAGTTGTCTTTGATCAGTTTAGATTCCCGACTTCGTCACTATTGCGTTTGGAAAGTGACCAATTGAGTTCCGTCCAAATCGACGTTATCATTGAAGACTCTGGAGGGATGCCTGAAACCAATCTAACGGTCCATTGGGAGTTTTATCGAAATGGTCTACCAAGACTGGGGGTTGGTGGGGTCGCCGAACTATCTTTCGTGAGTGTGCAGGGTGAACAAACCCACTATGCGAACAACATCGATATGCGACCGTCCGATGGAGAGCAACTGTTGGAAGGTGATCAAATTGCAGTTTGGCTCGCAGGCTCTGATTTGGCAGGGAATTCACTTGAGGGTGTTGGGACCGAGACATCACCCAGGTACCCACTGCTTGAGATTATTGAATTCGTTCCTGAATTATCCACTTGGACAATCACACCGCTGACACCCGAATATGGGGAGTCGGTTGTTCTTGAGGCCATATTTGTCAATCAAGGACTCCGAGGGGGCAGCATCAATGTCACCATGGTTGAACAGAGAGATGGAGATTGGCTAATCCATGATTCCAAAACACTCAATTTAACGTCCTTGGATTCGGATGCAACAATCATGTTTGAATGGGAGGCTTGGAAGGCGGGAACCGCTGAACTGTACATCTACATCGATGGCGATTCCGACAACCTCCTCCCTGTCGACGAGTTTACTGTGAGTGTAGCAGAGTCCGCCGGGGGCACAGAAGGGACAACCGTCCTTCTCATCGCCATCGTCGGTGTATTGATTGTAGTGGTTGTCGCATTGCTCAGCATTATCGTGTTGCGCAAACCAAGTGAATCTATGGGTGAGTATCTCGAAGAAGCATGGAGTGATGAAGAAGAAGCCGCGTTTGGTGCTGCGCCAGGAATCCGTCTTGATTACGAAGAGGATACACTGTGGAATACGGTTTCGAGGCATGGCATCTATGACAAGGATGCTTTCCTTGCGCATGCGAGAAAGTATGACCGGGATCGAGATGGTTTCCTAGACGCCGAGGAATTGGACCGAGCCGCGGTTGATTTCACAACTATGTTGACTCAATCTACAGCAACTCCAGAAAGTCAATATCCACTTGATTTCAATGATGAAACCGTTGCGCACGTGATTGAATCACATGGCATCCTCGACAAAACAGCCTTCCTCCACTTCGCCAATTCATATGACGAGGATCAAAATGGATATTTGAAACACAGTGAATTGAGCAGGGCTGCTTCAGATTACGTCGAAACTGGCCGCAACACTTCCGCACCCGAAGAAACGACACCTGACCCACGTTTACTGTCAGTCGCAGAAGTCCGATCCGCCCTGCCCGATTGGACTGACGAGCAGGTTAATGCTTGGATGGACAAGGGCTGGTCTGCACAGCAAATCCTCGCCCAATATGCCAAACCGGCTCCACCACCCGCTCCAGCAGGATTCGGGAATGAATATTCCATGCCCGAGCAACCAATAATTGAACCTGAAACGGAAACCGAACCCGTGGTTGAAGAGGACCTGGAAATCGAAGAAGAACCCCCTGGAGAGGTTGATGAAGGCCCAAGTGAGGCGTCACTGAAGCGTTTGAAGAAGGCCGAACTGGTCGAGCTTGCAACACTACAGGGCTTAGACAGCAGCGGGACAAAAGCAGATATCATTTCTCGGCTTTTGCGCTGAAACCGTTTCTGGCTTTTAGCGAAAATGTTTCGAAACGGTTTCCGAAACCTAACAGAAACGTTTCCTTTATAGACCGGTCCGATTAGATGGGCCGTTTGAGGGAGAAATCCCTCATGATGGGATGGGAACCATGAGCACTAGCGAAGAGCGCAGATTGACGATAGCAAAAGAGATGGCCAGTTTGCAAGGGGAGGTGGAGGACCTCCGTAAACTCGTCAATACGTTACTGACCATCATTATGGAAGAAGCGGACGGAGTACAGTCTGGAGCAGCACCAGTCCAAGCGGGAGCACCCCGCGCGGGCATTTCCATGTGACACATGGGAAGAAAACCACATGAAGATTGAAGAAGCCTGGATACAAGCATCAGAAACCACTGGCGCTGATCAACTCAGCGTTGAATTAGGGGCCGGTTTCACACTCATTCTGATTTCTCTTGAGATTGCTTGGTGGATTGGTTTGGGCCTATTTCTGAACAAACGAAGGCAGAGGCACGAATCAACCTTTGATAACACAAAACGGACGTAGTTTTGCCACAGGCCGTGCAAGTCCAGCCTGACTTGTTAGCCGTATGACATCATCCACATTCTTGTAAGCGTCAGGAGCTTCTTCGGAGAGTACATTTGGAGTGTTCGCATACACATCGATTCCTTTTGCTGCCAATTCTTCTCGGAGTGCAGGTCCATCGATTGAATTTCGAGCTTGGGTCCTGGATAGTTGACGCCCCGCACCATGGCAAGAAGACGAAAATGCATCATTCGTTCCACTGACTGGGCCGGCTAGGACATAGGACGAAGTACCCATGTCACCAGGTATCAGAACGGGTTGTCCAACCCCGCTGAATTTTGAAGCCAATTCAGTGTGATCTCCACCCAAGGCTCGGGTCGCTCCTTTTCTGTGAACACAGCAGTTGCATGTAGAGCCATGAACAACGTGCTGTTCAACCTTGGCAATGTTGTGGCATACATCGTAAATCACCTCCAATTCACCATCTGTGCCGAGGTGTGCACGAAGAGCATCCCTCAACCTCTGTGTCAATGCACTTCGATTTGCAAAGGCGTAATTCCCCGCGGCCTGCATCGCCTCAAAATAGGCCTGTCCTTCTTTGGAATGAAATGGTGCGGCCGCCAACTGTCGATCAGGCAATGTAATGTCCCATTTTTCTGCATGCCACCCTGCAGATGTTTTCTTGTAACTTGATTCCAAATCCGCAACATGGTCCGAACAGACTTGGTGACCCAAACCTCGCGATCCCGTGTGAATCATCGCAGTCACTTGTCCTTGCCGCAACCCAAAGGCCTTCGCAGCAACTGGGTCAAGAATTTCATCAACAACTTGCAGTTCCATGAAGTGATTTCCAGAACCCAGCGTTCCCAGCGATAGCATCCCGCGTTGAATCGCTCGCTCCGTCAGTCCTCGCTCATTTCCTTCAAGCAACCCATTTGACTCCATTGAGGCCAAATCTTCGTGGTGCCCAAGACCCAATTCGACAGCTGCTTTCGCTCCTTCCGAAAGAATCGATTCAATTCCGGATTCGGTTAGATCCACCCCCCCTTTGGCCGATGGTCCCGCTGGGATTCTACCTTGTAATCTGCGACCTAGTTTTTTCATATCTCGCAAATCGCTTTGCTCCAAATCTAGAGCGCACAATCGTACTCCGCAGTTGATGTCAAAACCAACACCTCCGGGGGAAATAACTCCGCCGTTGTCGATGTCTGTTGCCACCACGCCACCGATGGGAAAGCCGTAGCCAAAATGGAAATCTGCCATGGCCCATGCATTGCCTACGACACCGGGGAGTGCTGCAGTATTCGCCAACTGGCCAGGGGATTCATCGGTTTGAACCGACAAATGTTGGGCATCTGCCACCAGCATGGCATCCACCTTCATTGCACCGTGCTTTTTGATGCGGTGCAGACCGTCTCCGGCCTGTTCGATATGCTCTCGCCAGTCGCCACTCACACACTGCGCTGAAACCGGTCTTAGAAGTCGCTTTCGGCTACGGCACCCTATGGGTGCCGGCCGACTCATTCATGAACGGGCTTCAATTCCGGTCTACTGAGGATGCCCATGGCCTTCGGTGACATCGACATACCCTATTTCCATGAACAGGGCTTTGTTCGGAAGGTTTGCAAGGTCACCAATCTGTGGTTTTGGACCCGCGATTCCTCTCGAGAAACCTCAGGGGATACAACGGAAGATGAGTATACTTTCATCGGAGCCCCGATCATCGATGGATATCCTCAACGCGGAAAAGAGCTGAAAGATGCGATGAGAGAAACCTTCCTCAGTTATTTTGAGGAGCATAGTCACACTCGCATCAATCCATATCCAGTCATCGCCCGATGGCGAGATGATATCCATCTAACAATCGCTTCTATCGCTGACTTCCAACCTCATGTCACTGGTGGAATCGCCCCACCTCCAGCAAATCCATTGACCATTTCACAGCCCTGTATTCGTTTGACAGATGTGGCTGCAGTAGGGCGTTCAGGTCGCCATTTGACCACGTTTGAAATGATGGCACACCACTGTTTCAACCGGCCAGAAGAAGGTGATGTGAAGTATTGGGTGGAAGAGTGCATACGATTTTGCGACGATCTTTTCGTCAATTGTTTGGGGATTGAGCCCAACGAGATCACATATGTCGAAAACCCTTGGTCAGGGGGCGGAAATGCAGGTCCCGCAGTAGAGGTCATCGTAGGAGGACTTGAACTCGCGACTCTGGTTTTCATGAATCTCGAAGAGCGTGGAGATGGGGACGTCGAAATCAAAGGAATTCGCTATGGCGAAATGCCATTGCAGATTATCGATACAGGATACGGTTTGGAGCGATTTTGCTGGGCTGCGGCCGGAACACCCACCATTTACGAAGCGATTTACCCGGAAACTGTTTCGTGGTTACAGGATGAATCTGATTTCCAATCACGACTTTCTCAACTGGGGGATGTCGATATGGATGCGCTTCTCTCGGAGTTGTCGCGACTTGCAGGAATATTGAATATCGATGTTGGAACAGATGTCGATTCTCTTTACAATCGCTTGACAGAACGACTTGAGGAGAGGGGGATATCCATTACAGTCGAGCAATTGAAGGCTGTCACAGAACCCCTTTCATCGATTTATGCCATCCCTGATCACATGCATGCATTGTGTAATATGCTTGGAGATGCCTTGATTCCCTCGAATGCGAAAGCAGGGTACCTCGCTCGAATGTTAGCGCGTAGAGTTTGCCGAATGAAGGATGAATTAGGTCTCAGCATGAGCCTCTCAGATCTCGGTGCCCATCACATGGATGTCAACCTCGACATGAGTGGTTTCAGCCAATCCAGAGAAGGGATTCTCACGATTCTGGAGCTTGAAGAAGCAAGATATCACGAAATGTTGCGCAAGGGTGAGGCCGCAGTCAATACGGCTCTTGCAAATCTACCAAAGGAATCGACCAATGCTCCTGATGAGGTTCTTTTCCGATTGGCCGAGGAGCGGGGACTTCAACCCGAAATGGTTGCCAGTATCGCCAATCGCCTCGGTTGGACGAATTTGGCAATACGGGTCGGATTCACGGCAGATATGGCTGCAAGAAATGCCCAACAGACCAAAGCGGCAGCCAAGGCAAAAAGCAAGGAAAAGTTGGTGGCGGGCGATTGGCCCGCAACCGAGCGGCGTTTCTACGAGGATACATCCCGAACTGAATTTGAGGCTCGTGTCCTTCATTGTGCAGAAATTGACGCTTCAATGCTAAATCTCTCCAGCGAAGTACAAGGAATTCCAACTCACGCGATTATCTTGGATCACACACTCTTCTATCCAGAGGGTGGTGGCCAATTGGGGGATTCTGGAACGCTTGGGGGGGCAACCGTATTCGACACCCATGTCGAAGGCGATGTCATCCTCCACCTCACCGACGGACCTCTTTCAGGAACGGTGAAGGGCGATATCTCTTGGGAACGTCGCAAGCAATTGATGGATCATCACACTTCTGTTCACATCATTGGCGGGAGCGCAAGAACGCTGCTTGGACCACATATCTGGCAAGCAGGATCAGCCAAGGGTGAGCGATACGCCCGGCTTGATGTCACCCATTTCAGGCGCCTGACACGAGATGATCTAGATGCGATTGAAGATCATGCCAATGCGATTATAGCAACCAATCCCCCTGTCGAAAAAATGGTCTTAAAGCGAGCAGAAGCAGATGAAATGTTTGGATTCGAATTGTACCAAGGCGGTCCACCCAAGCACAGCGAAATCCGTATCATCCGAATCGGTGAGCATGATGTCCAGGCCTGTGGAGGTACGCATCACGACCAAGCGGGCGAAATTGGGGAGGTTCGCATCATTCGTAGCAGTCAAGTCCAAGACGGGGTAGAGCGACTGCAAATCGTGGCCGGGGAAACAGCACGTGAGCACGCCCGCCGGCAGGAGCGCCTGTTGGCCGAATCTGCCGAGGCTCTGGGAGTCTCTGTCGAAGACCTTCCAAAGACAGTGAACCGATTCTTTGAGGAGTGGAAATCACAACAGAAGAAAATCGAGGTTTTGGAAGCCGAAATCGTTCGATTACGGACCAGCGGAGGTGGCGATGAGGCGGTCGAAAAAGACGGTATACGCTATGTCGTCATGGAGGCGACTGGCGAACTCAAACAAATGCAGAACATGGTCGGGGAACTCACTCGAGACACCGCAAAACCCACGGTTGCAGTTGTCGGTAGCCGTGAAGGCGGTGGAAAACTAATCGTTGCAATCACCGAAGGCACCGTGGCTGCTGAATCACACAATGCGGTTGAGATTCTCAACGCCATTGCAGGTCACATTGGTGGTGGTGGTGGTGGCCGTCCAACCTTTGCTCAAGGTGGTGGCTCAAACCCAGATGGACTCGATGCAGCATTGGATGGCGCTCGGTCCGCACTTAATCTGTAATCCAGATTTATTCATCCATCAGTTGTTGGACATCTTCGGCGAAAAGCGTCGGTTCCCAATCGAGATCATTCCAACGTACGCGTTGTTTGTGTTCCTTGTCTAGGATAATCGTCGCTGTGGAATGGTCGACCAGATAATCGGGGTGGTGGCGCCCGGATGTGTTGTTTGTATCGTTATCATAGGTAGTGTTGGTGTAAGTTTGCAGCCCGACATGGAATGACTCCCAAACCGGTTCTAGAACAGACACGTCACCGGTCAAATGTGGCCAAGACAAGTTCCGTACTGTCGCATATTCCCCGAGAACGTTTTGTGTGTCCCACCAAGGGTCTACAGTGACCGAAATAATGCTAAAATTGGTGCCGTAATCATCTGCCAATTCTTGTGTAATCCAACGAAGATTTGAACTCACGATTGGACACACATCTGGGCATCGAGAATAGATGAATGATACGATAAGAACCTGCCCAGTATAATCGGAAAGATTCGATGAATTCCCATCGGGTTTTATCAAACTGAATTCTGCAACTTCGTATTCCGGGTCATCGGTCGGCAAATCATCACCGTGAAAAATATCCAAGTCCTCGTTAGGTGCCGTACAACCCGGTAAGAAGATGCAAATCGTTAGCAGAATTGCCATGCACTGTTTCATGAATCACCCTCACAATTCATTCGGTACAGGTGTTTGATCCATGTGTAAGAATGCAAAAACAGCCCACCATGTGACAATATCCCACGAGTGGGCAAGATTCGCAACCCCGGTGGCATTATCCGTCACCATGTATTCTTCCAGCGTTTCCAATTTGTCACATGTTTTGTGATAACAAGGGAACCCATCAACAACACCATTCCATCCCAATGTGGCGACACCTATGTCTTGGAAAGAATCGTGGTCACTACGAGCTGTGGGCGATTCGTAAATCGCCACAGTATCTTCGTATTCGATTTGCCATAAGGGACTTTCACCTCCCGCTGCCCATTCAGCGGCCCCTCGCTCCATCTGGTACGCAAGATCTAGAGCGTCCGCCCCAATCCATTCCGCTAGATGGAACATACCTGGTTGGTCCACGACATCTCCAGTTCCATCCGGGCCCAAATAGACCGAAAGTGCATAGTCTCCAGGATAATTCACTCCAGCCATATCGAGATTTAGATAATTGCTCACAGTGACACCAGATGGAATGTCGCCAGCAAATGCACGCGAACCCCACAATCCCTCTTCTTCACTGGACCACAAGCAGAAAACCATGGTCCTACGAGCATCAAAATCGGCCAATGCCCCGGCAGTTGTCAGAACCATCGCCGATCCTGCTGAGTTGTCATACGCACCAGTTCTAGTACCATATCCCGTTTGTTCTAAACCGGGAAGCAATGATGTTGGAGTTGCATAAGGGGCGATGTCAAAATGACCTCCAAAAACCAACCATTCGTTCGGGAATGCCGTCCCATCTTTGTAACCACAAACATTTGCTGCCCAAACCGTACCAGTCCAGTATCGATGAACTTCAGCACGCAATCCGAACCCAGTCATTACGCCTTCAAAATAATCGATGGCCTCCTCATAAGATGGGTTTTGATTTCCAACCCAACGATCCAAATATCCGACAGCGCCATCTGTACCACAGGTGATTACATCCGGACAAGGCGTTTCATCGGTCATGAATTCAACCCATTCGTAAACAGATCGTCCATCCACCCAACCCGCAGAAGCGTCGACCCCATCATCCATTGTCAAATCGGAGCGTTGCGGTCGAACGGTATCGAACGCTTTGATAGCAGCAGGACCACCATCCGAATCGTGTGCAGTTAACCAATTCCATGTACCATTGTCTCCATTTTCAGTGACCTTCACAGCCCCACCATTTGAGGGGTCATCGATCCAATCCTGCCATGATTCGTTAGCCGCCCGAACCGGCCATTCCGTGCGACCATAATCACCCACCATCACCATCGCGCTAGGATTTCGAGGTGGGAGTAGCCAATCGACAGTCTTACTGTTTCCGGATTTGAGGTCGAGTACAGTTCCGTTTTGAGCACGAAGACTTCCTGGGTCGACTACGAAATATGGGATGTAGACACTCAAGTCGGTTTTGGCAACCAGTGTGACCTTGCTCCAATCTCCAGCAACATATGAACCTTCAATGGTCAAATCGCTAGCCCCCGGAGATGATGAATCACCGTCTCCAAAACATCCAGACAATGGTGTTCCAAGTAGGAGGAAAACCATCAGCATGACGAGTGGCACCCGGGAGCGCATAGCAGGCCGACCATGCAATACCTTCTGAATGAATCGGCTAACTCAATGGCTTATGCATTGAGGTTTCTGATTTCAGGAGTTTGATCTGCGATGATGAATTCAAGCATGGCAGCCCACATGACGAATTCCATACTCTGCTCCAACTCTTCTTGGCCTCCGACTTCAGCAACCATGTTATCTAAGGTATCTGATGGCGAATGGTATGCTGAATAATCTGCATCATATGCCCCTAGATGGAAGATTGTTTGTGCACCTAAGTCACGGAATGTGACGTGGTCTGAGCGTCCAAACGTATCTTCGTGTACATCGAATACCAGATTATCATGTTCATCCCAATGCTGATCACATCCAGCACCATAAGTGCCATCGATTCTCAGATCTCGTGGCGCGTTTAGAACGTCAAAGTGAACATGTTCAAGGACCGATGTAATCTCAACATCCTGCACTTCTGGGTCCGCATCTGGGCCAGACCATGCGTGGTAAGGGAATGGATCCCCGTCACCGTTTTTGCGAGCAGGCCAAGACATCCCCATCATGTCCATATTGATGTAAAACTCAAGTTCCTTATCTTGTGGAAGGCAGTAATCACAATTGTTATTTGCAAATGCATTGGATCCACGTAATCCTTCTTCTTCACTAGACCATAGGGCTAGGAAAGTGTCACATTCGAAGGTCAGGTCTGCAAAAGCACGTGCGTAAAGCATCATAGCAACAGTTCCAGCAGTGTTGTCGTAAGCCCCTTCATATGTTCCACCGCCAGGAGGTCCCCCCGGTGGTGCAATATCCATGTGCCCACCCATCCCTTGGACACAACTGTCATTTCTTCCTTGTTTCCAAGCGATTACATTGAGACTCTCGGGTTGTGCCAAGTTACCGTGATCTGTAACCCTGAGAAGATATGTATCGTATCCTAGTCCTTCGAAATAGCCCTTGAAATATTCCGCTGCACGCTCATAAAATCCGTTTCCGGCCCCCATCCAGCGGTTTACGTATCCTCCACATTTTGTGGTGTCGGTGCAGATGCTGGTGATGAAGTCAATGTATTCGAACCATTCTTCCCCGTTTACAATCGGTGTTCCGTTCGTTATTGGGACACTTACCGTTTGAGTCAGACTGTCACTACCTGTGAATTCAATGTTGACTTCAGAAGTGTAAGGTGTCGTCAAAATTTGGCCATAGATTGTGTTGTCTTCCACCATAACACTGTGGCTTTGGACATAAGTCCCGTTAATGAAAATCAAAACATCTGAGGCTGTGGTAATTGCATTCCCCTCACCTTCTAGGGTGAAATCATGAAACTCTCCCGAACGCAGAATTGCATCTTCAGGATTAACAAAATCGATTTGGAAAGATTCTGATGGAACAGCATTTGCTTTTTCGTTTTCTCCAAAGCAACCAGATAGAGTCGTACCTAGAAGGAGGAAAACCATCAGGAAGACAGTCGACGTCCGTGAACGCATAGGTCGCCGACCACGAAGGGCTATCTGAATGAATCGGCCCTTAGGGCCGATTATCCATTGTTCATCAAGACGCCCTGATAGGGCTTGTCAATGTCGAGTTGGACCACATACAGGCCACTCGTAATGCAAGACATGTATGCATATCCGTCATGATACTCAGCAGCCCACAGGAAAGGAATCCACCCAAAGTCGTAGTATTGACTGTCCAATTCTTCACCATACTCGCTGCCATGAGGTAGATAGAAACCAATTGTCGCATCCATGTTTGTTTCGTTTCGATCCTTGCCACTGAATCCTGCGTGGATGAGCGTCTCAACATCGACAATCCACATTCCTCCATGATAATGGCTGACGTAGAGTCGTCCATCCCATGTGCCACCAAGGCTGTGGTCGGGGAACGTATCTCCATCTGTTGGGAAATAGACACTGTCAAGATTGTGTGGGCTGAACAACAACCACTCTTCCCCTGCATCCTCAGATGTCGTTCCAATGGGGTGATCTGCACATGAAGCTCCGTAACAATGGTCCCAACCCGTTGGAATCTCCCAGGTCGAATACAGGCTCGGCTCAAAGTGCACGTTTCCATTGCTCATCGTGTAATTGGTGGTATCCAACATGTAGACCAGTCCAGTGCCTGCGTTTGTGGATAGAACCTCAACCGCCAGAATCGTCAGGTGACGCTTATCTTCAGGACCGCCGAGATGACTGGTGTCAACCATCTCAGGGTAGGGTTCAGCATAGTGGATGTAGGACGCTCGCCCTCCATTTTCATTGCCCGTCGGACCACTGTCAACTTCCCCGTCCCCATCAAGGTCTGCGAAGTCATCCCAATGGCCCACTTCAGGTGCTCGCCAATTGCATGCTGCTTGTGTTCCACCACTTGCGCGACAAGCGGTTCCGTGCCATGCGTATTCAGCCGGAGAATTCGTAGGGTGAGGGACATCTGAGATGTCGAAAATTCTGAGACCTGCTTCCCAGTAGGCCCCATAGATGTATGTCCGTCCAAAGCGAGGATCATTCTCATCCGTACCTGGCCATGTTTGACTGGTCATGTCATGGATGTAAATCCAACCACCACGAGTTGTTTCCCAAGCAACTTCCGCTTCACCTATTTTCACAATTCTTGGTAGTGAATCGGGGCCAACATCAAACTGTAGGTGTGCAATGGTAATGCCCCCACATGCATCCCCTTGTCCGATATCACAACCAGCATAATCAGGATTGGCGACGAGAATATACCATTCACCATCAATCATCTGCGTGTAGAGATTGTGTGGGCCAGTAGGGTGATCGAAATCATACCAAGAATCCACATAGTGTGGATTTGTTTTATCCGTGACATCAATCAATGTCACACTGACTTGAATTGGGTCATCCCAATTGCCAACATTGGGGTCAGCATTCCCTGTATCGACCAACTGGTTCTGTAAGATCAGGAATTCATTGCCATTGTACTCAAGATACTTCACATCGAGAACTTGGGTATTCGGGTCGTTGTATACGCCCATCACCGTCGTGTTGTATGGGTCGGTTACATCGGTGATGTGCACATCATTCCATCCCGCTTGGTATGCATACACCCTACCGTCCGGTGCCGTCATGACCTGAACCTCTGCATTGCCAGGGGTGGTGAGTGGATTAAAATCGACATATTCGATGTTTGAACTGCTCATGTTATGCAGTGTAGGATCCCTATGGTCGTGCTCTTCACCTTGAACGAGTGGATCTTGAGTCAACGATTTCTCTTCCTCAACATCCATGTCGCTGGACATATCCATCATCGCGACAATTCCAAGTGAGGCGCTCGCAAGGAAGAGGAGACCGGCGATGATGAGTCCCTTCGTGGTCTCCATGGCGCACCGACCCTAAGGGTCGGTTTGTATTTATCTACGGTCAGGTACCGCCTTTCATGCGCGGTGTACTAATCGCCCTGCTCCTTGCAATTCCGTTATTGTCAGGCCTCAGTGTGGCACATGAGCCCGAGAGGTTCACAGTCATTGTCCGGGAAGACACCCACACACCCCTTGAGGCCAATCTTGTCGTCAACGATTCGGTGCAATATCTCAACAAAGACAGCAGAGAGAATATCACTCATGAAATCGGATTGGATCTCAACGGAGATGGTGATTTCAACGACACCGATGAATTTTCCTCGGGCCCTCTCCATTACGAATGTGATTGGGTTAACGACACTGATTGTAGGACGGGTTGGACTTTCTTCTTCAACGACACTTCTGCTGTCGGCAATTACATTCTTTCAGATTTGCTTTCTGATGGAACTGAAATCGAGGTCCGACTGAATATTGTAGCCGATATTCACATTGAAGTGATGCCACCAATCGGGGAATGTTTTGGCGATTGCGAAGAGGAAGAAGTTGAACAAGAGATGAAGCGCTCTAGTCAAACCGATTTGCAGAAGGGTTTGATGCTGGCTGGAATGATGATGTTCGGTGGCGCTTCCGCTCTCTTTGTGGCTACGCTGATGCAGCGCTCGTAAGGGTTGGAATCATCGTCAGCATCATGGCTTCTGCCGAAAATGTCAGCGTCCATTCTAGAATGGCCGATTCGACCAAATGACCCGTGGCAACCAACAGCGTCATCGCTTGGAACGAGATAATGGCGACTGCAAACGTAACCCATCGGACTCGAGTGATCGACCAACCTCTCCATTGCACATCAGTATCGATTTCACTCCTCGCATGGGTCAATGTTGCAATCCAAATCTGCGCACACCAAAAGATGTTCATCGCCCAGAAAATATGCATGATAATACTCGTATTGAACGGATGTGCGACTATTTGCATCATCGAAAAACCGATGATGATTCCACAGACGAGGGCAACCGCATTGCAAATGTTCCTCGCCCTCCCTTCGGGTTTGGTTCTATGAAAGATTTCAAAGGAGAGGAAAATCATCACCAGACCTCCTCCAAAAAGTCCTATATTGAAGACGAGTTTTTCCGGCATCAAAGCTCCTGCTGAGGAAATGAACGGGGGGAAACCATCCTCGAAAACCAACCCCTCATCATCAAAGTCATCTGGAACTTGATCTCTCATGTCTACGGGTTCATTGCGTTCCCCTCCACCGAGTTGCATCATCACCTGACTAATCAGGCAACAACCGACAACGAGGATGACGCCGATTTGAATGGCACGTCGAAATACCTCATCCCTCTGGATTTGACTCATTGTATAGACCTCAACGCTTCCACATCGAAAAGGCTCGCAGCACGCGATAGAGCATCTTCCATCGAGAACCAACGAACTTCTTCGATTTCATCTTGTTTGGGAGAGAAAGTTAGTTCATCTACCACATTACACTTGTATGTAAATGACAAGAACTGAATGCCCTCGCTGGTGAAAATTCTCTCTGCGATTTGCACGACATCATCCTCTGAAATTTCAACGTCCACACCCAATTCTTCGAGCACCTCTCGCATCGCCCCCTCAAGGGGGTGCTCAGCATAGTCAACGAAGCCACCAGGGAGTGTCCAATGTCCTGTGAAAAATCCGCGTTTTACTTTCGCCATGACGACTTGATTTTGTTGATTCTGCAGAATGACCTTTGATACCACTCGATGCATGCTTCTGTATACACATTCTCGAGCTAACGGATCGACACAACCATCTGAAATCAGCTTGTCTTTCCACGTCCAATTTTCTGGCCATTCAATTTCGGGGAAAGCGTATACTACCTCGTGGAATTCATCACCAAATTTGATTCGATTTGTGCGCCGCTCAGACCATTCGAAACCCATCGACTTAACTTCAGATTCTGTTGGCAATCTCAGCGAGATATCGCCCACTCTCCCCATGACCGCTTTTTGGGGCCCATTCCCCTCGAGATCTACGAGCAGAACCTTTCCGTCATGCTCGAGGTAGAGCGGTCGATTCATGTTTCACCTCAATTGCCCAAAAGTTCGCTAACCGCATCTCGCTCTTCCAATAGTGCTGCAACATTTTCATCAATTTTTGATTGTGCAAATGAGTCGACAGGGAGGTCTTCCACCACAATCACTTCACCATTTTCACATCGGCATGGGAAACTAAACACAAGTCCTTCAGGAACCCCATACCAACCTTCCGAGGGAAGAGCCATAGAAACGATGCGTCCATTCGAACCTTGCCACCAGTCGCGCATGTGGTCGACGGCAGCAGAGGCTGCGGAGGCTGCGGAAGATGCACCTCGTGCCTCAATAATCGCCTTCCCTCGTGTTGCTACAGTATCTAGGAATGTGCCTTGTAACCAATCTTCGTCCAATACATCGGTTGCTATTTTTCCATCGATCATCCCGAAACGCGGATCAGGGTACATTGTATTCGCGTGGTTCCCCCAAATGAATACATCATGAATCTTTGAAGCGGTCACACCCGCATGCTCCGCCATCTGCCCTACTGCTCGGTTCTGATCGAGACGGGTCATGGCAGTAAATTGCCGGGAGGGAATACTCGGTGCGTTTGCACAGGCAATGAGCGCATTGGTGTTACAGGGGTTGCCCACTGTAATGACCTTCACATCCGGTGAGGCTGCCGACTCGATCGCCTTACCTTGGCCAACGAAAATTGGGCCATTTGCAGCCACGAGATCGGATCGATCCATGTCTTTTGTTCTGGGTCGCGAACCAACCAGAAAAATGGCATCTGCCTCTTTGAATGCAATGTTGGGATCATCTGTACCGACGATGCCATGCACCAGAGGGAATGCAGAATCCTTCAATTCCATGATGACTCCGTCGAGACGTTGCATACCTGGTGGGATCTCCAGCAACTGAAGGGTGACTGGCTGATTTGCTCCAAAACAATCGCCACTCGCAATTCGCCATAACAGTGCATATCCAATGTTTCCAGCGGCGCCAGTCACAGCAACACGAATTGCTTTTTCCATTCCATCATCCTCACACATGAGCACTCCTCGTTGCGCAATGGGCATCGACTCATGTCCATAGGGGTTGCCTTGCAGGGTAATGCTTGAAGAGGGGGAGGTTCCAACCCCCTTTATGGAAGAAAGGCGCCGCGCGCTCCTCGCCATCCTTCTCGTTGGTGCTGCTCCCTCACTCTCCACGATTCTCTCATTTACAGTGGACAATGGCACCGCGTCACAAGTCATCTTTGTCATCACAAAATTGTGGTTACTTTGTTTTCCCCTCTACTGGTTGCTCAAGGTCGATCGAGGTTCAATCTCTTGGTCGAAACCACAGCAAGGTGGTTATCTGGTGAGTATCGGCTTGGGCGTTGGTATGAGTGTCGGCATGGTCGGAACCTGGCTATTGCTTGGCGATGCCATCGATGCAAAATTACTCTCGGATGCCCTTGAACCGGTTGGACTCATGGATCCTAAAATCTACCTGCTTGCAACCATCTACTGGATTCTCTTCAATTCACTGCTGGAGGAATACGTATTCCGTTGGTTCTTGGTCATCAAGTCAGAAGAGTTGGTCGGTGAAGGATACCCCGCGATTTTCCTCTCTGCTCTCATCTTCGTAGTCCATCATACTGTGGCCTTGGCCGTTTTCGGATTCCCCTGGTGGGCGAATTTGATCTCCAGTGTGGCCTTGTTTATCGGAGGCGCAATCTTCTCTTGGCTCTACGTTCGATATCGAAGTGTTTGGATTCCATATATCGCACATGCAATTTGTGATGTTGCCGTCTTCGGAGTAGGGGCCTTAATCTTGTTTTGATGGTTCTACCACCCTGTTTTTGAGTCCGTATGGTTCAATAACCGTTTGAGGGTCGATTCCATTATACAACCCCTATGGGGTTGGGTGAACGAATCGGAGACGATGAAATGAAGTTAGGTGTAATTGCAGAAAGTGGAGATGAAACTCGAGTCGCGATTGTTCCGAATTCCATCCCGAAGTTATCCAAATTAGGTTTCGAAGTATCCATTGAATCAGGTGCAGGTCAGCATTCACACCACTCAGATTCACAATATGAAGCAAAGGGTGCAACCATCACGACTCGGGAGGAGGCGATGGGTTGCGACATTCTAATCTGCATCGGTTCACCTGATTTCTCATCCCTTACAGAAGGTCAAATCGTCGCCTGTGTGTCCGATCCCTTTCGACACCCAGAGCGCATCCGTCAGGCGATGGATGCCAAGGTGACCCTGATGAGTATGGACATGATTCCTCGCCGTTTGTCGCGCGCGCAGGCGATGGATGTCAACTCAAGTCAGGACAACCTCGCTGGTTACAAAGCGGTCCTCATGGGTGCTTCACATGTCCCCAAAGGCATTCCGATGATGACCACTTCAGCCGGTACAGTACGTCCAGCGAAGTTCGTCATCATGGGTAGCGGTGTCGCAGGTCTGCAAGCGATTGCCACAGCGAAACGACTGGGTGCAATCGTCTATGCTTCTGATGTACGGAAGTCAACTGCAGAACAAATTCAATCGGTTGGCGGCCGATTTATCGAAGTTGAGGGGATGGACGACTTTGAGGACGAATCAGGATATGCCAAACCGCTGACACCTGAATTTATCCAGAAGGTCAACGATACAGTTTGCGAAGTTGCAGCAGATGCAGATGTCATTGTCACAACCGCGCGAATTTTTGGTAGACCCGCCCCAATCACAGTCCCCGAATCCGCCGTGACGAAATTCAGAGCAGGCTCGGTCGTTGTCGATATGAATGCCGATGTTGGAGGCAATTGTGAACTGACATCACCTGGTGAAATCATCACCACTGAAAATGGCGTCACGATTGTTGGCACTACCAATTTACCTGGACAACTCGCATCGACGGCAAGTATGCTATATTCGAACAACTTGACTACTTTTGTCGCATCATTGGTCAAGGACGGTGCAATCGTCATCGATCCTGAGGATGATATCCTATTTGGGGCTCCTGAAGGCAGCGATTTCTACGTCTCTGGAATGGGCGGCGTATTGGTCTGCATGAATGGGGAAATTCATGAGAAACAAACCCGACTAGCGGAGGTGGTTGAATGAGTTTGACACTGGCCACACTGGTGGCGAGCATCACGGTATTCATCCTCGCAATTTTCCTCGGTTTTGAGTTGATTAGCAAAGTGCCACCCACCCTACATACGCCGCTGATGTCAGGTGCGAACGCCATTTCTGGCATCACGATTGTTGGGGCGTTGTTTTTGTCCAACACTGAATTCTTGGATTGGAATCCCGGACTGGCTGCTTGGCTTGCTTTCGCCGCTTTGGTCATGGCCACCATCAATGCGGTCGGTGGCTTCATGGTTACCAATCGGATGCTGGAAATGATTGCTGGTAGGAAGAACCGCAAGGGAGGTGACTGAAATGGTCGATCCTGTTGTTTGGGACATTGGCTATCTTGTCTCAGCCGCATTGTTCATCTTGGGAATCAAGAGATTGTCAAGCCCTAAAACGGCCCCACAAGGCAATCGATTGGGCGCATATGGAATGCTTCTTGCCGTATTGGTCACTATGGCCAAAATGAACAGTGATGGAATCATCGGCCTTGAATTGATTGTCGGCGGTTTGGCAGTCGGTACGATCATCGGTGTTTGGATGGCCACACGGGTCGAAATGACTGGAATGCCTGAATTGGTTGCTTTGTTCAATGGTTTTGGTGGAGGTGCATCCGCATTGGTGGGTCTTTCTGAAGTATTGAAACGCATTCAAGAAAGCGATATCCCCGAACCAGGGGTCGAACTCTATGCGACCTGGGTTGCCATTGGCCTTTCGGGTTTGGTCGGTTGGTTAACACTCACGGGCAGTTTGATGGCCATGGGTAAACTGAAGGGCGGATTTTACATTCCCCTGACCAAGAAAGATGACCGAGGTCGCAGAAAATGGGTCAACTTCCCCACATGGGGTCCACCGTGGCTAAATTTTGTCAAGGGTGCACTTTTGGTCGGTTCAATTGCCCTCATCTGGCTCACCATCCAAGAGCCTGAAAACACGGATTACATCTACGCACTCGCTGGCGCATCGGGTCTTCTCGGCGTCTTGTTCGTGCTTCCAATCGGTGGTGCAGACATGCCTGTCGTCGTCAGTTTGCTGAATTCAATGTCGGGTATCGCAGCAGCGTTTACAGGCTTCGTGATTGGAAACAATGTGTTGATTATCGCTGGTTCGATGGTCGGTGCAGCGGGCCTAATTTTGACATTCATCATGTGTAAAGCGATGAATCGAACACTCACAGCGGTCCTGTTCAAGTCATTTGGAGGCGGTGGAAAAGAGACCGTCACTCGAACCAAAGTTGGCAGCGACCCCGAAGAGGTTGCCATGGTATGTGATGGCATCAGCAAGTGTGTAATCATCCCAGGGTATGGTATGGCGGTCAGTCAGGCCCAACACGCCGTCAAAGAATTCGCAGATTTACTCGAAGCTCAAGACGTCGAAGTCAGTTATGGAATCCATCCAGTGGCCGGTCGAATGCCGGGTCACATGAACGTCCTCCTCGCAGAGGCCAACGTTCCATATGAGCAACTGATCGAGATGGATGAAATCAATTCTGAATTGCCTGAATGCGATGTTGCATTGGTCATCGGTGCCAACGACACCGTCAATCCAGTCGCGCGTAGTGGCGAGGGTCCTCTCGGAGGTATGCCAATTATCGACGCCGACAAGGCCCGAGTCGTTGTCATCATCAAGAGAAGTTTGTCCGTAGGTTATGCTGGAGTGGACAATGATCTGTTCTTCGAGAACAAAACGATGATGCTCTTCGGCGACGGCAAGAAGATGATGAATGAATTGAATGCTGCATTCAAGGACCTCTAATTCAGCCGATTGCTCATGGGGTGCCCTTTAGGGGCACCCCGATGAAGCAACGGTTAAGGACGGACGCAAGGTCGAACAGATTGTAGAGGGTTAGCAATGTCACGAATCCCAATTCGATTCGCAGTTTTGCTTTCCTTACTCCTGTTGTTGGCGGGACCCGGCATGGCCATGCATTTGGGTCCACCTTCAGATGACAATGGAGACGGTTCAGGGGATCCGACATGGCGCGCGGGCTGTACCTGCCACTCAAGTTCACCCAATACCGGTACTTTGGTCAAATTGGCAGGGGCGCCTCATGCCTATGAAACCGGACAATCCTATACGATGACCCTTACACTTGAACACGCATCAAATACAGCTGGCGGCTTCTTCCTTTCAACAGAGGGAATGGGTAGTTTTTCTTGGTCTGAGGACCAAATAATCCGACCTGAAAAGGACAGTGGAGAAGAAGCAACTGCTACGACAACAAGTTCAGGAATCACCCAATCTGACGTCACTTCGCCTGCAGAATGGACATTCACATGGACCGCACCAGAAACCGACGATGGGGATGTGTCGTTTTGGATTGCAGGAAACATGGTCAATGGCGATGGGGCACCCAATGCGGACGACCATTGGAACACACTGTCTTTCATTGTGAATTCACCCAGTGAAACATCTGCTTCATCCGATCAAAGCACCCGCGTCATTTCTTCAGGAGACCACAGTTTATTCGACCAAGAAGTCGATGCTGAAGCGTTGGAAATTGAGCATCAAAAAGCGATTTCAGAAGCGGTAATGGATACAGGGGTCACATGGTTCTTCATTACGCTAACAGCACTTCTAGTGGGCGCCCTTGTGCAAAAAGAAATTCTTGAGCGTAAATATGACACCGGCCCCGCTCACCTCGATCGGCAGTTGGCTTACCCTGAGGGTCTCCGCAGAGGCCTCCTCACAATCGGCTTTGCATTCCTGGGACTTTACTGGATGGCAGGCGGTTCCGCTGCCTACCTGTGGACGACTGCATTATTTTGCAGTGCTTGGGCCGCATATGGTGTCTACAGAACTGCCCTGGCTGCACGCACACCACCCACAGCCATGGACATGATGTGAGGTGTCGGAGTTGCGTCTTCGCCTCTCTAGAGATGTAGAGAGACCCCTGCGTGAGCATGTCGATGAATTGGCAGTCCGTGGAACTGGGTTGCTGTTCATCCTCAGTTTGGCCACCCTCTTTTGGTGGTGGCAGATCGATATTATTCTCGACGCATGGCTATCGTCTCTACCCTTGGGCGCTGCAGAAGGAACAGTTTCGATTTACGACCCACATGG
>JBJLBW010000058.1:0-27267 GCA_045568015.1 Candidatus Poseidoniales archaeon | reverse complement strand
ACGGTGGTGGAATGGCCATGATTGGTCTCGGTGAAGCCAGTGGACCAGACCGTGCTCAGGAGGCTACATTCGAGGCATTGGACAGCCCACTACTCGACATTGATGTCAGTGATGCCCGAGGCGCACTGGTCAACGTGATTGGTGGACCCAATCTTACACTCGGTGAGGCTGAAGCCTGTGCCCAGCAAATTCGTGAGAAGATTAACCCATACGCCAGAATCATTTGGGGTGCAACCGTCGACCAATCGATGGGAAGCGAAATTCGAGTCATGCTCGTCCTCACCGGTGTAAAGAGTCAGCAGATTTTTGGCGCGGCGGCACATCAACAACTCCGAACACTACGAAATCGAACCATCGAGTTCGTAAACTGAGACTTTACTACGAATCTACCGACTACGTCGGACTCGGATTGTTTAAGAAAGGCTGGCAGGTCGCGAGGCATCTCTGAGGTTGAACCATGTCCAGTGTTAGCGATGGAAACAGTGACCAAACCGGCGCGTTCGAAGATCGTGTTCAAGGCTGGCAAGATGGCCTTGAATCGAGCATTAGGGGCCTTGGAAAGGGCTCATGGGCTCGAATTATCAAGATGGCACGCAAGCCTAGTTCGCTTGAATTCAAGCAGACTTGCATCGTCTGTGGGATTGGAATGTTCGTTCTCGGCTTTATCGGATTTGTGATGTTGGTCCTGATGGACAATGTTCTACCCCCATTCTTCGACTGGCTAACCAGTTGATTCAGGAGTTGATGGAATGACTGAGATTGATGAAGAAGAGTTGGACGAAACCAGCGGCACTGATGAAGAAGAGACGATTGAAGAACCTGTTCTTGATGAGGTGGACTCGATGGAGAATGCAGACGAATCTGTTGAAGATGGCGAAGAGCCTTCGGAACCTGAAGAAGTTGTTGTAGAAGCACAGTCATACAGTGGTTCTGATGCCTTTGTTGTATTCGTTCGGCATGGGGACAAGGTTCTGTTGATGCAACGAGCTGATACTGTCGCGGATTTCCCTGGTGCTTGGGACGGAGTCTACGGAATTGGTGACCCTCAAAATGTTGAGGCTGTCGCCAAGCGAATTGAAGAGGCCACTGGAATTTCGGTTGCCAATTTGACACACATTCGAAGTGCTGAAGCCCGAGGTTTGGAATTCGGCAACCGCCTGAACGATGTGGTCCCAATTCTATTCCAATCGGAATCCACAGAGGTTGAGCCTCGAACTCTATACAAAAACGCAGAATGGATCGACCCGGGTTCAATCCAAAATAAGTCGTACAGCATTCCCCAAATCGATGAATTGTATGGTGATGTCGCGTCTTATCTCTACATTCTCAAGACAACATTAGGCCAAGAGCACAAGGTTGCAAGTGAAATTCAAGCCAGACTTTCCGGCACGGGTTCACTGCAAGATATCAAAGGTGAGATTTTTGGTGTTCTTTGCCCTACCATTCTGAATGGGTATATCTTCATCGAAGCCAGTGCAATACACCATGTTGAGAAACTCATCGGTCGTGCAGGTGGTCGAACAACTCCTCTCAAAAACTGCAGGAAGGTTTTGCCAGGAACATCACCATTGGGTGACGTCACTCCTTACCTTGAGCCCAAATCTGCAACGGCTGGAATTGAAGAGGGTGATATTGTCGAAATCCGTGTCGCTGCTTTCAAGGGTGAGCGAGCCCGTGTGACAAACGTTGCTGAGAGCAAGGAAGAGGTTACTGTCGAGCTCTTCGACGCCGCGATTCCAATCCCTATGACAATCCGCGCAGATCAGGTTCGCGTCACTCAGCGCGCAGCTGAGTAAAATGAGGTCGCGCGCGCGTGTTAAATACAGGAAGTAGGTCGCCCGGTCCCCCTCAATGGAGTGTTTACGATGTCAGCCCGCAATGAAACCCCGCACACCGTGCTCAAGACGCTCGGTCAGAAGACGTGCAATGGTTCGTGGGAGGCCTCCACTGAGAACTTGACCATCCAACAAGTCATCGAGGTCTCTGAGACCAAGAAGGACAAACTCACGGGAGCGACCCAGAAGGCTCGCGCCCTCGAAGTCATGGGCACTTGTGTATCCATGCGAGTCAGTGTCGAGGGCATGCGCCCCAAAGAGGCCATTGCGGCTGTAAAAAATGGAGATTTTGATTCAGAATTTAGTTGATTAAGAGATCACGGGTTGCGGGAGAGGGGTGACCCTCGTTGACCGCGGGGGTGAGAAAAATGGAAGAAAATATCAAACAAGCAATCGAGCAGGCCCTCTCAGAATCGCCTGAGCGAAAATTCGTAGAAACGGTTGAATTTGCATTCACCATCAAAGACGTTGACCTGAAGAATCCAGCAAACCGAATTCAGGAGGAGATTCGTCTCCCAGCTGGTCGTGGTCGTACACCTAGTATCGCAATGTTCGCAGATGGTGAAATGGCAGCCAAGGCCAAGGATGCTGGAATCGTCGTAATCGACCCAACACAGATTGAAGAATTGGGTGGAACTCGACAAAAGGCGCGAAAGCTGGCAAAGAAGCACGACTTTTTCCTCTCTGAAATCCCACATATGGGTCCTATTGGTCGATTCCTCGGTGTTGTTCTCGGACCGCGTGGAAAAATGCCCCGCCCAGTACCGCCCGTCGCTGACCCGGCTGCAATCGCTGCAGGCCTGAAGGACGTTGCAATCGTTCGAAGCCGAGACAAGATTACATTCCATACCGTTGTAGGTACACGTGATCAAGGCATTGATTCACTGACGAAGAACGGAATGGAAGTTTGGAAGCGTGTGACCAGCAAACTTGAGCGTGGTTCAGGCAACATTCGTTCATTCTACGTCAAGACCTCTATGGGTCCATCTGTTCGAGTGGAGGTGATTCTCTGATTCCAAAGGCGGCACAGTGGAAGAAAGACCGTGTGACGGTTCTGAGTGATATACTCGGTAAGCAAGGTGTCATCGGAGTCATCGATGTCGAAGGAGTGCCGGCTACAGCCATGCTCGGTATGCGCGATACACTGCGCGAACACATGGTAATGACAATGGCGAAGAAGACGCTTGTTCGTCGGGCCTGGAAAAAAGCCGGTCTCTCTGAGGGTGAATTCGATACTCTCTTTGATGGAGTCACCATTCCAATGTTGGTGCAAACCGACAGCCTCAACGCGTTCCAACTCTTTGCTGAGTTGGAGAAGACGAAAACAGGTCGTGCTGCAAAGGCAGGCGACATCGCACCCAATGATATCATCATTGAAGAAGGACCAACACAATTCCCTCCTGGGCCTATTGTTGGTGAATTTAATTCCGTAGGTATCCCTGCTAAGATTGACAAAGGCAAGGTTGCCATTCAGAAGACCGTTACTGCGGTTGAGAAAGGACAACCAATCAGTGCCGATCTCGGCTTGATGTTGGCGAAACTCGAAATCAATCCAATCGAAATCGGCCTGATTCTGTCAGGTGTGGTTGAAGATGGAACTGTGATGGCTGCTGACGACCTTGACCTCGATCTCGATGGATTCACAGCGAATATCAAGAGTGCCACAAGTGGTGCATTCAACCTCGCATGTAACATCGGATGGTTCACCGACCAAACCGTGCCAGTGCTTCTATCGAAGGCTGCTGGTGAAGCGATGGCGGTGGCGATCGAGGCCGGTATCCACAACGAAGATACGATGCCGGTACTAATCAGTCGGGCACACGCCCGGATGTTGGCTGTTGCAGGCCAAATGGATTCCTCTGCATTGGATGATGAGTTGTCTGATGCACTTGGCTCCGCAGCAACTGCTGCGCCAGCCGCACCCACTGCTGAAGAGGCACCGGCCGAAGAAGCCGCTGCCGAAGAAGCGGAGGAAGAGGAAGAAGGCGCCGAATTCGGTGGCCTAGGGGATCTCTTTGGATGATACCCAACAAACAAAAAAAAGGTGAAAAAAATGGAATATGTATATGCTGCTATGATGCTGCACTCTGCAGAGAAAGAAATTGACGAGAAGGCTGTTGGCGCCGTTTTGAAGGCTGCTGGCGTAAAGGCTGACGACGCACGCGTGAAAGCGCTCGTTGCAAGCTTGGCTTCCGTAGACATCGGTGAGGCAATGAGCCAGGCCATCGCGGCACCAGCCGCGTCCGCCCCGGCTGCTGCTGCTGGTGGTGCTTCGTCTGATGCGCCCGCTGAAGAAGCGGCTGCTGAGGAAGAAGAAGAAGACGATGGCGCAGGCTTCGAAGGTCTGGGCTCACTCTTCGGCTGATCTCACAGAGTTGCAATAGTCAACAATAACCAGGATAACAAACCCACAACGGTGGGGCGCCCCGAGCGTAAGCAGGCTGTTTGACCAAAGGTTGGACAGATGCCGGGGTAGCCAATCACCCGCACCCCGTCCAGCTACAATGGACAGTGCCTCACCGTTATGATTTTCTTACACGCAACGATTCTACTGCTGCGGCACCCTCATGACTGAAACGCGTCAGCCTTGTCTATGGCCCGGCCACGTAGTGTGACCCTTGAGGTCAACATCACACCAACACAAGCCATTCGAGCTCTTCGTGAGTTGGCTCAAGCGGCTGATTGGGAATGGGAACGTGATGAAGGAAGTCGATTGGTCGACCGAATGATGGTGATTATGCCCATTGCTCGTGCCACTCGGACCTTCCGAATTGCCATCTTAACCGGGGATGGCAGAGGATTGATTCTGACCGCATGGGAAGAGGTAGCTGGTTCGGCAGGCGGTGTCACAAAGGTGGAGTGGATCGTGCCAGGACACCTCACTGGAGAGCCTTTCAAAGAACTACTCAGGGCTTGGTGTTCACGTCATCCAAACTGCCCATGGCGCTGGTCTTTTTCCCAACGATCGATGATTGGGTTCTTGTTACCAGTTTGGAAGAGAAGCCGGCGTGAATTCAAGAAATTTGGATTCGAAACCAGCAAGAAGAGTTGGCCGGTTGAGGCTGATTGGCCACCCGTAGGGTGGCCCGATGCACGAGAAGAGGAGTAAAAACCGATAGAAGGCACATTCATCAACCACACGTGTTCTGAGAGATTTGAGGCGAGAGTGTGGACATGGACACAATTGTTGACAAGTGGTTCTCCACAAGGGAACAAAAAATCACTTGGGGTATTTCGCTTGCCTTCTTCATCATCTTCCCCGTTTACTTCGCCAACATTGCAGCATTTCTACCCGATAATGCCATGATTGATAGCAGCGATAGTGCCACTGGAGCTTGGGAAGTCGCCTTTACGGAGACTGATATTGCTACCTCTGAATCAACAGAGTTCCTAATGGATGGAGAAGAGTTCATCTTTGAATTCACTTTTACAGATGAAAGTCCCAACCTCGCATATGTGGAAATTACTGTTTCTCATGATGAAACCGATGAAGATGGAGCCAATCCTCTTGTACAAACTCAATGTGACAACGCTGTTGGAGAAATGCGGATGGGGCAGGTGAATGATTTCGTGAGGCCCGATTCTACAACAACAGGTGATTCTGGTTCGGCTAACGATTGCCCTGCATCGTACACAATGATCATCATGCTAGTCGAGAACTATACTGGTGATTCTTACCAAACCAGTGGTTCCAAGGGCGCAATACAGGATATGTGGAGTGATAATGGAAATGGTAGAGGTGAGTATCGATGCCAAATCACACTTGAAACGCGTAGTGGTAGCACACCTGGTCCTGGACCTGGACCTGCATTGAACAACAATGAGGATGGAGAGGAAATCACAGTTTCATGGAGAGTCGTCGGTCTTGAGACTACAATCACACCAATCGTTGATTCAAACCTCAGTTGAGCTAAGTCTTGGCAACGATTTTGATGACATCATTGTCATTGAGTTCATGTTCAGCCCCAATGACTCGACCGGTTCGACCATCAACGGCTCGAATGAAACCATCTCCAAGATCAGAATGGACAGCATAGGCCAATTCCTTGGCCGTCGCTCCACGTTGTACCAACAATGCATCCGGAAGCACACGTCCGTCACCGTCTGTCCAATGCCCTTCGTCTTGAACTGGATAGGCCACAATACGGTCCAATCGTTCAGTGACGATGCGAGATACCAATTCAACCAATCCCGTCCCTCCGAGACGGTCTAATCGTTGGCCAAGGGCGTCTAACCCTTTCCTCTGAGCCTCACTCAATCCCGATTCCCCTGCATCTGTCAATGTGAAATTCTGAGCGCCAGGTGGATAATCGATGAAGCCGGCTTTTGCGGCTCTACGAAGGGCCAATTCACTGTCCGCACTGGTCGGCAACAAGATGCCACCTTCTGAAGCGACCTTGGATGCCAACGCATCCCAAGCACCAGCCTCTGCTACATCGGCCTTATTGGCTGCAACACAAAGCGGAAAAACCGCTCTACGAAGGTGGTGTGACAGGGATTTACGAATGCTATCATCCCATTCCCATGGTACGTTGAGATCTGTATTCTCTTCCTTGAATGCTGAAATCGCATTCATCACCATTGATTCAGTGCCTCCAATTCCCGTCAATTGAGCGGTGATGAAATCAATCAATCCACGATCGCCCTCAGCTTGAACTCGACGTACTCCCCTGGCCCAACCCGTGTCTAGAATACCTTGTATCCACATGGCCAATTCATCAACAAGGAATGCATGTTCATCCATCGGATTACAGGAACCAGGTCCCAGTGGATTGCCTTCAATATCTGTCCCCCCAGATGCGTCCACCACCTGAATGAGAGCATCACATTGGGCAAGGTCGTTGAGGAATTGATTCCCTCGACCCTTTCCATCGTGCGCACCGGGAACCAAACCAGCGACATCTACCAATGTGACAGGGACGGTCCTACAGTGTCCAATACAGGTCCCTGTCCTAGGTTCACACAAACTCCCTGTGCGTGCATCCTCGGAGGTTGTTGGTTTCAATCGCCCGTCTGCCTCACGCTTCTCTCGAAGTGTTTTGCAAGGGCAAATTGCCTCGGCCGGTAGAAATGTGACACCGACGTTGGGATCGATTGTTGTGAATGGATAATTTGCGATTTCAACCGCACTCTCAGTCAGGGCGGCAAAGGTGGTCGATTTGCCCACGTTGGGCTTGCCAACCAACCCAATGCGCATGGTCACTCTTCCTCATCACAGGTGTCGCAGATGACGTCGATTTCGGTGTCTGTGCCTGCACCTGCTGCAAGGAGTTGGCGGATCGTGGTCGAACCGGGTGTCAGTGCAATCCGGTTTGCGGATGGCGATACCGGTTCTCCCGTGCCGAGTGGAGTTCCACTGAACGAACCTCGAATCATGTTGAGCATCATCAGAATAGCTGCAATGGTGACAGCATAGAATGCAATAGAGGCGAGGTTTTCCAGAGTGCCTGTAGCACCCATGTCAATCAAATCTGAATCTATGCTATCGTTGGCTACGGCGGCTGCGTCATAGGCTGAAGAGACCATGCTGGCACCCATGCTGAACAAGAAGGCCAGAACGGCGCCTCCAGATACCATCCAAATCGTCATTCGATTTGTCTCATCGGACATGAGTGAGCGACCCGATGCTTGAGGGAAGCAAGAAATCACACCGCCCCAAGCAATCATGCCCATTCCACCCCAAAGGAAGAGGGTGTTCATCGATGATGATAGATGCCCTATTTCTCCTGCTGATTGGGCATCTGCTCCTACGAATAGTTGTCCGATTGCACTGCCGACCAGCATGAACATTCCAAGCATAATTGACGTGGAGGCTGGACTAGATGATGCCTGGCCCCAATTCGAACGAGCCGTTTGGAACACGTTACCAGCGGTTGCGAGGATTGGAATCATACTCGCTGCATAGAAGATGGTTAGCATCGCTGCTTCATCCACGGATACATTGGCACCTTCGATCCCAATGGGGCTCAATGTCATGAAAGTCATCAGGATGGTTGCACCTGCCAATGAGCGGCTCCACAAGGGTGCACCCGCCTCAAACGGTGCAACATAGAGTGCCACCGCAAGCGCGCTGGCGAGCATAGGCAGAATCTCGAGGCTGTTGGTGAGGGCCTCATTTACGCCGAGAACGAAATTGACCACACACATGACCAGTGGCATGCTGAGACCGCCCACGATGAGCCATTGGCTGGGCATAATTGTTTGACTGGTTCGTCGCCCAATTGTGAGCAGGTGATTGGCCAAAATCGCGACCATGACCAGCGTGGAGATTGTTGCGGCTGCAGTGCAAAGGTAGTCACCCCACTTTCCACTCATGTGATCGCTTAGAAGACCAAGCAACAAACTCATTGAGAAAGCGTATGATACGAGTGTTGCGTTCGTATCACTGGCTAGACCTGAGCCAGACAGTCGACCATTGATGTGTAGACCTGCACCGATGAGGAGCATGAGAATACCACCGGTCGCTGCATTGTATGCAGCTGTTTGGACTGTGACCGTTGAAGGAGCGTAGCCAATGCTGGAAAGACTTGCAATCGCGTCCGGCTCGTGAACCATCCACATGCCAACAAAGGTGAGTGATGCCCCGATGCTGGTCCAAAGCATACCATGCATCATCCATGCAACTGTACCTGATCCTTGACGGCCTTCAAAGAGGTCCGCTCCAGGCCCCAATGCCTTTTCCATGAAGAAATCGGTCATGTCTCGAACGAGTTCCTGGAAGATGGGTACGCCCCGATTCACGAGGGCCCAGATCAACAGGAAAGAAATCCATAGCGTAATGATATCAACGAGTAACATGCATCACACCTCCTAATCCTCTAGGGCCTCCCCCATGACGGTTGCAACCATCATTCCAAATCCAATCATAATTCCAATCAAGAAGATCCAAATTCCACTATTGGCCAGCCCACTGAACAATGAAATCACATCACCGAGGGCAGGGATTTCTGAACCGGGAAATAAAACACCATGCAGAATAAGCAAGGCGACTGTTGCGACAATACTGACGACCAACATGACCCTCGCCATGGGTGGTTCGTCGTCGCCAAGTGTGACATCAGGTAGATTCGATTCAACTGTCATTTCTGAACACTCACCAAGAATTGCCCTTTGGGCAACCCGGCCACCCGCAGGGCGCTCATAAGCGTTCGGCGGACCAATGGACCCCCGAAGGGGGTCCTAGGGTCAAGGCGATAGGAGCGCTTCAACAGGGTTCAGTCGCCGGTCAAGTCCGCTCCCCAATGGGATTGGGAGTGATGTATCAATCGCTATTTCAGCGGCCCACCGATTCTCACATTCACACGTCAACCCTTCAAACTCGAGGAGGGAACCTGAAACCGAATAGCGTTCGATTGCGGCAGCGACTTCCTTGTCGCATCGACCACAGTTGTGTGCACCTCGAATCGAGCCCGCAGCGGTTGGATGTACGATGAGGCGAGTCGATGCATCGCCACCATCCGGATGTATGTCTGAATGAACATCTCGAATCATCTGAACCAGAGACCACAACCAAGGCGGGCGATACTCTCGATGTCGGAAAATCCGATCAACGATTGTACGCTTCTGGATGTTCATTGGATTTACGCTGATTTCATCACTGTCTTCAGCGATTTCTCGAATCCATTTTGTCGTATGTTGAAGGGCATCTCCTTCCGACATAAATGGGGGCTTGAACAAGAGGTATGATTTGGCTCTCAAACCGTGTGACTGCAAGGTCTTGACCGCTTTCTTCCAAGTCTTGGTTCGGAACCCCTTGTTGCAGTGGAATTTCAGCACTTCATCGTCATAGGCTTCAAGCCCGATTGCGACCGTGCATCCCGGGTGCTTTTCAGCGACCCAAGCAATCTTGTCTTCATGACAAAGGTGAGCCTGTGCTTCGACGATGAGATGCTTACCCATGGCAGCCGTTTCGGTGAGAACTGTTTCCTGCCAATCGACGGGGTTTTCTTCGTCCTCAAAGAAGGTTCCAGATGTGTACACTTTGATCATGTCACAGTCTTCGAAATCGTTGAGTTGATTTTTGGCAGCCAACCATTGAGCGTGGAGATTGAGGCTGGTGACATCGTCGCGAACATCGTTGAAATATCCACAAAATGTGCATCCTGATTTCCACCACCATTGGCATCCACGTGTGCGGAGGATGACGGTGGCGGCGGTGCATGGTGTACCATCTGGCATGCGCTCAGGTGTTGTGTAAACCGTCGCAGGCTCGTCAGCATTCCATGATTCTCGGATACGAATGGATTCGATGGCATTCTCGGGTGCTTTGACCAGATGATGCAGCTTGACCGCCTTGCCAGGCAGGGCGAGTAAACCGGCGGTAACGTCCTCGGCCATGCCCCTACGGGGCATACATCCTGTTTTCAATCCGTCGTCACTGTACCAAAACTTCAGATGTGCCAGGAATTTGCTCCCCTCGATAATAGATATGCAGTATGACATTGGTGCCCGAGGATGATACGATATCAGTGCCATCCTCCCAAATCGTCAGAAATTCACCTGTTTCCCAAAGATGATCTTCACTTCCATCTTGGCTGATTAGGCAATGCTCTCCACTTTCCCCGTCTGAGCTTATGTGGCATTCATACATTGACTCTCCAACCTCCAAGTGAATGGCGGTGTAGTTCCAAAGGAGGTCATTTTCAACACTCTCCGTGTGACTCCAATAGATACGAATCAATTCATCCGAGTCACCTTCAGTTGGTGAAGCAGCGGTATCGTCGGCCCTATACACATGACTTCCCAAATCATAGGATTCATCTTGATGTAACAAGCGGTCCAGACAGCCGGCGAGTGTAATTGAGAGCATCAATAAGCAAATGAGTGTAGAAAGACCCTTTCTCATGGCGTCAATAGAATACTGAAGGGATATGAAACCTATCACAATTGTCCGGGTGTGCCGTTATAGGCTGAAAGGACTTCGCGCAATACATGTCAGCACTCTTAGAGAAATTGCCCTCACCCTATGTGGAAGGTTTGTCTGAAGAAGAAAAGAAGTCTTGGAAGGGTTGGTATTTCTTTGATTGGGCAAACCAAGCCTACGCACTCACTGTCATGACCGTGATTGCGCCAGCACTCATGGCCAGTTTGTACAATCAAGCGACTGGAACTCAAACAGGTGACTCGTTCTATGCAACTGTTCTCACACTTTCGATGTTGTTTGTTATCGCGACAGCGCCTGCATTAGGAGTCATTGCAGATCGTATGCCAATCAAGAAAAAGTTACTGAAATGGTATACGGTTGTGGGTATCGCATTCACTGCATTGATGGGAGCAGCACCTTACTTTGGCTCAGATGGGTACATGGTTCTCGCCGTGATGTTCACCATCGGTACAATCGGATTTACTGGTGGTAACGTCATCTATTACTCATTCATGCCATATCTTGGTACGAGGGAAGATCAGGATAAGGTTTCGACTTGGGGGTACATGTATGGATTCATGGGGGGTTCAATGTTGCTCATTTTCCACCTCATCATTTTGCTCGGTGGGTTTTGGGATACAAACTTCACAATCTCTGTCGTCTTTGTGACATCTGCACTCTGGTGGTGGGGATTCGGTGCGTTGATGTTCAAGTGGACACCTGAACCTGAAATCGCTTCTGATTTGGAGTGGGAAAGTCTGGGTAAAAACAACTTTTCCAGAGTTTTTGGTGCGGCAAAGCTCGCATATGGCCAAGTCATCACAACAGCGATAGAGATTCGAAAATTCAAGGTCCTTGCATTCTTCTTACTTGCATACCTACTGTTCTATGACGGCGTGAATACAATCGCCAGCATGGCCAGTGCATTTGGTGAATCGGTATTGAGACTGAACCCCAGCATGAATGTCATGCTGTTGTTGACCGTCAATGTTGTCGCGATTCCAATGACATTTGTATTTGGTAAACTCGCCGAGAAGAAAGGTACGAAATTTGCATTGATGTTGGCACTCCTCATCTACTGTGCAGTTGCAGTTGCAGCAGCCGGTTTCGCTCCACTTGAACTCGAAGGCGAAGAAGATGTCGAACGCTATGATTTCCAATTTGAATGGAATGATGAGACTGGTCTTTACGAAATGACGACACTATACGATCGCGGTTATGAGGGTTGGATTGCCGAGGATTCCGAAGGTGATGCTGCCTTCCGTGATGCATTCCAAGAGCACTTTCCAGAAACCGATTATTCCGTAGAAGCAGCCGGAGAAAGTACGCTAGGTACCGGATTGATGGTCTGTTTGTTCATTTTGGTCATGGTCGTCTTATTGGGTGGCGGTCTCATGTGGATACAGGAACGTGAAATGGGTTGGATGGGTGTTTTTGCTGCATTCCTACTCGTCGCTGTTGGTATATTTGGTGCATCATTCCTTGCGGAACAAGCCCAAGATGATGAAGTTGAAGATGCCAAGACAATCACAGAATCTGATGCTGCCGCACTCGTTGCCGCTTTCGATGAAGAAGATGATCATCGCTTCTCTATCATCATCATTGGTGGCCCTGAGGGTTCAGCCATCGCAGGTGCTTCGGAGGTAGGAAATACTCACCCCACAGTTGTAGATCAAGGTGGACCTGTTGATTGGTGGGCCTCAACCATGCGAAGTATGATTTGGGCCCCACTTGGAATCAGTGTCTCTTTGCAATGGATTATCCTCGGATTGTTCGTCGGTTGCGCAATGGGTTCAGCAGGAGCGCAAGCCCGTTCGATGTTCTCACAATTGACGCCGAAAAGCCGCACATCCGAATTCTTTGGATTCTTTGGATTCCTCGGTAAATCCGCAGCCATGATTGGAACTGCACTCTATGCAATTGCCAGCACGGCTTTCGATAGTCGTGTGGCATTGTTGTCAATCACAGTGGTCATTCTTGCGGGCACCTATCTCACCAGCAAGGTCGACATCGAAGAAGGTATTCGCGTTGCTCAAGAAGAGGATGCACGCAATGAAGCCCAAAGCATGGAGTCGTGATTAAATGGCCAAGCCGATGAAACATTTCGGTATTGTTCAGATGACCCTGTCCATCATTGTCATGCCTTGTGGGTTCCTTGTGTGGGGCATGGCCGCCATCCCTGGCATTTGGTTGTTCCAAGAAGCTGGAACGCTCGATGAGGGTTGGATTCGCTTGGTTGCACAGGGTGCTGCGGTCGGAATGGGTTTGCTGTTCTGGTGCTTACTCGATCTTCTGATATTGGGGATATTTGGTTTGCTATTACGACCAAAATCAGATTCTGCACAAGCCCCCCTACAAAGTTGGCTGACGATTCGTTGGGCCTTCATGTCACTGTTTCATCGACTGGCACTTCCAGCATTGAAATGGATGGTCCCCTCATTTATTGGTGACATTTACTTCCGAATGATGGGTGTGAAAATTGGCAAAGGGGCGCAAATCAACTCGGGTTCAATCAATGATGCTTACATGGTCGAAATCGGAGAAAAAACTGTGATTGGTGGGGATGCTGTCATCAATGGCCACCTCTTTGAGAATAATGGTATACATTTGGCCAAGGTGAAAATCGGTTCACGTTGCCTGATTGGGACACATGCTCAAGTCAATCCGGGATGCATCATCGGAGATGGTGCTGTTATCGCCTCAAAGGCGGTCTTACCCAAACACACAGAAGTACCCCCCGGAGAGGTCTGGGGTGGCATCCCAGCAAAGTGCATCCGTCGTGCAGATGGATCTAAGCCGGAGTGAACAAGATACTCGCACCCGCTTGAACGAATTCTCCCTTGGGGTATTTCGCTTGTTCTGCATTGGCACCGATTACATTGGGGGTGAACGAGTTCGCAGGTACACGAACATCCACGCGACTGCCCAATCGAATCATCCCGTAACGTTGTCCACGCCGCATCTCATCTCCTTCACCTGACCATGGAGCGATCGTTCGCGCGAGAAGGCCACTGATTTGTGTGGATTCCACGAGAAGACCGTCCGCTCGCGAGAATACGGTTCTGACCCTCTCATTCCACGCTGATTCTTTGCGAAAGGCTGGAACAAATGGCCCTCGGCGCAATCCCTTACCAGTGCGGTGCTCCATCCGAATGATGGTCCCGGCAACTGGGGCCCGATTTACGTGAACGTCGAAGGGTGACATGAAGATGGCGACCCTCCATGCATCTGATGCTGATTCCTCTCCCTCTGGAACCGCTTCCCATCTCTGTTCATTGGGGAAATTCAGCGGTTGGTCACAAGGTGTTTCATGCCAATCGCCTGTCAGTTCGTCATGGATTGAAGATTCGTCCTTGGCTGGACGACGCCCCGTTGCTCTTTCTCGAACGACGAACATGATGTGGCCGTCTGCGGGGGATACAATGATGCCCTCTTCCTTGGGAATGGGGCGGTCGGGGTCACGATAGAAATTGGCGATGATGGCTGTAAGCATGAAGCACAGCATTCCAAAGACATGTGCTAGGCCATCCAAATCATCGACGATGAGGGCAATGGCTTCGATTGAAATGCCCATCAGTAACCAAGTTACAGTCGGTGCGATTCCGCCACGGGCGAAGCCGCCCATTCGAATCACTCCTCTTCATTAGAGCGATTGAGTACACCATCATCTTCGAGATCGTCTGCTATACTCTTGACCATCTCGGCTGCATCACCGTCATCGGAATTGAGAATCTCATCGAGACGGTCTTTGAGTGCACGCTGCATGTGCGATGACTTTCGCTCAGCTTCAACAGCGTTCTCAATCATATCATATCGAGTCTTGATGGCTCGGTTGAGATCTTCAAAGATTTGCATGTGGTTGACATACCAATCGTCACGTGCTTTCATCTCGGCCACAGCAAGACGGAGGTCACCGTCAAGCTCTTCTGCAATCTCGAAAACTCGGGAAAGTCTCTCTTTCTCACGAGAGTACTTTTCTTCCATCTTTTCGAGTTCCGGTTCAAGATACTTGACACGCTGAGAGGATGTTGATCCTTCAACCTCCAAATCACGAATGCGATTGTCCTTCTGAGAGATGAGTGCTTCAAGTCCTTCTCGAGCGATTTCTTTGTCGACTGTTTCTTTCTCAAGGACTTCAATTTCGGCTTTCAGGCTAACGATTTCCTTCTCTTGTTGCTCGTAGGCATCATAGAGTTTGACAAGGCGCTCTGTTTCGTCGCTTAGTCGGTCTTCCAACTGTCGCATACGCACCTCTGGGGTGAGCGTTCCGGAATCACCATCATCGTCGGACATCGTATCCCTCGGCGTGTCCCACCGTTCGCCCTGTCTTATAACCCGCTCCCCAAAGGGCATAGAAAGTAAGGGAACACTACGTGTTCCCGAAACACCCTACATCAAGGGTTCATGGATGCGATGGCCGCTGCGAGACAGGTTGTCACCGATTTGGTGGCAGGAATGTGTAACTTCTCGTCGGGACCGTGTGCGTTTCCACCGGGCCCAAGGCTTCCTGTCACCAGGAATGATGCGCTCGGATACTTCTCTTGCATCATGGCCAAGAATGGGATGGTTCCACCTTCAAAGAAGACCTGCATTGGGTTGCCAAAGGTTGCTAGGCTGGCTGAATTGAGAGCCTCCCTGAACGCTGAATCCATGGATGGAGCGGAGAAACCGTTCGCTGCTGCATCTGCAGTGAATGATACGTGTGCACCGTGGGGCGGGTCTGCCTCAAGAATCGAACTCATTGCGGCCTCGGCTGCATCTGCATCGACACCGGGTGGAATGCGCATGCTAAGTTTCAGAGATGTGTGGGTGCGTAGCACATTGCCTGCATCCTTTAGCGCCGGCATTCCATCTACGCCGGTCACAGAAAGAGAGGGGCGCCAATTGCCGGACAACACGATTTCGGCCAACCCTGGTGTTTGAGGTTCGACGCCATCCAATGCAGGAAGATCTGTCCATACTTTCTCTCCGAGGACATTAGCGATACCTTGGGCTTCACCACGTAGTTCGTCTGAAATGTCCACACTCAATTCAGGCAAAAGCACCTGACCTGTCGATTCGTCTTCGATTCTGCTGATGATGGAGCGGGCAATTCGGAATGAAGATGGAATGATTCCACCCGCCATTCCAGAATGAACGCCCTCTTGACTAACGCCCACTTTGAGGGTGCCACCAACCAAACCTCGTAGGCTTGTGGTGACCCATAGTCGCTCATAATCACCGGCACCGGAGTCCATGACAACGATGAGGTCAGGAGTCCCGAGGACACCAGATAACTCATCTAGATATGCTGGAAGATCAAACGAACCAGATTCCTCACATGTCTCGATGAGGAACGTGGCCTTGGGGTGGGCAACATCGTGCTGTTGTAATGCCAAGATGGAGAGAACGCTGAGATAGCCTCCATAGCCGTCATCGACACTACCTCGGCCGAATAGCCAAGGATCTTCTCGAACGGGAATCCAGGGTCCTTTTCCATCCGACCAACCCGTGAAGGGTGGTTGCTTGTCGAGATGGCTGTAGAACAGAACTTCGCCCTCCCCAGTACCTTCGATTGTGATGGTGAGAACGGGTGTCCTCCCTTCTAAACGATGGACATTGCAGGACATACCCTTCATCGGCAATGAATTCAACCAGCCTAGGAACAAGTCGATGGTGTCGTCGAGATACCCATTTGCAGCCCAGTCATCGTCAAAAGCCGGAGAAAGTGCTGGGATTTCGATGAAATCTGAGAGGCTGGGCAATGCGTGAGATTCCCATTGTTCGTCAACCCAAGCATGAATCGCGTTGAGGTCTAAGTTCGCCATGATTCTCCGACTCCCGTTTGATGCAAAAGGACTGCTCTTACACCTATTCGTTTGTAGAATTGGAAAACAAGCGAATATTGCTGAGATTTAGCGGGCATTTGCAATCATTGTCCGCTGCCCCTCGCAAGGTCAATTCTGCGAATTCTTGAAGCAGGGCCAACAGTGCATCTAACGCTTCATGCATCTCATTTTTCGTCATCGAAATCATTCGACCGGTTGTGGTGGATAGAATAGCGGGTGGAAGCACCTCTCGATGGGGGATTCCCTCCTTTTTGCGAGCCTCTTCTTGCCGGATTAATGCCAATGTGTAGAAGGCCAACTGCATCCTATATTGATCAAGCATTTCTTGTTCAGATTCGTGGCGAGAATCTCCTTCAGCCTCTAGAAGCGGATGGGGCGATCCTGCGTACAAATGTGCAGCTCCTGTCGTCTTGAAATCCACAGCGCGAATGGCTCCACTTCCATCACTCAAACGAGTGCAAAGCACCAGATCTGCAATTCCATTACTTGAGAATGTAAATCGTTCGATTGTGGCCAATTGTTGTGGACCATGGGGCGTCCACATCTGATCATCTACACTGATTTTGACGGTATGCTGTAGACTGAATGGCCACTCTGTTCGAAGACCCTCTACGGATTCTTCGTTCCATGTACCCTTGGATGTGAGTGTACCCAGTGGGCCATCCAGTACTGCTTTCGACATTTGCTTGAGCAATGATTTGATGGCTTCTTCATCCGCATTTGGTGGTAGTAATTCCTCAAGAACGGATTGAATGACGTCATCGTCCTCAAGCAAATTAGGGCTAGATTCGGTCCACTGGTGTGGCAGAGGCACGCTAATCTCTGATTGTAGGCCTGGATTCTCCAAGCCCACCTCAATCAAACGATGGAAAATCGAACCGATGACATTCGCAGGAGGCAGACCTAGTTTTTCGGCGGCAGATTGTGATGAATCGTTGGTTGAATACTGAGAGACGGCATCGGGAGAAAGGCCCAAGCGCATCAGTTCCAGATAACATCGTGGACATGTTGCGGCTTTGTCCAACTGATGCGGATAAATTCTGAGACCACGTGTACGATTCGGGGTGTGAACTGGTGCTGGGTTGGGTACGTCCTCATGAGCGATTTGAGATGATTCGTCCAGTCGAGCCATGCGTACCATTGGACTGATCGTTGTACCTTTTCCACCTAACTCGGATTCATGGCAATGCACAGCAAACGGTAGTGATTGGGGGTCGATGACATGTCGCCCATCTTCATCGGGTAGCCAACCCAATGCTTCGAACCACATGTGCCCAAAGGTTGGCATGGGTAATGATCTCAATTTCATCGAAATCATGTTGCCTATTCTGAACGAATCATTTGGGGCCCCCGCCAAAATCAAGAGGTCTTTCACCCGCGTACATGCGACATAAAACAAGCGTCTGGCTTCAGCTTGAATTTGTGCTTCTTGAAGCGTTCTCGCCAAGGTCCAGACGCCACTGTCCAAACTCGACTGCGTAACCCATGGCCTCGGATTTGATGCGAATAGACTCGGTGTTGCGATGACTCGATCACGTAAATCATGACTGATGTTCCCTTGCCCTTCACTGAACAAACCACCGACGATGACACACTTTCTTTGCAATCCTTTCGACCCGTGTATGGTCATCACCTGAACTGCATCGGCTGTAGAAACTCCGGCTGAAGTGAGATCATTGCCTGCAACATCAGCAAGAGAAGAAAGGCGATCTGCAAGCAGAATTGGGTCGCCTCCGACCTCGTTGGACTGACCCTCGATCAAACGTACAAATTGTTCTGCATCACTTCTCTCCGAGGGTCTTGGATGGGAAAGCAACAAATCGCTGTGATTCAAGGTCTCGTGTAGTGATTCAATGACAGTGCCTCTCTGGGAATGGGTATACCATCGACGAACCAGATTTTGGTGCGGCCCTTCGGGCAATATCTCAAGCAATCGCTGAATGAGATCTTCACCAATGGATGCTTCACCGAGGTATTCTTGCAGCTGTTTGTCATTGAGGCCAACCAAGCATGAACGGGCAACTGTGGCTGCAGCATGACGACTGGACGGGCGGGCAATCCATTGTAGCAGGCCGAGAAGTGGTCGAATTACAGGGCGGAGCAGGAGCCCCCCTTCTTTGTCCGCTACCGCTGGAATCCCAGCGGCTTCCAACCGGGTCATCAGATCGTCTAAAGTCGATCTACTGGGCAGTAAAACAAGGATTTCCCCTGGCGAATATTGCCCGCATTCGATTTGCTCGGTTTCACCCACACTGGTAGTTGTACCATCGAGCAGGGCACGAATCCTCGCTGTGATGAGAGCATTTTCCATTTCTTTTGATGACCCCGAACTAAACGGATCCAATGGGGTTGACAAATCGGAATTGGGATGGCCTGTGTTTGAAAGACTCGCAGGAACAAGCCACTCAAAGCGACCTTCTTCTTCGGCTCTTGATGGAATTAGGGCTTGTGGACGAGCATACCAGTCCCCTGGGAATCTGTCGTGTGTAGGAGAAAAGACGTCTTCCCACCAATCATTCATTCGATTCAACAATCCTGCTGCCGTTCGATAATTTACGACCAACTCAACATGTCCTTGCGACCGAGCCGACACGTCAATGGGACTGCTGCCATCCTCTTCCATCTCGTCGAAACGAATCCATGCGCCTTCTGCTTTACTTCTTGATTCGGGTAAATCGGAAGCGGTCGCAAATCCGCCATCCGCACTGTATCTAGGGTCTCGGGCTGCATTTCGGCGACGCAATTCTGGAGAACGAGTCAATGCTGGCAAAGAATGGAATTCATGTTCGTTCATGTTGCGCAATGCATTACCAAAGTTGACAAAACCGGATACCTGGGCCTGCCTGAACGCGTAGATACTTTGTTTTCGATCACCTACGCAACAAATTGTAGGTTCCCATGGAGTGTCCGGTGAAGGGGTACCATCTGGCAGATTCCTCTGGCCCCATAATCGACCAAGAAGACGCCATTGCTGGGCTGAATTATCCTGTGCTTCATCGATGATGAATGCTCGGTATCGCGAGCGGATTACTTGCAATCTGGAATACCTCTTCTGCAAATCTTCTAGCAAACGTTTGGCTTCCTTTGAATCCAATCCCGCGGACTTTGGATCTTTCACGAAACCTTCCATGAGAGCGATGGCAGAATGGATGTGTTGGTCACTCCATGATTCGTCCGGTAATGCATCTAGCGCATACACAACCTCGATCGGATAATCTGCCCGCATGATGCGTGGACATCGAGCGAGTAACAAATCCGCTGCCAATGAGGCTACGTCATCGAATTCATGGACTCCTTCACGAACTTTCAATTCATGCAATATATCGAGGAGTGAGCGATGGCAAAGCAACATATCTTGGAGGTGTGAGGCTTCCTCCTCAATGCCAAATGCAAGTTTGGTACCAGGGGGGGAATGAGGCAAAGGCGACGCGATTCTTTGGGGGGTCAAACCTGCAACTATAGGCATGTGCGGAATGGGAAATGGGGAACTATCCATGAGATAAAGCGCCCTGGCGAGCGGCCTGAATGAACGTCCATTGGCACCGTTCCACAATTCAGCGATGGCTACACCGAGATCCTTCGCAAGTTGTTTCGCGTGGGCCTCGGAAACTGCACCCCATGTTGCGATCCCTCGGGGCCAATCGCCTGAATTCGCAAGGTTTCCGCCGCTAAATGCGCTAACTTTGGTGCTTTGATGTGACGAAGTGGTACAGGTCACCATGCAAAGTCCATGCAACCACAACCACCGTTCCCATCGGGTTGCAGGGGGGCCTACATCGACCATCTCGGCGAGGGTTTGGAATCTGGTCCCACCAATGAGAGCATTGGCAACATCGAGGTCATTACCGTAGGTACGGACATGATTGACCCAAGCCAAACAAGCTCCGTGGATTTCATCAATAAAGGCATCTAAATGACCATCAGATGGCGCCAAAATCTCTTCGATTAGGCGGTGCACATCGTCAGAATCAACATCTCCACTCGACTCTAATCTACGGGCGACGGTGTCGACAAAGATTCGATTTGACAACAGAGAAGAAAGAACTTTGCGTACGGAGTTTCGGTTCCCAAAACGACGGGCCAATCGGTCTCGTGATTGAATCAGGAATGGGGCACGCTCACCGGAAACACCTGCCGCAACAGCATCACCTGCCGAGCGTAATCGCCAGAGGCCTTCAAGGGCCTGTCCAAGCAAAACATGTCTTTCAGCGTCCCCGACGACTTCTTCGGTAGGTCGTTGAGACAAATCTGCCCGCCATGGGGCGATGAGGCGTGAAAGAAATGAGTCGATCGTACCAATCGGTGCGTCTTCAAGCATCGCTGTGAGTTGATCGATTAGACCCTCATGTGTAACCCTTGAATCACGACGTTTGCCACCCGTATCCCGGGTAGGACCTGGGCGCAATCGATTCAATTCATCCCACAATCGATGGCGCATCTCTTCCGCTGCCCTTGTTGTAAATGTGAGTACAACCACTTCACTGGGCAAGAGGCCTTGCCACTTGGTCAAATCTTCTCGCTCAGCCAACCCAATGCGAAGAGAACCGGCTGGAAGAGGGAGAGGTCGTGGTCCCGGTGGTAACAATCGGGTGGCGCGTTGATCGATTGACAAGTAGTGTTCAATCGTCCGACCAACGATACTCTGAGTCTTCCCCGTACCGGCTCCTGCATCTAGTATCAAATGCATATCAATGGCTAGAGCAAGGCGCTGGCCGACATTCAATTCCATGAAGTGTCACCCCCTACAATCGAAGCAAGTCCGCAGGCTTCCTTGACATTGCACCAAGTACAAACCCCTTCTTCGGGTGTCGCATGTACACGACCAGAATCTGCTGCCTCAGCAACATCGAATGCTGTGGTTAATCTCTCCATCATCCATGCTCTGAATGGGTCACTATCGGGTTCTTCGTCCTCACTGGGGAATCGATGTGTGTCATGGGTGAATGTGGTTACGTCACCAACACCATTCTCATCTAGTAATTCTGAATACGCTGGACTTACCTCTACTGAATGTGTGGTCGAATTGCCCACTTCGGAAATTCCTACACCGATCACAAGGTCACCCGGATGAGAAATTTCCCAACATCTTGCATACAAACCGAGTTGTAATTCATCGAACAAGGCCTTCCTGTGGCGGACTCCAATCTTGCTCTTCGATGGACCATCGACCGATTTAATATCTCGAATCAGGACCAGTCGCTTGGGTTTCCAATCGGATGAATCCGTCCAATTCAAAGGTGCAACTGAATCATGTCCGCCCTCTAGAGTTGAATCACTGAATACATCTACTCGATCGATGAAGCCTGTCAATTTCATTGAGCGCCCATCTGGGTGAGGGAGGGTCATTCCATTCAGAGACCACTCGATTGAGATAGGGATTGAATTGTGGAGGGACATTTCGGCTTTCAACATGTTTCCAAGTCTGCCAGAGGGGGCAAGTGATTGAGGCGAAGCCAACCAGTCGAGCCATGATTGGCGAGACATGCCAATGAGATCATGTCGACGTTGTGCAGCCGTGGCATCTTCTCTTTCCAACCAAGGTGCATGGATCCCGATGTAGTCAAGAATATGGACATACATGTCGTCAACCGAATGGCCTGAAAGTGCGAGTGAAGATGCGCCACTTGAAGAGCGCTCGTCACCTTCATCGAGTGAAAATATTTGTTGGAACAATGCACCTAGCGACCCATGGACCAAATTGCCACGGATTCTTGCATCGAGGTCTTCCTCTTGTTGCTCCATCCTACCCGCGTTCAAGCGGCGCTCCAACCAGCCCTGTCGAGGGCACGCCTGCCATCGTTGCAATCGACTTGCAGACCATCGCTTCTGAGCGAATCCGGCCCCCCCGGTCATCCCGTGTCGTTCATCGTAAACTGGAAGGGATGTCACACTTGGTTTCAATGGCCTTGGATCAATTGAAAGCAATTGGCTTCGGCCGGATTTACCACCCAATACAGGCCAACTTTCCGACAACCTTGGAGGTGTTTCTCCGGGAGCACCGCGATTGCCTGGAATAATTTTCAGATTCCCCATACCACAAAATCGATCGTGCAGTTCCATGCCGAGGTATTGCTCTCCAGATGGAATTATTGTGGGTTCTCTTCTCAACCGATCCAACATCACGCCTGAATCCTGTGGTATCGATATTGATGCTGGATGAAGAGGCGGGGACATTGGTTGGCGGAACGTCCGCAATGAGAGGCCCGCACGTTGGCGCATATCACGAACGCCTCTTCCAGAAAGATGGACTTCTGCTCTTCGAATTCCTGATTCCTCTACCATCTCAATCGTTGCAGGCCGCCACACGAGATGGTGTCCGCGTGTTCGCTCGCCGGAAGCGGTTGCCCACCCCTCTAGGAACGAGGGACGAGGGACTGATTCCGAATCATCTGCACCGATGTGATTGGAAAGCCACTCCGCGAGAGGGGTTGCAGGTTTGCAGTCATCATCAAGGCCGGTGGCGTCAATGAGAATGACCATGTTGGATGCGTGAATCAAGTGATGTAGTGAATGTCGTGCTGAACGCAATGGCGAATCAGCTCGACACAAATCCAACTTCCTACAATCCTCTTCGGTCAACCAAGGTAACTTTTCGGTACGAAGCGGCCAACTGGATGCTGTGAGATGTGTAAGGATGATGATGTCTGCAGAAATACCCAATGCTTCACGCGGTGTCAATATTCGAACTCGGTCTCCCGCATCTAGTATATCGGGGGCCTGGAGGCCATCCATCAATCCAAGGAAATCCTCGATCCATTGAGTACCGTATGCAGATACAGGGTGTCCCAAAATCGATTGGGAAGAACGAAACTTTTCATGCTCTTCAAGCAACAATTGGATTGAGCCTGCGTCGGTGAGCATGGCTTCAGCATCTAGATGTTGCACAAGGTGGTTGAGCCAGTCATCACCACTTACAGGAGATTCAGGTAAAGGCAAGGGTTGCCTTGTGTAGCAACCCAAAGTGAGTTCCGGATCCGCCAACAAAGCCCTCTCTCCAGAACTCAACAATGGTGACAACCGGGTTAGAAGTGAAAGAAACCACCATTGCGTACATTCGGCTTTCTTTCCAGCCTCATCCAATTTTTCCCATGGGGCTGGATGCGGTTCTGAAGCCAGGGCCCGAAGCCAACGACTCAATGCTCCGTATCCACCGAGAATATGCCATGAGCGTGCGAGGGATTCAATTCGTTGCGAGTCCATCTGGGGAGTCCATTCCTCATGCACAGGGTGTTTTTCCGCTAGTAGCCATTCGTCCACAAATTGCAAACTCTGTTGGGCACCCAACCCACGAATACGTGACATCGACCATGCTTCGCTACCCATCCCAATCGAGGCAATTTCCCCAATCCAATGAATCGAAGGAGAGGATTTCAACAAAGAGGCTTGGTGTGATGGACGCAAGCCGATTTCGATGAGAGCACGCCTCCATGTCTCCATTCGATCATCCTTGCCCGGATCGATGATGACCACATCGGATTCGCTTGAAACTGTGATACTCCAATCCCGTAGGACTTCCATCGTGGCTGGAATGTCCAAACCATTTGTGGGTACCAAAAGGCGTGAAACTGAATTTGCACAAGGTTCAGGTTTCCAAATTTCGTGTTCGTTCAACCACTTTGGAATAGTGTCATCTGTGCAGGGATGAACGTCTTCAAGTATGGCGCCATGTAAACCCAATCGGTAGTTTCCAATTGGAGCTTCGCCGTGCTGACACAATTGATGTAAATCGCTGAACCGATTTAAATTCAACAACAATCGTCGATCGCTTTTCGATAGCGTGGGCAATTGATTCATCAACACGATTCCAGCAATTCCGGTCAGGGTAAATGGGCAAGAATCTTGGATTTCAAGGGCATCAATAATTTGGGACCTGTGCAGCAATGGATGCATGCCATTCATCTTCAGAGCGATGCGGTTCGCAATATTGGCAAATGCATCAATCCCTGGTCCATCCCAACTCCCAACTCCCTCGGTATCAAACTCCTGAAGTAATCTGGACAACGCACGGGTTCGGCCCTCGCCCCACCGATGTTCGGGGGTTGGGTGAAGCAATGGAAATTCCCCTTCTTTGGCAGCCAATACACATTCTGTGTGAAGCAATCGCTCACCGGTTGCATTGAGGGGGAGAAGACGAGGCAATCGCAAATCGGCTTGCAACGACTTCCACAATGAGGCGAGGGTGTGGTGCCTTGAGCGATCGATTGGACCAATTTCAGACGATTCTAATTTCGACAAAATTTCAGTGCGTGCTGCATCTGATGAATGGATTACAAGCAACGGTTTCTGGCTGGGGTCGAGAACTTGATTCCGCAATTGCTGGAACAACCAATCGGGAAACTGACCGGGTGGAATATGTTCCAAAGTCAATGTGAAACCCATAATGGATACCCCGGGAGCGCTGTAGGTTCTCACGGGGGTTCTTGAAGCATTGGAATGAATTAGTCCCGACGGACCAATGCAGCAGCACCTAGCGCGATGAGGCCAAGGGGTGCGAGGAAGCCTGGTAGTAACCCATCGTTACCGTCCTCATTGTCTGGAGTTCCACAGCAATCAGGCTCGACCTGGCGCCATTCATGGACCAATACCAATGCAAGGTCATCTCCATCGTAGGCAGCGGGAAGTGTGATGGCTTGCTCACCACCCCATTCTCCTCCACCGTCCTGCAGAGTTGCATCGAGATCGATGACGGCTCGCACGATGTCGTCATAGTGCTCCAATCCATTGCCGCCGTCTGGGAAATATCCAGAATGTTCGACAACCATCAACCGATGTGTCCAAGATATTCCCTCTGGCTCAACGGGATTCTTGTCGAATTCCCAAGTCAGTGTACCTGAACTGTTGTCGCCAGTCCAAGTGAAATTTGATTCGACACCATTCCATGAACGGTAGTCATGTTTATCTGCAAACATTCCTGTATAATCTGACTCTAATGAGTCGCCATGTGGAGCACTTCCTGCCACGAAACGATGTCCATCGAATACGACGGTTGGGGCGGCTCGTTCCAATCCATTTGCAACCTCTGCACTGGTTTCACCATACAGGTCTATCCAGCGTTCATCCCCTGCCTGAGAACCAAATGGATCCTGTGATTCTCCAATGTAGCGGTGGTGAACCAATACTGTGGCATCTTCACCTTCAAGAGCATCCATCAATGCATGTTCTGAATCCACACAATTTTCACACCACGTTGCGGTGTAGACTTCGACGACTTGAGTAGCTGTCATGTCACCTGCAACAGACAAGGTGGTTGAATTGTTAGAGACTCCTGCCAAATCAATCATCTGACCCCCCAGAATACCCTGATTGGCAATCGTGATTGGGGCGCCCGCTTGAACCGGGGCAGGCAATAGCAATGCAGCGAACAAAAGCAAGGTCAGGAACTTGCGCATGGATGGGCTAAGTGGAACACCGCTCTAAATCATACGGTGCAATGTGTTGGATGCTCCTTCAGGATATTACCAATTGCGTTGTTCCTTGCAAAGTATCCTCTTCCCTCAACCCAAACTGTGTGATTTCGATATCGCAGGTGGTAGAGCAAATGTCGATTCCATTTTCTGAAATTGTCGCAACTTCTCCTTGTTCCCAAACGGCATAATATTCATCAATACCTGAAAATGAAATGAAACAACTTGATTGGTTGGAAGATGTGCATAAATGTGTTGCATTATCAACTGTAATCTCAATCCAAAAGCCGAAGTATCCTTCGGAGACATACCAATCAATTTCCCCATAAAAATCGTCCAATTCTATGTTGAATAAATTATCATCAATACCACTTGATAATGATGTTGAATGATCTGTAGCAAGGTAGGTTGCATTCCATGCATCGACGGGGCTAGAGCCTGCGGGATCAGCCCAAATCCAAGTACAAAAATCTGGTTTGATGGTCGAATTTATGGCCGTATTACGCGTTTGGTTATCGGGAAAGGAACCTTCCTTTGAGTATACCACACACTGTGTTGGTCGATCGGAAAATGTCTCATAAGTGATTCCTCCTGAATTGGTGGTTGTGGAAATTGAAGTGATGTAAAATAAATCATTGTCCACATTATAGTAATAATTTGTAATTTGATCCGTGTTTTGATCATCCCAATGGTAACCTGAAACAAGAGTGTGGTTTTCTGTGGTCCAACAAAACTCTAAACCTTCAAAATCAGGATCTGTATTGGATTGAACCCTTGTTCCATCTGCATTGAATTCTATGACATGAGGGGTGAAATCAACAACAGTATGCTGTACCCATTCACCAACTAAATTTTCATCGATGATTTTGGTACTACATGGTTCAATGGGTGAATTTTCATCTCCTTGTAGTCCATCATTTCCAATACATCCAGCGGAAAATAGCAAAATCCCTGATAACAGCATAGTCAGGAACTTGCGCATGGATGGACTATGCCCATCCCGGCTCTAAACCATGCGGCTCAAAGTGCAGCAAATGCTGCAATGGTCCGTTCGATGTCTTCATCGGTGATGTGGAGGTGAATTACGGCCCGGACTGCAGTGGGACCTACATCGAGAACATCGACACCGTGTTCGGACAAACCAGCCATGATTTGTTGTGCACCTAATTCGCCATCTACGTAGACCATGTTGGTCTGAACACTGTCGAGGTCGACCGTGAAACCATCCATGGCGTTGACCGCTTCTGCCAATCGGCGAGCGCGTGCGTGATCCTCAGCCAGGCGCTCAACATGGTTTTCCAAAGCATACAATCCACCTGCTGCGATGACGCCTGCTT
>JBJLBW010000057.1:0-7708 GCA_045568015.1 Candidatus Poseidoniales archaeon | reverse complement strand
CCCTCGGGGTCGAGACACGCTAGAATACCGTGTGTACCCCAATCGATACTCGTCGGCGTGTCATCCATCCGATTGTTGGCTGGGATTTGCAATGTAGCTGTGCCATTTACAAGTGTGAAATTGTACATATTCTCGTGATGCCAAAGTGTTCCGTCTTCGCCGTCCGGACCGGTGATGGTGATGTTGAGAATCTGATTGAGAGCGGCGGTAGAAGGTTCGATTTCAACCGTGATATCAGAAGGTGAGGCGGGGTTAAACGCGGTCAACCAAAATTTTGCATCCACACCATCTAGTGCGATATCGTCGGTCCACCAATAGACATCATTGCCGACCGCAGGACACCACCAATGGTCCTCCAAGAGATCACCATTCGTATTGTTCCACCAAATGTGGTAAGACTCCTCACATCCGGCGTAGGCGGCTGGACTTTCGCCAATCTCTGTAATGTTGTAGAGGATGGTCTCCTCCCCGGTCTCTGGTTCAGAAGGGAGTGCGACGGGGCCGCCGCTTCCAGACCAAATCTGCGTGCGTGTTGAAGCGGTGTTCCAAGTCTCATTCAATCTCATCGGGAAGTCGTAAACCTCCTGCGGCGGGTCATACTCATGCGTGTGGGTAAAATCTGCAATTCCCGTCATCCAGATCCCAAATGCATCAAAGTCCAAATCGATGGATTGAACCCGGTGAATGATGGCGAGATCGGAGGCACGAACCCACCGAGTTTCATGGTAGTCGACGATGAGTTCGCCGGTGGCGAAAATACCTGTATTTGGTTCTGGAAATCTTCCATCACCTCGCCCGTCAGCATCGATTTCCAACCGATAAGCAGGGACCCAATGTCCAGAGACGTTGTAGGTCGTCACCGAAGCGACTTCCATCGTTGCATCACCGGTGACAATATCAAGGGTAGAACCGGACAAATCCGGACTGTCTTCAACCAAAACGACAGCATCCAATTCAATGTCATATTGCCAGACATCTCCGACATTCCAAGAGACGATGTTTGCTTCTTGCGAAGAAGCCTCAGTGGCCCGAATGGATGGTGAATCCAGAGTGGTCGGAATGGAACTCATCGCTAGGAGGAGGACGATGGTGAGCGACGGCAGGACTCTGGCCACGTGGTAGCCACGACAGGTCAGGCAAATGAGACCACCGGCGCGTTTGGCAATCTTCATCCCTATCGGGATGGCTCGCAGGCCCATGACGAAGATGTGGGCTGCGTTCTTTTTGTCGGTTCTCTTGGTATCAACACTGAATTTCTATGCCGTGGTTCGTGAACCGGACCGAGTGGAAATCGATGAGGTGCATGAACACCTTTCGGAGACTGTGAAAATTGAAGGGACACTGATCTCTTGGGTCAGGGACCCGTATAGCGATGGTTCGGACCGGGTCGATCTGCAGGTCGAAGATGCACCCCACGTAGTCAAAATTCGTTGGTATGATACCAGTGAGGTCCCTCCGATTGGTTCCAGAATTATCGTCGAAGGAGAGGTTGTCCAATACAACGGAAAAATCTGGATTAACGCCAAGGGAATGGGTGCAATCGCTGAAAAAGTGGGTGCAGAAGTCGTCATGGTTGAAACTTCATTGAATGACATTTCAGCCGATGCTGAGTCCTATCGTTCCAAAGTTGTCAACCTCACAGGCTACCTCTCGGATGCCATCGAACCGGATGTGACTTGGCAGAGCTTCACCCTGATCGACAACCCCTCATATCTCGACAGTGACCACCGACTCTACGTCTCTCTACAGGGCCGGGTTACCGAATGGATTGAGGCGGGATCCAAGGTCAACCTCACCGGCTGGGTTCAGTGGGATGAGCGAAATTACCGTTGGTCCATCGTGGTCCAATCCTCAACCGTCGAGGTCACACACCCCGCTGGAGCCAAGCGTCTATCCTGGGCGGTCGCTGCGGAGACATGGTCGTATGACATCGGCAAACTCGTCTATGTTGAAGGTACATACTATTGGGCGGACGATGCACACTGGATTGTGGCACCTGGTGGAGAAAATGTCGGCATCCTCTGTTTGATCCCGAATCTGAACCTCACAGTCAATGGAACATTGCCCGAAGATGGTTTCTCTGGACGCCTCATCTGGTCCGAAGATCGTGCACAAATCTGCCTACAGATGAGTGATGAAGACCACACCGTCAACCCCGTGGGTATCCTCATTGGTGACTTCACAACCCTAGCAACAATCGCAGCCAACCCATCGGATTGGATCGGCCTAGAGGTCAACGTCGCGGGTTGGACTACCGGTCCGGTGTCACCCGATTACGACAAGGGCTACATCGGTGATGGCAAGGACTACTTTGAACGGTCCACCACGCTACGTTTCCAAATAGCCGGCGCCCATGCTGAATGGATTGAGAAAGGAACGTATGTCGAATTCTACAATGCGACCGTCGTTTGGAATGAGGCGGAAGGGCGAATCATGCTCGATGTGCCATTGTATGCAATCGGTACCGTCGACATTCCCCCTGACTCGTTCTCTTGGTCTGCGGGCTGGGATGCTTGGACTTGGCAGGTGAACACATTGGTCAATGTCAACGGGGAACTAAACCAAACCGATAGTGGAGATTTGTGGTTGGTCGCATCTGGAACCGATAATCGAGTCTGTCTATTCGACGATGGAACTGCGATTGAAACTGGATTCGATGAAGGTGGTAATAGCACGGGCGTCCATGTTTGGACCGGGCGTTTGGTGGCCATCGATCATACGGATAATCCGGGCACACAACTTTGTCTAACACTCTGATAGGAGGGATGAATGATGGATCCAATTTTGCTCGATTGGGCGTGGCTCATGGCCTCGTTCTTCATCGGAGTATTCCTCGGTTGTATGACCGGATTGATCCCAGGTTTCCACGTCAACAATGTGGCTCTACTTGCTCTTTCAATGTCACCATTGGCAGTCAATGCAGGCATTCCATTGTCTTCTGTTGCAGCCATCATCGTCTCGATGGGAACGGTTCACACGTTCCTGAATTACATCCCCAGTGCTTTGATTGGAGCCCCTGATGGGGATACCGCCCTCGCACTGTTGCCCGGTCACAGGATGCTGATCTCCGGCCACGCGGCGCAGGGTGTTGCCTATTCTGCGCGCGGGAGTCAACTTGGGCTGTTGCTTAGCATTCCATTGCTCATCGTCGCAAGGCTACTGTTTGGAACCAACCCTGGCCTCGGTTTGTATGAACTCAGCCGTGACTTTTTGCCATGGCTTTTGCTGACAATTTCCGCTTTCCTCATCCTGACTGAAACCACACGTCTCGCTTGGCCACGATGGGTTCAGATGGTGACTTCGTGGGCGCGATTCCCGCTGCCGAAAACATACGAAATCAAATTCAATATTGGAAGGTGGCGAATCTATCGAAAGTTGGAGGCCATCGATTTCAGACTTGGGGACAATTCACGCGCTGCAGGGATGCTGGTTGCAACCGCCTTCTTCTTGCTCGCAGGATTCTATGGCTGGGCTGTTTTCGAGTTGCCAGGCCGAAGTCCCGTTGGCATGCCATCCGCGACCTTGCTGATGCCTGCACTCGCAGGATTGTTCGGTATCGCCAACCTGATCGACATCTACGTGACCACATCGGAGATGCCACCACAGGAGATGAATTGGGAATTACCACCAGCGGGGCCGTTGATGGTACCTTGCTTCCTTTCATCGTGCTGTGCGGCCGTCATGGCCATTCTACCCGGGATGACTGCCGCCCAAGCGACCGTTGTGGTGATGAGTGCGCGGAACTTCTGGGGCCGCCTGACGGACCCCGATTACATCCCGGCTGATTTTGAGTATGGACCTGGAGGAATCAACGACCCTGCAGCCCGGGCTAGAATCGCTGAATATAGAGCTGAATCCGCCCGCTTGCATGGTCTTGATGATTCAAAATTCACCAATGCTGCAGCGAACATGATTGTCGATGAGGTTCAAGGCTCAGCGGCAGTCGATTCAAACACCAACGAAGATGACTGGGACTCGGTGGTTGGTGGAGATGTGACTGTAATTGGCGATGACCACACCGAATTGGTCGACCGCGAGCAGGAAGATGATGAGATGCTCGCCAAGGCGCGTGAGGTCAAAGAAGCGAGTCCAGAATTGGAAGACCTCGATGCCCAAACCCGAACACAGGACCTCGAAGTTATCGCGGTTCTGTCGGCCACCAACACGGCCGTGACGGTCATGGTTCTGACCTTCCTTTACCTCGTATTGCGCCCACGGTCTGGAGCTGCTCTTGCACTGAACATGATGTACCCGATCGACCAGTGGACGGGGCTTGAACCGCCGTCCGATTACATCCGTCTGATGGCGATTACCATCGGTGCTGGATTGTTTGCCGTGCCTGTGATGATCAAGGTCGGACAAGGCATGCTCAAATTGCACGAATTGATTCCACTTCGAAGCATGGTCATGGGTGTGATTGGATTCGTTACGCTTCTCGTCTGGTTGTCCACTGGTTGGATTGGAATCGGCGTTCTGATCGTCGGGACGGCAATGGGCTTGATGCCACCGAGGATTGGCATCAGACGAAGTCATGGTATGGGTATCATTCTGGTACCGATTATGATCTACACATTTGCACAGAAACTCGACGGTTTCGGTTTCATCTAATCTGCGGAGGCACTAAGGGCAAGACACCCTCACACGTGAGCGCAGGGCTATGCCCTGCGGTGAACCTGATGCGTCGTAATGCCATACTACTGACCACATTGATGATTGTGATGAGCCTCTCGCCATTGGTCCAAGGGACCAGTGCCAGATCGACCGCCTGCAGTGGCGATGTTTGCATCAATGAATTGATGCCGAACCCGATGGGGGCAGATACGGGCAACTATCCTGCTTGTGAATGGGTTGAACTCTACAACAGTGGGACATCCGACATCAATCTGCAAGGATGGACACTTGTCGATGATGCACAATATTCACATCCGATTGACGCCAACACATGGGTTGACTTTGCCAACCTGGCCACACCTTACGTCCTCCCTGCCGGAGATTATGCAATCATTGCAGAGAACACACAAGGCACGCTCAAACTCAACAATGCGGGAGAAATCTTGGACCTCATCAATGGAAATGGCGTATCGGTCCATACGGTGACCACCGGGCAAGCCAGTAGTGACATCAGCAAAATCCCCGGTGCTTTGGCCACCGACGATTACGTCGATTCAAACACCAACACACCGGGTGCAGCGAACACCGGTGGCGGCCCGGGTGGCCCGACCTATGTGCAGAGTGAATTGCGAATTACCGAAGTGATGCCCGATCCCTATTGGACCAATGACAATGCCACTTGGCCTGGAGGAGAATGGGTCGAAATTGCGAACATTGGTTCTGTAGCCATCGACCTTGCAGGATGGTCTATCGACGATGCCGCTGGAAATTCGATGCAGATGAACACCACGCATCTCGTCGGCTATGGCACAATGATTGATCCAGGTCAACACCGAATCGTTGCCGTCAATGGGACACGAGCCTATGGCATGCTCAACAATGGCGCGGGTACAGAACAAATCAAACTCAGAATGCCAACTGGTGAAGTCACCCATCAGGTCGAATATTCTGGCCCGACACACACCGGTCACTCCTACGTCAACGCGAGTGCCTTCACACCCGATTGGGGACGGAATGCAGACAGTCTCACCACAGCTAAGTGGCCCACACCAGAAGCCATCAATGCCCCTACCACAACTCTCCCTGGTTTGCCCATCCAAATCAACGAAGTGATGGTGAACGTCACGGCTGAAAACTCGTCTGTAGGTGGCAGTTGGGTCGAATTCTATTACCCTCCACAAGAAGGAGGTTCGGGCCAACCCGTTGGAAGTAGCACGTACACACTGCGCACAGGAAGTGGTATTCTTGAAACTCTACCGAACAATGTCAATCAGTTGACACCGGGGGATTTCTTGGTCTATGGTCCGATTTCGATGCTGAATAATTACGATTCCATCTCTTTTGTCGATGGAAACGGGGATATTCGGCAAATCGTCGAATGGTTGAATCCACATCCACAGAACATCAGTTACATTCCGGCAGACCCGCTGATGTTGGAGGGTCCTTGGATGTCGTCCCCATACAATACACCGGGTGCACTCAACCCCGGACAAATCGGTGGAAACCCTGGCAATCAAACCGGTGATAGTGGGTTGAGAATCTCCGAGTTCTTGCCAAATCCAATGGGTGCAGATTCACAAACTGGAATGGATGGAGAATGGGTCGAAATCACCAACATTGGAAACCAATCTGTGGATCTAACCGGTTGGGAATTGCGTTCAGGAGCTGGTTTTGCATTGCCCCCTGGGACGCTAAGCCCTGGAGCATTCATGGTTTATCCACTGGGCGATGATTCAATTTCGCTGACAAACAGCCAAGGTACACTCAAACTCAACGACCCTGAGGGGAATCCAGCACATACGGTGACTTGGAGCCATTCGGCCTACGGCATGAGCATGGTCACAGGAGTAAATCCAAGCGACATGTGGGTGATTGGCGCATGGCCGACACCAGGAGATACCAACATTTTCTTCGCGCAGCCCTACTCAGGAGCAAACGAGATTGTGATGTCTGAGGTCAGCCCACAATGTTCGAATCCCACAGATGGATTGGCCAGCGAATGGGTTGAACTGTACAATGCGGCAGGAATGCCGGTCAATTTGTCGAGATTCATGGTTCAAGATGATGGTGGAAGTGCTGCAGCTGTCGCCCCAGGACGTTTGTGGAACCACACACCAAACTCAATGATCTTGGATGTTGGAGACTACGTGGTACTCAATCTCGACGAAAATATCCTCACCAATCAGGGTGAAAGTATTTCACTCATCGATCCAAATGGAATGTCCCTACAGACGCTGACATGGGATACCAGTGCAGATTGTGCCACGCTTGAATCACGAGATGGTGCTGCGGAAACACGACAAGCGCTGTGGCCCACACCCGGCGAAGCGAATCCGATTGTCCATTCGTATGATGGAGATATGACAATCAAGTTCACACGGGTCATGCCCGTAGAGGTTCCAAATCGCTCCAATGACTGGTTTGAGATTACCAACACGGGTGACACTTGGGTCGACCTCGGTGGTTGGATGATTGAACGCCACACCACAGACAGTTCTCATCAGTCGTTGATGATTAACCACATTTTGGAACCCGGTGAGTCTGTTGTGATCACAGAAGATCCCTACAACCTCATTGTGGATGGTGGTCCAGAAGCGATTGATGCAAACACCATTTTTGGCAATTCACCACCTTGGCTAATCAACAGCGGAGGTGCCCTACAGTTAATCGCCCCAGATGGGACGGTTGTTGACGCCTTTGTGTATGGGTCTGGATTTGCAGAAATCCCTGGTTGGAATGGATTGGCACTTGAGTTGCCGCCCACCGACTCTGCTGGCCTCATTCTAATGCGAGGGGATGGTTGCAGTGTGTTGCCGGATACGGACACCTCTGCCGATTGGGAATACCGATGGTTGCGATTGGGTTCCAGTCTATTTTGTGATTCTGGATACTTCGGAGCAGAGGGTACTGTTGTACCAGTGAATTCTCCGGTCGGTTCCCTGTTCCAAATGGTTGAGTGGATCAATGGGGCAACAACATCCCTACACCTACATGTGTACCAATTTGATTCACCTGAACTTTTCCTCGCGATTGAAGCAGCGGTGCTTCGTGGTGTCGAGTGCACCATTTTGCTCGAAGGGCAAATCCTCGGTGATGC
>JBJLBW010000056.1:0-7732 GCA_045568015.1 Candidatus Poseidoniales archaeon | reverse complement strand
ATGCCTGTACCCATTGGGTGACCCGTGAATCCTTTCGTATTCGTGATGACGATCTTGGAGGCGCTGTCCCCAAATGCTCTTCGAAGCGCCTGAATTTCTGCAGCGGCTGAACCGCCCCGGGGAGGGGTTGCAGGTTCGTGTGACATGAAGGAAGTGTGCTCGGCAATCGAATGGCGATTCAACCCCCAATTACGTTCCATTGTTGAAATGAATTCTTCCAATGAGTTGGATACATGCTCAACGTCCAACCGTGTAGGGTGGAAAGCGGAATTGGCAAGATGGGTTCCGAGTAATTCTGCATATGGTGTGACACCTCGGTCCAAACTGAGATTGTTGCGTTCAATGACGAAAGCAGCTGCACCCATGCCCAGCAACATCCCATTCCTTCGTGCATCGAAGGGTAGGCTAACCTCCTCCACAACATTGCCCATCGCATGAGCACCTGCGGCAGCAAATCCAGCCCCTACCCAAGTCATCAATTCTTCACTGGTTGAATCGTCAGCACTCACTACGATGATTCGATCACAACGACCAGTCGTCAGCCAATCTTCTGCAATCGATATCGCTGAAGGTGTCGAGGCGCAGGCATTGTTGACCGAAATATTGGGACCTCTAGCTCCGATATATTGTGCAAATTGTGAGTGTCCCATGGTCAGAATTTGCAAAAGGAAGCGGCGATCGAAATGACCCTCTTCGTCGGCCCCATTGTTCTGGGCGTGTTGCATTGCCTGATCGATACCAGGGAAACAGGAGGCGAAGATTACACCTGTGCGATTTCGTTCTGATTCAGGCAGATTCCACTGTTGAATCAGTCGTTTACCAGCCTTGTTACTCTGCTCGACTGCGAACAGGGGTAAACCTGCGTCTTTGAGGGCCTCAAGCCCTGCGGCGAGAGCCAGAGAAGTTGTGATATCCATGGCTTCAACGATTTTGGGATCGACACCATATTGTTCAGCCAAATCGAAATGACCGCGTCTGCCTGCAAGTTGTGGAATCAAACTGAAATCATTGCAGGGCACAAATTCAGCCGAACCGTCGGGATGCTTGATAATACGAACCAAATTTCGATCGAGAAGCCTCTGTTTGGTTTCATCAGAAAGTTCAGAAATGAAATTTTCACCACGGATTATTCGTTCGAATGTATCTGATGAAAATACTTCGTCCATCCCTGGCAAACCTAGACTGATTCCGCTGAAAACAAATGGATTTGAACGACGTGATGAAAGTGGATCGTTTGGAGCAGAGGTTTGACGCGTGGGCACTTGTGATGGCTTTGAGGAGGTTCTCGGCACCTCATCTAACCACGCAACCAATTCGGGAAGAGTCCTTGCGTTTGTAGGACCCATGACTCGATAATTCGATTGAATTTGATTGTGAATTTCAGAAATCTTTGAATCGCTCAATCCGATGGTCTCAAGATCTGTTGAGCCGTGAATCATTCGGATTGGGAAACCGCTAACTTCCGACACTATGGTGGCGATGGCTACTTCCTTTGATATTCGTTCAACTTCTTCTCGCTCATCATCACTCAAGACGGCAGGGGCAACCTGAATCGGAGGTGCTTGGCTTACCACAACTCTTGGTGATGCTGCGATTGGAGCGGGATTCGAAATTCGAACCCCGGCTTTGAAGGCCTCAGTGAGGATGTCACTATCAGCCTCAGGCATGTTTGGAATTCGCCCAGATAGAGCGTGAACTGCAAGGGCGGCATGGAACGAAGCAATGCCTCCCGCCTTCGGGTGATTTGTGTTTGTCACCACCTTTGGTTTGCCCTCAAATATTTGTTCAGCAAATAAGGCAAGGGCCCGTTTAGGTCCGACCTCTACGAATAGGCGAGCACCGCCTTCATACATCGTTTCCATCTGCTTTGTCCATTCAACTGCAGAGGCCATTTGGGGTGCCAGTTTGGCTAGAATCGCTTCCCTTGAACTACTTCCCGCTGGGGCTACATTCGGATACCAACCTCCATCGAAATTTGAAGTGATTGGGATTCGAGGGAGTTGGATTTCAAGCCCTTCAAGGAACCTGCGCAATGGTTCATTCGCTGGCGCAACGATTCGGGAATGGAATGCATGGCTGGTCTGAAGTTGAACACACGGGACCCCCGCCTCATCAAAGACCTTCATGACTCGTTTCATCGGTTCCGTTTCACCTGCGATCACAGTCATTTTTGGACTGTTTTTATTGGCTGCAATCACATATCCCTCTTCGGCCTCCAACACGGATTCAATCTGTTCGTAAGGTGCCGAAACTGATGCCATTATACCGCAATCGGGTACTTCGACACCACCCATCTCAGTACCACGGGCTGCCACAGCACGCAATGCGCTGTCAAAATCGAGGATGCCAGCGACCATCAGTGCTGCATATTCCCCTAACGAATGCCCTGCAACCATATCTGGTTCAAGCCCGTGTTCTTTCATTAATCGATAGAGAGCGAGGTCGGCAGCGAGCATCGCGGGTTGGGTGTACTCGGTTTGTTTGAGCTTGAATTCTGATTCCTTTTTCTGCTCATCAGTGAGGTTTTCTCGTAGCACGAACGAAGATAGTGATTCTCCATTGAGAACTTCGACCATCGTCTGATCCGCTTCACTCCAAGTATCTCCAATGCATCGATAGCGTTTGGATAAATCGAGTGTCATGCCAACATATTGGCTACCTTGACCAGGGTAGAGTTGAGCGACCTTGGCCTGCTCTGGCAAGGGAGCTGTGTCGGTAATCATCACCATTTGCTTCGCCAAGAAATCCCATTTTGAGCGGTCTTTAACGGATTTCTCAAGTAAATCAAATCGCTTTGACAACTGGGCCCAACTACTAGCGACGATTGCACAACGAATGCCTTCAGCAACGAAATCACGACTGGCGTCGGGAAGGGCGGTTGAAAGCCGCTTACCAAGGGGGTCATCATCAAAATTAGAGCCAGTGAACAATTCAGTTCGAATCGAGCTGAGTTTGGAAATGAGTGATTCTAAATCTGGAGCGTTAACGAGTAGAGCGCCACCCTCGATTGCTTTCAATTCCGTATGCGTCATCGTTGCAGATGATGCGATTGTAGTTGCAGCAGATGCACCAGGATTGAGCCAAGCCTCACGCCGGGCGTCAAACTCGTTGGCTAGGAGTGAATGGTAATTTTGATCATAGGACTCAATCGCACAATGGAAGTTTGTCCCACCAAATCCAAACGAAGAAACTCCTGCTCGTCGGGGATGACCATTGGGTGTACCCCATGCTTTTGCCTCGGTCGGGACATAGAAGGGATTGGTATTCCAATCGATATTTTCGTTGGGTGTAGAAAATCCTGCGCTGGGAGGTATTGTGGCTGTATCGACTGCCCGAATCGCCTTCACAAGACCTGCAATTCCTGCGGCTGCTTTGAGGTGGCCAATTTGACTCTTAATCGAGCCGACTGCAACCGATTGCCCCGGGGGAGAATTCTCGAATGCCGAAGATAGACTGGTCAATTCGGTTGCATCACCGACGACGGTTGATGTCCCGTGTGCTTCAATCAATTCTACCGTGGATGAATCATACCCTGCCTGCATGTAAGCACGGCTAACCGCTTGAATCTGGCCACGAGTACTCGGGGCCGTGATTCCTTTACCTCGTCCGTCACTACTCGCCCCCAATCCGCGGATGACCGCTTGGATACGATCCCCGTCCCTAATTGCATCAGAGAGTCGTTTCAGTGTGAGGGCTCCTGAACCCTCACCCATTACGAATCCATTCGCTTTGGAATCAAAGGGTGTTGAGTGGGTAGCTGAAAGGGCCCCTATTGCACTAAATTTGGCGAAAGTAGCTGGGTCCATCGTCCGATCACTTGCCCCTGCAACCATCAAATCGACTTGGCGGGCTTGCAGCAAACGGCAAGCATCGAGGATCGCAGCAAAGGTCGATGCACAGGCAGCATCAGTGGAATAATTCGGACCTTGCAAATCGAGAAGGTTGGCAACACGCCCCGATACCACATTGGCGAGTTCGCCTGGCATCGTGTCTTCGGTCACCCGGGGCAGATTACTGAGAATCGCTTCCTTAAACGCAGCCTTTCCTTCGCTGGGCATCCCGCCCGCTTCAACAGCATGTCGTGCAAATTGGTCCGCCCAAACTCGGTGGTTGGACAAATTCCGGTTCTCACCCCCGAGGGCATTGGCGAAAATTACACCCGTGCGAGCTCGAGGCAATTCTTTGACACCATCACCCAAGTACCCTGCATCTTCCAATGCCGCTGCACTGACGGTCACAGCCCACTGCTGTGTGGGGTCAATCTGAGGAAGGGAACCAGGGGGTGTTTTCCATCGGCGCCAATCAAATTCATAATCTTCAATCCAACCACCGATTTTCGAATATGTTTTGTTCTCATCCACATTTTTTGGACCGCCCTCGACCCAAAAATCAGATGATATCCAGCGATGTTCTGGAACCTCTTTGAGGGAAACCCTTGCCGACAAAATATTCTCCCAGAATACATCTACATTCGGTGCATCGGGTAACAGCGTTGCAACACCGATGACCGCAATCGGTTCAAACGGATCCTGTGGATTTTCATCAAGAATTGTCAATTTCTCGCCTCAGTCACTGATGCTATCGGGTACCATCGTGCTAGAATAACCAGCATCGACGTGGATGATTTGTCCTGTTACGCCGGAACCAAGCGGGCTGGATAGCCAAACCGCACAACCTGCAACGTCGTCTTGATTCACGTTTCGGCGGAGTGGGGAATTGCGTTCGACGTGGTTTAGAATATCATCGAATCCAGGGATACCACCCGCCGCTAAAGTTCGAATTGGGCCTGAAGAAATCGCATTGACCCGATGTCCGTCTTCACCAACTCGCATGGCCAATTCACGTACCCATGCTTCTAATGCAGCCTTAGCGATACTCATGACACCGTAGTTTGGAACGTAGCGAGTACTAGCCGCATAGGTTAGGGTTATTGTGGAAGAATTTGGAGCGAGGTGAGGTAAAGCATGACGCATGATTCGTTGTAATGAATGCGCAGAAATTGTCATCGCAGTATTCAGTGGCTCATCTTCCACGAACAGCATGTGGCGATCAAAACATTCTCGCGGTGCAAATCCAATGGCATGGATGACAATATCTGCCTTGGCGCCTGGCGACTTCTTTTGCCATTCATGAAAGAATTCGGCGGTGGTATCCTCAGCACCAACGTCGATTGGATAGAAGGCCTCAATGGCACTGAGTTTGTCTTTCAATTGGAAGACCCGACTCATGAATCTCTTCTGATATCCTAGGATCAATTTGCATCCAGCCTCGGCCAAGCGATTGCAAATCGCCCAAGCAATGGAATCCTCGGAGGCGACTCCAAACACCAGTGCTGTCTTCCCTTCAAGTTGCAACATGGAAACCACTCTCAGCCCTTTGGGCTGTTGGCCTCGACAGCAGACGGGTTTTGAGGGTGCCCCTCAGAACTGACCCTACGGGTCAATTTCCCCATATAGTGCGCTGGGCCAGATCGAATGGATATGGTTCAGTAAATCTTCAGCCTGATTCTGATCCACATTGTCAAGGAGAGCGGAGGTGAGCGTTTGTGTTCGTTTGGGCACCGTTTTGGGCCCCAAAACGGCACCTGGCCGCCTAGGATCGTCTAGATAATCAGTCTCCATCGTCCACGTCGATGAACAATGGAGATACGAATCCATAATGGCGGAGATACTTTCTTTGCCCATGCTGACAGATGCTGAGAGACCATGGGTAAAGGATTCACTAACATTTGCAGGGGCATAATGATGCACAGCACGCTGTCGGATCATTCCTGATCGATCACAAATTGCAGCCAATTCAGCATTTGTCTGAGGGCCATTTTCCTCTACGTGTAACTGGATGGGGACATCGGCCTGAGAGGCCATATGCATCACGGTTAGTAATTGTTGATTTGCAGCATCCCAAATCTCATCTGATACTGGATAATGAGGGCGCCCCACTTCGCCCAAAGCAACAGCATCACCTTCAGCGCAGTATTCCAATGCGAGGGCGATGGAATCAAGGTGTAATTGCGTGGATTGTTCCATCCCTAGTGTGTGAATTTGTTTTTCCCAAACCACCGGATGGGGACCGAGGATGACTCGGACATCGATTCCAACCTCTCTACGAACCGCTTTGGCCATCTCCAAGGTTCCAATGTAGGCCTCTTTGACAGCGCTGAGCGATTCCGGTAATCCCAGATGGAAATCTGGTTTGTGAACCAAGCAAAGATGTGTCCCTCCTGCATTTGCAAAATCCTGTGCGGCTGAGACCCCTCGTCCACTATAATCGAGATGGAGATGGGTATCCCAAATCGGGCCGGTCCAGCGACCCTCGATAATTGCCATATTGATCAACCCAACAGGTTCTCATCGGATAGTCGCTGTTTCCATCGCCGCGCAGCCATGGCAACCAATTTACCATGACGGGCTTCTGTTGCGATACCGCGCCCATTACGGAAGAGCAACATCTTGATTTCATGGCGTGTGTCGTCAATCCTAAGACAATCCAATTCGGTATCCATTACCGCTTCAGGGTAAAGGTCAGGGACCCCCTCAAGGGACACTGTGGTCTCAAAATCAAAGGAGGCGACGACAGGTCCAACTTCGAAAGTCATACCAGATTCATCTTCGCCAAGGCGCAACATTACCTCTTTTGCTGCGAGATGGGCCAAATCCTGTTTCCGGCAACCGTGAACAATGATTTTCCCATCTTGATCGATGAGTAGAGTGGCCCGTGGTGCCACCAAAGAGAGTGTCACATAGCGGCCACTACGTTTTCCACCGATCTCATCGATGATCCTCTGTGGGTCAAGAGTTGAGGAAGGGGTGAATCTAAACAATTGATTCTCAACACGTGCTTCCGTCATTCTTCTTCCTCCCCTACATGTTCTGGTAATGGTGTATTTTCCAGTGCGGAATGGATGCTGGGCATCCAAGCCTGCATGACTGGCACGAGGAGCACGGGCGTCCCTTCATCATCAATTTGTCCCCCACACAGTGTACCCAATGCCCCTCTTAGACGAGAGGCGAGACGGGCGTCTCTACGAGAACACAATTCTTCTGAAAGAACAGATTCTGAGCGATACCACCATGCGGCTGCAAGAGCGCTGGCTTGTGCCAAACCATTCGCCTTTGAATCATCGCGTTCAAATTTTGGTGGACTTGCATTCTTCATAGCTTGACGCAACATCTTTTTCCACACTCTTCCACTGAAAATAGACCGGGCTAGATGGCGTAAACGTACCATCTCATCCGCGCAATCTTCGACCCACACAGTCCATTCTTCATCTTCAGGTTCAACGAAAAATACAGGCCTGCTTCCAGTCCCGGATGCGCTCTCTGCAGCCCCCAACAATCGACGCGGTTCCGGATCCGGGAAGCGGCATGTCTGGATGGATTCAATTGAAGACATACCAATCAGCATCCGGGCCAATGTACCTCCGCTGGATGCAATTGAATCTCGATTGATTCCGGGTGATGCTTTCTCTTGCTCAAATTGTTCATCCCAAATTTCGGACTCATCATCTGGGAGCAAGAAGGCCAAACCGTCCCACTCCCCAGTGGAACGACGGAGAGCATTGGTAAGGACCACATTTGGTACGAATGGCCACAGACGTATGATGCCGCCACAGGGGTCTTCCCAATCGATTGGCGACCAACTCAAGGGCGCCGAATCAATCATCGGTTCAACCTCATTCTTGACTGGCGAGCCACTCTTCGAGTTGCTCTACGTTCCAACCTTGATCGAAGTA
>JBJLBW010000055.1:0-7752 GCA_045568015.1 Candidatus Poseidoniales archaeon | reverse complement strand
CCATATTCTGGCGATGATGAAGCGATCGAAATTGCCAACATGACCGATTACGGGTTGGCGGGTTCAATTTGGACAGCCGATGTGGAGGCGGGTAGTGCGATGGCTGAGAAAATCGATTCGGGTATGATCTGGGTCAACTGCTGGTTACATCGAGATTTGCGCGTACCCTTTGGCGGTGTGAAAAACAGCGGCATAGGACGCGAGGGTGGGCGTTGGAGTCTCGGATTCTTTTCCGAAGCCATCAATATCTGTGTCAAGCACTGAGGAAGACACTCATTGCCCACGCACCCATGAACATGCCTGTGAGACCACCGACACCCAACCAAAGTCCTGTTCTGAAAGGTTGAACATCATACTTCCATTGGTAGGTTGAAACGAAAACCCAACCACAAATGACGGGGATCCACCACAATGCGCAGAGTAACAATCCCATTCCACAAATTTGCGGAAGGAATACGACAATTGTTCCTGCCAAAACACCATACCGCATTTCTTTCGGTTCACCCCACTCGGCTGGAATTTTGAACATCAATAGCGAGGCGAAAATCACTAACGTGGCCCAGGATAGAAGCAGGGGTGAAATGTCCGACAACAACTTGTCCTGGATATCCATTTCAGATGCCGACTGAAAACCGATTACCGATGAAATCAATCCGATGAGGGGTGGAATTGCGAAAAGACCGAGGGGGGGATTTTCCCACTTCATCAATCCGAGGCTGGGTAGCCATCCTATGACGATTACCGCAGGCATTGTTTCAAATGCCGCCTTCCTTTGGAAGGCGTGATGACAAAGGGGGAAATCGTTCTCGGCTGTCTCGCACCGCACCCCCCTCATTTGGTCTATGCTGAAAACCCAGATGAGAATGAGCCTGTCAGTGAAGGTGGTTGGGAAGCACTGCGCTGGGGATATGCTAGGCTGGCTCGGAAACTGAAAACCATTGATTATGATGCGATTGTGATTTTAACCCCACATTGGCAGACATACATCGGTACTCATTTCCTTGGCTGTGATTCATTCAAATCACTATCAGTGGACCCAATTTTCCCAAATCTGTTCCGCTACCATTACGACCTCAAGGTCGATGTTGAATTGTCAGAGAAGATGTGTGAAATTGCAGGGGAGGCTGGAATCATCACGAAGATGATGCGAAATCCGGATTTCCGTGTAGACTACGGCACCATCACCTCCTGTCACCTACTGAATCCAGATTGGGACAAGCCCATCGTCACCGTGAGTAGCAATCGGAACAGGCATTACTACTCTGTCGAAGTGATGAATGAACAAGCACAGGCTCTTGGCCGGGCTTGCCGTGAAGCGATTGAGGAAAGCGGGAAGCGCGTTGTACTGATCGCAAGTCACAGCCTATCCCATCGCCATTTTACCACTGAAGCCCCACTCCCAGAAGACATGAGTCGGGAGCACATCTACAATCACAGCCAATACGTTTGGGACATGAAGGTCATCGACCTGATGCGCGATGGGAAAATGCAGGAATTCATTGACTTGATGCCGGAATTCACAGAACAAACGATGGCTGAAACGGAAGGAGGCGGACTCACTTGGATGATGGCAGCAATGGGTATGCCGAGTTATCCGGCTGAGATTTATGGTTACCAATCGGTCATCGGCACCGGCAATGTTGTCGCCTGCTGGGATCCAAATGAAGAGAGTCGGGAGTGGGTTCTGTGAGTGACGACCCCGTCCTGTTCGGACTATACGTACCCCCTCACCCACACCCACTACTCGCCCCTGACCAAAACAAGGGTTGGGGTGAACTACGTGCTGCGTATGATGAGTGTCGAAGGCGAATTGAAGAAAGTGATGCGGACATCATTATCGTTTACTCGACCACATGGCCTAGCATTGTGGGACATCAATTCCAGGTCCAACCCGAACCAGAATGGGTTCACGTCGACGATGATTTCCATTTCCTCGGCTCTATGCCTTACAAATTTAGAATGGACGTTGAATTTGGCAATGCCTACAAAGACGCTGCCGAATCACGTGGATTGCACGCTCGAACTGTGGCTTACCATGGGTTCCCAATCGACACAGGTTCTGTGGTCGCATTGAGTCTGCTAAATCCTGACAACCGAATCCCAGCGTGTATCGTCTCCAGTAACATGTATGCAAATCGATCTGAGACCATCGTGTTGGGCAAAGCCGCTCGAGACGCATTGAAGGCACAGGGCAAGAAAGCCGTCATCGTTGCCGTGTCCAGCCTTTCCAATCGAATGTTCACAAAGCACGTTGAGCCGGAAGATGATCGTATCCATTCAGCGAAAGATGAAGATTGGAATCAAAAAATCCTCGAGTTCTTTGAGGATGGAAGATTGGAAGATCTCAGCCAACTCAGTCGAGACATACATGGGCAAATTCGTGTCCAAAAAGTAGTCGCTTACAAGCCGGCTTGGTGGATGGCTGCAACAATGGGGCAACACAACAACTACGACGGTGAAGTCCTTGCATATGCATCCCTACACGGCAGCGGTGGAGCGGTGATTCAACTCACCCCTGCAAAGGGTTCAGTGGGAGACAAAGAATTCGATGAAGACGATGTCGAAATCTATCGCGGTGATCGTAATGTTCTCCACGATGGAGCCGGCGACATGCAAGCCCTAGGGGGCGTGGACGGCCCTTTAGATGAGGCCGAAAGGCCGGAGGAAGACGATGAAGGGTGGCGAAACCCTGTCGAAGTCATCGACGACCTGTACGACGAATACGGTTCAACTGTCATCTCACATGCAGGGGGTGCAATCGGTGCGGCTGCAGGGGCTGCACTCGCCGGACCAGTCGGTGGTGTTGCAGCTTCCATTGTGGCCAAGAAAACCGTCGGGAAAATGATGAACAAGGATGGAGCCATTATCGCTGAAAATGCTCCAAGCGCTGTCGGTGCTTACCCCCACGCTCGCCGAATGGGAAATTTGTTGTTTATCTCAGGCGTTGGGCCACGAAGCCCTGAAGATAACAGAATCCCTGGTGGACCGATTGAAGATGGTGATGGAAATCCTCTGAATTATGACATTGAGGCCCAAACCGAAGCCTGTATTGAGAATATCCGAATCATCCTTGAGGCTTGTGAAGCCGATTTGAGCAATGTAATCGATGTCACCACCTTCTTGGTCGATATGAAGCGTGATTTTGAGGGTTACAACAAGGTCTACGCCAAACACTTCGAAGAAATTCAAGCGACTCGGACCACATTGGCCATTCAGGCCCTCCCTACACCCATCGCCGTTGAAATGAAAGTTATTGCAAAGGCACCTTGAGCAGATGATTAAGATACGTAGTATCTTATGCTAATTGTTCCGCGAGCGAACATGGAACGGATAAAGCCCTCTAGCTTGATCGATTTCGTATACAGTCCAATCGAGGCTTTGAGCGAAACGCTAGAGCGGAAACTCGGGATGGTTTCCGTCGTCATTATTTCTCTCTCCGCCATGCTAGGTTCGGGTCTGTTCGTATTGCCTGCACTGGTGATGCTGGACATGGGTGGAGGCACCATGCCGGTCGCAGGAATCTGGTTGGCCTATCTTCTGGCAGCTTTGGCCATTCTACCCGCTGCAGTCTCCAAGGGCGAGTTGGCAACTGCCATGCCTTCATCTGGAGGGTCTTACGTATACATCGAACGGACGTTTGGACCGATGGTTGGAACGGTAACAGGTCTCGGGCTTTGGGGTGCATCGATGCTCAAATCTGCATTCGCACTCATAGGTTTCAAGGCGTACCTTTGGGTTCTAGAAGAATTACTGGGCATCACCATCAATCTGGAGATTGCAGCACTAATCTTGCTCATATTGATTGTTGGAATCAACATCTTGGGAATTTCAAGAGTCAAGAAGGTGCAGACGCCAATCATGCTCTCTTTGATTGGATTCATGCTGGTGTTGACCTTTTGGGCGATCCTCACTATGGAGATGAATTGGGATGCAGCATTTGGACCAGATGCATTAGGGGGTTCATGGGACCAGGTATGGCGCGATGTGGCACATTCGACCGCATTTGTATTCGTGGCCTATGCAGGAGTCACCAAGATTGCTGCGGTCGGTGGGGAAATCAAGGATCCGAATCGAAATATTCCTTATGGAATATTGCTGTCGTTGCTGATTGCTTGTTTGCTATACGTGTTTGTTTCGATTGTAATGGTCGCTGCAGTACCCCCTGAAGGTTACATGATGGAGAATGGTCAAGCACGAGAGGATCCAATCTATGTCTTTGCTGAAGCAATTGGAGGGAGCATCGTTGGCGTCATTTCTGCTGTCTTTGCCGTCACCGTGCTCACAGCGATGGCCTTGGCCGGAATCATGGCTACTTCGAGATTCCCATTTGCAATGGCCAGGGACAACCTCCTGCCAGAACCGTTGGAAAATGTCCACCCCGTTTACCAAACCCCTCATTTGGCGATCGTCGGAACCGGGATTGCGATGGCTGCATCGATTACCTTGCTTCCTGTGCAAGATATTGCCAAACTCGCATCTGGCTTCAAAATCATGATTTTCATCGTGATTAATGCCTGTGTAATTGTACTAAGAAGGGCATCAAAAACACATTCATGGTATCAACCTAAATGGAAATCTCCCCTTTATCCCCTCATGCAAATATTCGGTATTATCTCCGGAATATTCCTCCTCTACGTTATGGGTTCCAAGGCTATACTCGGGGCCGCTGTTTGCTGTATTCTAGGATTGATCACCTACTATTCCTACGGGAAATCCAGAGCACATCCAAAACTAACCCCGTGGAGAACAGTCCGAACTGAACTGATGAATGTGGACAAGCATGAACGCGAGAAGAGATGGTGGGTTTTCCACACGATCGCCGCCAAACGATCACATCCTGATTATCTCAATGAAAGCGAATTTGTCCATGCGATGGGGATTATCGCACCTGAACTAACTCGGTTCCACCTGCGGCAATTGTTCCATGAAATCGATATTGAGAAAGATGGAATCATTGATGTCGACCAATTCCTAGAAGGACTTGAGCGCAGTCTCGATGAGCAAGAATAGTCTGTTTTGGCCGCCGTGCCCTTGAAGGGTGGTGCGCTTCTCGCAATTTCGGAGGGTCACGATGTCGGTTGCAGGCAAGGCGATGAAAATCACGACCAATACTTTGCAGGAGATGAAGCAGGCAGGTGAGAAAATCACCATGCTGACCGCTTATGATTTCTCGATGGCCCGGATTCTAGATAGTGCTGGTATCGATGTGATTCTAGTCGGAGATTCGGCATCGAATGTGATGGCGGGTAACGATACTACAGTGCCCATCACACTCGACCAGATGATCTATCATGCACAGTGTGTGGTCAACGGTGTGAATCGTGCACTCATCGTCTGCGATATGCCATTCGGAAGTTATCAGGGTGATTCTCGACAGGCGCTTAACAGTGCAATCCGCATCATGAAAGAAAGCGGTTCACATGCTGTCAAACTTGAGGGAGGGGCGGAAATTGTCGAATCCATCAAGCGGATCCTGACCGCTGGTATTCCAGTCATGGGACACCTCGGTCTAACACCTCAATCCATCTACAAATTTGGGACATATTCAGTTCGCGCGCGCGAGGAAGAAGAAGCAGCCAAATTAATCGAAGATGCAAAATTGCTTGAGGAGGCTGGCTGCTTTGCCATTGTCTTAGAGAAGATTCCAGCTGATTTAGCGGCCAAGGTCACCGCTGCGGTAAACATCCCGACTATTGGCATTGGTGCAGGTTCGGATGTGGATGGACAGGTCCTGGTCATCCACGATTTGATTGGCCTAACTCACGAATTTAATCCGCGCTTTTTGCGCCGATATATGAACCTCTACGATGACATGACAAATGCTGTCAAGGAATACATTGGCGATGTTCGAAACTTGGATTTCCCGAACGAAGAAGAACGTTATTCCTGAGTCCATCCGTTCTCATCTGAATGTCTCCAATGAGAGGGGCGTCCCTCTCGATCGAAATACCACCCATCCACTCCTGCTGTGGTCCCAGGCAAGGGGCGTAGTGTTTGTTCAGCAGCATCTCTCGGGCCATCTCCACGACGATTTTCATGCTGGACCTGTGCAAATGTTGCAGCAGCGGTCGTCAGTGTTTCCTCGGATTGTTTCCAATCTCCTGACATCTCGCCCCACTGATCATCGGTTTGTGTCTGTGGTTCTGGTTCAGGCGCGGGTTCAGGTTCTGGTACGGCCCAATCCTCCTCAATATTCTCTACCGGAGGTGGATTCAATGCTGTATCAGTCGCCGGTTGCAATGCATGGAATGGTTCAATGACGGTAGATGTCATGGGTGGGGGAACAGAAAGAGGAGCGGGGGCAGGATGCATTGCCACTGGTAGTTGCGCCACCGGTGCAGGCAAAGGAGCAGGCGCGGGAATGATACTTGGAGACAGAGTAGGCGGCGGCAAATCATCATCTTCTTGAGTTTCTTCACGGATCAATTCAATTTCTTCATCGATTCGTGAACCAAGGTGTTTGAACAACATCACAAGAATGACTGAAATAACGATGATAATCAGTAGACTGAATGCGATGATCACCTGTGTATTGTCACCCCATCCAAACCATGTTGAATGAACTGTGATGAAATCGCTTCCTTCGGCTGAACCGCCACCGGAGGACTGAATCCTTGCATGAACGACCAACTCTCCCGACTTATCCAAATCGAGTGTCCAACCATTTTCGTCGCATTCCGCATCACCTGCATCTGTGGTAATCGTAGCCGAGCATTGGTGGATTGAGACAGGGTTGCCCGAAACGTCGAATCCTGAAATCTCAAATTGCACGGTTGCTCCTTGATCTCCTTCTGGTGGGAGTGAAACTTCTAGGTAATCGAGTGGACCCTCCAATACTTGTACGATGAAAATTCCTTGGGCTTGGCCCAAAAACACGGTGATGCTGACATCTCCAATGCCACCCGAAGTGTAGGTGTAGTGCCCAGTGCCACCTGCACTGGCATTCTCAATTGTACCAAAATCATTGAGGATGAACCAATCGTCGACCGGAACATCGACAGGGTTTCGATTCCCATTTTCATCGACACCGTAGAGAATTAAGTCAAGAGACAAACCTGTAACGATCGTAGGGGGGGTATTTCCAATACCATCGATTACTTCGATTTCAAGTGATGCGGGGACCCCTGAATGCACTTCCACATCAATGGCTTGAACACGACCGGCAGCCATCACTTGGATGGTATGTTGGCCGACACGATCGGGTACGAAAGTGATGCCATCTCCATCGGGTACGATGGGATTGGTGCTAGGTCCATCGGTAACAGACCAATTCCATCCATCCACTGTGACGGGGTTTCCAGCAGCATCGAAGCCCTCAGCTTCAAGCAAATAGAAATCTCCTATATGCATCTCAGTGGCCAAATTTTCAAGTGTGATTTGCGCCAACCTTCCGGCCTCAACCGTCAGTGTCAAGCTGTCAGTCATACCATTCTGATCATCGATTTCAACCGTCCAATCACCCACAACACCTGCATCGAATACGATACATTCCCCACTGAAAGAGGATAGGGCATCATTGGCCAGACCACCAAATGTTGACCATGTTGTATTCACACCCCATGTATTTCCTCGCTGATCGGAATAGCGTGCACACAAATCGATCAAATTGTCAGATGAAACGAGTTGAGATTCGTGTTCAATGATGATGTCGACTGCAATACCCCTCGTGACGTTGAAGGTGGCTGAACCAGACCAACCATCCCAATCTACACTGACAGTCATTGAACCGATGGGGCCCGGTGTGAGGACCGG
>JBJLBW010000054.1:0-7774 GCA_045568015.1 Candidatus Poseidoniales archaeon | reverse complement strand
CATTACCTTGGAATGATTGCTGACAATCGAGATTCTGTAAACGAACTGGATGAGACCAACAACATCGTATCGTCAAGTTCCAGAATCGATATTGAGGAAGCCGCTGATCTTGTCCCCGACAATCCATCTGGGCCCAATTCAGGTCAGGCAGGCCAGCAGGTCAGCATCTCTTGGAGGATTGACAATACAGGGGATGACGCCTCTGGCTGGTTTTACTGGGAGATGTATATTTCAACCGATTCTACAATTACAACCAGCGATACAAAGCTCGGCTCTACACAACAGGCGAACAGCATTTCTGGCGGCTCTTACCGAAGTGGAACCTACAGTCCCACGTTGCCCAGCAACTTGGGTCAAGGGACCTATTACTTCGGGATCATCACCGATACGACCAGCCGGGTCTCCGAAGGGGATGAAACAAACAATATTGAGGTTGGAAATTCAATCTACATTACAGTCCCTGATTATGATCTTGAGGCGACTTCAATTTCTGTTGATTCAGGGTATCAACAAGTTTGCCAAGGTGGTGATACCTACATCTCGTTGAGCGTGACCAATCTAGGCACAGACAATGCTGGCGCTCATTATTACGAGGCTCTTGTTTCAACGGGCAATTCAGCGTCTGCAATCTATACTGGCACATCTCTAGGTTACGCCAGTGGAACCGCCAATGTGCCATCCTACACCCACACGAGCATGCTGGCTACATTGCCAACAAGTATCACACCCGGCACTTACTATGTCGGCCTATACGTCGATTATGGTGACTATATTTCTGAAACCGATGAGAACAACAACATTGTCGCTTCGAGTAGTGCCCAATTGACCGTTCTCGATTGCGGCCCCGACCTTGAACCAACATCGGTTTCAGGACCGATTTCAGGGGTTAGAGGTGGCACCGCCTTGGTATCGGTACAAATTGCGAATGTCGGCATGGAGGATGCCACAAATGTAGACTACAGCATATACCTCTCCAGTGATTCATCCATCACCGGTGCGGGCAATGACGTCTTCATCGGTTCAGATGTTGCAAATACAATCGCTCAGAGCGGCTCGTGGTCAGGGAATGTCAATCTGGGTATCCCTTCCAATCTTGGAGATGGTTGCTGGTTCTGGGGCATCATCGTCGATCCGAATGATTCGATTGCCGAGATGGATGAAAATAACAATGCCATACCCTCAAGCGGTCAATTCTGCGTTGAAAAGGCCGACATTGTGGTCGATTCGATTAGCTCACCTGAAAATGCCGTCAGTGGGCAATCGACCTCAGTATACATCAACCTCAGCAATACAGGGGGTTCTGATGCCGGTTCCTTCGATGTCCGTGTGGTGTTATCCCTAGATGCTCAAGCCGGTACCGATGATACGCAGGTCGACAGTTTCCGGGTCAATCCGTTGACCAGTGGGTCTTCAATCGAAATCTCACGTGAGGTCACAATCCCCGGTCAGCACGTTGGTCAGTTCCATTGGGTCGTAATCGTAGACACCTCATCTGAGGTCGATGAGGACGATGAAACCAATAACGCCGCAGCGAGCTCAATTTTCTCGATATCCGCCCCCACCCGCGACCTACTTGCCTCATGGGTTGAATCGCCACTTTCCGCTGAACCGGGTCAGACGGTCTCAATTCAATGGGGTGCCGAAAATTTGGGGCAGGAATCGCTTGGTTTTGATGTTGAGATTTGGCTTTCCGAGGACCGTTCATTGGGAAGTGGAGACATCCGACTTTCGCAATCTCGTGTTCCATCTTTGTTGAGTGGTTCTACAGTGGCAGATTCCCAAGTTGTCAATTTGGCAGGCGACGTTCAGGGCGTCTGGTGGGTTGTTCTCGTAATCGATGCGGGGGAAGAGCACTTCGAGGATGATGAAGCCAACAACATTCGTATTTCCAATTCAACACTGACGATTGATTCGAACAGTCCCCCTCCTGCGGGTGAAACATTGCCCGGTTGCGACAATCCCCAAACCGATGGGGATTTCGAATCAGATGCTGCCTCCACTCGGTCTTCAGCACACCATCTTGGGGCGAACCCGAATCTCACGTTGGATGGATGCCTAGTCGGCTTAGATGTCGTTGATTGGTATGCGATCGTCATCGATTCAGGAAACCAAACATCGATTGCGCTCAGCGCCGAAGGTGCCCATCTCGAAGTCGCGGTCCTAAACGGAACTGCCTCTTTGGGCCAGGGCGGGGTCGATGATGATGTCCGATGGGTAACAATCTCCGCATTGAATGATGACGCCGAGGGTCTGGCTTTGTTGTATCATGTTCGTGTAACGTGGGACCCCGCCACTCCAGGGGGTCCATATCAACTGAGATTCGTGACCGCCAATGCCAGTATTGAGACCGATTTAGTACCGCCTCCAGCACCTCAAATTACCCAGGTGGATGATTGGACAAACTCTGACGAGATCATCATCCAATGGCCACCCGTTGAAGATGACCTTTCAGGAACATCGCACTATGAGGTCCGTTGGGCCGGCGGTCTATGGGCGCCAGTAATGGAAAACGAATCAATCGTTAATCTCTCGATGTTGATGGATGGTCGTCATTCATTCGAGGTTCGAGCAATAGACGAGGCTGGCAATATCGGTACTGCAAATGCCACTTGGATTCGGGTTGACAGACACGCGCCAGTGGTTTCCATCGAGCAGCTCGAGGCAAAGCGTTCCCCCGTATCGAAATTGGTCGTTGAATTGAACATCGATGATGGGGCAGGAAGTGGCCCATCCACAATCGAATGGTCCAGTGATAATGCGACTTGGAATGAGTATCCTGATGATGGATTGCTTCTGTGGAATGACTGGAACAACACACAACTGTTCGTCAAAGTCACAGATGGCGCGAATTTGTTCTCGATTTCTGAACTCGAAATTGAAATTCCCGCTGAAGAAACTGAAACGAACAATGAATCCGAGGATCTGGAGACTCCCTCTTCCAGTTCAGGTGGTGTCAGCACAATGCTCGCATTGCTCGTCGTATTGGCCATCATTGGCCTCTCAGTTTTCACAGTCATTCTCGCGATTCGATTGCGTGCACGCAGTGAAATTGAGGATGAGCTAGAAGGCGAACCGGAAGAAGCCGAAGTCACTGAATCACCCGATACGGTTGAAGAGCAACCCACAACCTACCATGTTCCTGATCACACCCATCTCATAGGGGGTGGAGAATATGACCAATCCACAGGACATATGGCATACATCGATCCAGACGGTCGTTGGTGGTGGCAACAGGAGGATGGCTCATTTTACCATGACCCGGCCCTCAATGCCAGCGATGCCACGCAGGATGACCTTCCTTGACCGCGACGAACAACCCATCACCTATGGCACAGACTTCACCATCCGCCGTCAGTGTCATGGATATTTCAGCACGATTGCCTTCGATCGATTCAACCTGACTTGTGATTTCCAAAGGCACACCATGGGGCGTCGGCCGTCTCAATTTTACAGTATATCTGGCTGTGACAGTGCAAGGTGGTTGCTCATCACCACGATCTTTCATGATGGCCATTGCGGCGGTCCAATTGCCGTGGCAATCGAGTAAAGTTCCAATGATTCCACCGTTAATCATCCCAGGAAATGCTTGGTGGGAATCCGATGTTTCAAACGTCATTTCCAAACCATTTTCAATCGGGAAAGAACGGATTTTCAACCCCTCTTCATTTGCCGGTCCACAACCGAAGCAGATGCTGTTTGGAGCATGTTGCTCCTGAACGCTCTCACCTTCCATGTGAATCGGCAGGAAATCGACCGCCTTTGAGGGTTGACTGCGAAACTTGACTCCTACGGAGTCCTTTGCACGGTTCCTTCAAAGAGGGGTAGTCCGCACGAACACCATACCGCTTGAGTGGGAGGGGATGGAAGCATGCCTGAAAAGGCCAAAAAAAAGAAGGATTCGAGACCCAAGCGTAGCAAGACGCTCAAGGTCAGTAATCAGATTCCTCCAAAGCGACGTCGTGAAATCGAGCGTGCTTTGGATGCTCACGAACCATCGAGGCCCGAATGGGATCGACTATCTGGTGCAAAGCAACATCGTTTCTTCAAGAAGAGAATCAAACCTGGTACGATTCGACAAATCGAACTTCCATTACTCGATGTCAAACTGGGCGATTCATGGCCGACGCCAGTGACCATCATCCACGGTCGACGCCCCGGTCCCACAATTACAATCACAGGAGGGGTGCACGGTGACGAAATGGTCGGTCAAGTGGCCGTGAGTTTGCTTTCACAGAACGTGTTTACCGGCCCTGGTCGCCCATTAGACCCCGAAATGATGGCGGGGACTGTACGGTTGGCACCAGTCCTAAACCCTCCGGGTTTTACGCGCCAAATGCGATATTTCCCGGATGGACGAGACTTGAATCGAGAGTTCCCCGGTTCAGAAGTCGGCTCGACCACCGGTCGAGTCGCCCATCGTGTTCTCAGCGAACTCATCAGTGGTTCCGACTTCCTCATGGATTTGCATACAGCGGCTCGGGGTCGAGATAATCTCCCGCAAGTACGGGCCGATCTCGCCCACCCTCCTAGCAATCGAATTGCCCGGGCATTCGGTATTGAGGTCATCCTCGACTCAAAGGGTCCGAAAGGCTCGATGCGAAGAGCCGCATCAGAACTCAACATCGGCTCCTTGACCTATGAGGGTGGAGGTGCGAACCTTGCAGATCACGAAGCTGTTCAAATCGCCATCCATGGGGTACTCAATGTGCTTCGCAGTTTGCACGTCATCCCTGGCAATGCAGCACGACCAAAATTCCGTTTGCTCGCCAGTGGTTCAACTTGGGTTCGAGCGGATGAAGGTGGTCTGGTCGATCTCTTTGTAGGCCGCGGTTCATTTGTTGAATCCGGCGAAATCATCGGTCGTATTGTCGACCCTCAAAGGCCATCCGAAAGTGCCGATATCCTTTCCCCTTCTCGCGGTATTTTCATCTGTACAGCGAACAATCCAATCGTAACTCCGGGCACACCAGTCGGCCATTTGTTGCCCGTAACTCGGGGTGTGAAACTCATCCGTAAGGGTTTGGACAAGAATACCAATCGCCTCATTGTTTCTGGTTCTTCAGGAGAGCCGATTTGGCGAGAGGACTATGAGGTTGAAGAGATTATGATTGAGGGCGAATGGTCCGGTGGAGCAGTCGATGCTGAATGGCAGCGAGATTGGCCCAATCTATCTGAAAAGGAACATGTTGAAGCATCAGAAGAAGAAGATGCGGATTGATTCTATACAATTTTGACCGGGTGCCAATGATGTCTGCAGATCGCAAATGGCGTCGCCTTCACCACCTACCCCTTGCCCTTTTTGTCATCACCATGATCGCTGTTGCTTTGGGAGGTGCGGTCCGGATTCACGATGCAGGTGTTTCGTGTCCCGATTGGCCGCAATGTTTCGGCACATGGGGCTTTGACATCTCACCCGAAGAACAAGCGGAATGGTGGGGAGAAAATCCTGAAGAGATCAAATCAAATGAAGATAAAATCACTTACGAAACTTGGGAAATATTCCTTGAATGGATTCATCGATTTGTGACGGGAATCATCCTCGGTCCACTCTGTATTCTGCAATGGTATCTCGCTTACAAGCGTAAAGCGACGATGCCGGGTGTATACAAGGCCTCATCAATCGCTTTGATTCTCGTGATCGTACAAGGTGCGATGGGGATGATTACCGTACTGTATGACAACATCCCATGGTCTGTAGCAGCCCACCTTACGCTTGCGATGGCCTTGGCACTGTCACTGTTGTGGGCTTGGGTGCGATGGATGGAAGCTGAAAGGGAATTGCCTCAATGGATGGAATTGGATTCCAAGAGAGCCAATCGTCTCCGCCCACGATTGTACGATCTTTCCCTCTCCACTTTGTTGGTGCTCATTCTTGGAGCCTTTGTGTCTTCTACCGAAGGGCAGAACGCCACATGTGGTGTCGGAGATTTTTCAGCCTGGCCACTTTGCAATGGTCACCTTTTCGACTCCATTGTTGACAATATCCAATTTGGCCACCGGGTTGCAGTTGTGGTGGTGGGTGGTTGGTTGATTTGGAATGTTCGCGGTTTGGAACGCGGAACCGTTCGGAAATTGTTGCACTCAGGCATCGGCCTCTATGTTCTCAATCTCTTGGTGGGCGGCGCCTATATTCTGACTTGGAGTGGATCATTTATCGAGATCTTATCACTGGCTCACCTTTTGCTGGGTTCGCTTTCTTTCCTCTGCATCGGTTTCGCTGCATTGCTTGCACGAAACGCGACCCTTGCTCCATTGATTGCCGAGGATGAATGAGATTGTAGCCCCTACGGGGCTCCCGATGGGCTTATGACACCCGGGCAGGTCGCGAGGTCGCAGCGAACCGCTGTAAGTGATTCACATGGTCAAACCAGCAAGAGAACACACCCGTTTTGAAAAGGCCCGAATTATTGGTGCTAGAGCACTGCAAATCAGCATGGGTGCACCACTCTATGTGACCGAACAAAAATTGCGCGAGGAATTCCGTGAAGAATTGGTCTCACTCTACGGTGTCGAGGAAGCCAGTGTTCGCTTCGTTCTGGACCCACTCAAAATCGCACTACTCGAATATGAGCGTGAATTGATTCCAATCGACGTTGATCCACACGATGATTGATCGCGACTCGAGGACGCCCTGTAAGGGCGTCATTCATAGATTGTATCTGCCCGCAAGGGGGCATGGAGTCGACGCCTGACTTGGCAAAAGCCAACTTGTCGGATTGGTTCCGCCTCATGAAACCCGGTGTTTTAGCACTACTACAAGTGACCGCAATGTGCACCATCCTCATCCATGATTTGATCGTCTGGAATGCTGCAGGGCGTATCGATTTCGATATTTTCAGCACTCTAGAGACGATGGGTATCGTCTTCGTCGGCGGATATCTAACCGCAGGTGGTGCGCACACATTCAACAACGTCTTGGATCGCGATATTGATCCTCAGATGAGACGCACTGAAAATCGCGCCATTGCTCGAGGAGCCATCACCCCAAAGGCGGGATTGATTTGGGCTCTTTTCCTTTCTTTTTCAGGAACGCTTTGGCTCATTGAGTTCGCCAATGAAGTCGCCGCATTTTGGGCTGCTTTCAGCATCTTGTTTTACGTCTTCATCTACACTCTTTGGTTGAAGCGAACAAGTGTCCAAAATATTGTCATTGGAGGTATCGCAGGAGCGACACCTCCATTGGTCGGTTGGGCTGCTGCGATGGGTGATGCCGTCTCAATTGCCAATCCGTTCGATTTGGGTAGTGTTCTACCCTGGCTCATGTTTTCTCTCATTTTCCTCTGGACCCCTCCGCATTTTTGGGCGCTCGCCTTGTATCGAAGTGACCAATACAAACAAGCTGGTATACCGATGATGCCGTGGGTACATGGTCCTCATCGAACCATGATTGAGATGCGTGTTTATGCTCTTATTCTGATTGGCATTGCGGCAATGCCGTGGTTGAATCCTGCCGAGGTTGGTGAACTCGCTGCATACCTATACACACTCATCGTATTGGTCCTCGGCATATGGTACAATCAATCGGTCATCTCGATCGACATTCACGAACCTCGGGATGACGAAGGTAGAATCCCCTCTGCGGCTCATTCATTCTTCGTCTCGATGTCTTATCTGGCATTGATGTTCATGTCGCTTGTCTGCGTCTTATTCAGCCCTGAATTGACAATTTTATTCCTCGTTTTGGTCATGTTAAGGATTCTGTCGAAGAAAAATCAGAAAAAGCCCATTTCCGTATCCTCGTCGGCGTCGGATTGATACACCCCACCACCCCTTC
>JBJLBW010000053.1:0-7879 GCA_045568015.1 Candidatus Poseidoniales archaeon | reverse complement strand
CCCCGTATATGAGGAAATCGGGTCACTACGGAGATGATATGTGGGCGATACAGGATTCGAACCCGTGTTCTCGGATTAGAAATCCAAGGTGATATCCAAGCTACACTAATCGCCCGTAACAGGGCGTGGTCACCGGCCCTTCATGAAGTTCACTTGAACGGGCGGGCGCACTTTGGGCATCTTGAAGGGACTTTTACCGTGGTTCGATCCCAGACAAAACCACAGTGTCCGCAGGTCCAACCCCTAACCTCTTGCTGGGCGAGGGCTTGATCTCGAATCTCTTGCAGTAACGGGCTTTCTGATAATTTCGGACTCGGTGCAATTTCATTGACCAACTCGGTGTGGCGATCGTCGTGGGCTGTCAGTCCCGCTGCATGCAACAACTCGTGGACCAATGTGTGGACGTAGAGCCTCTCATCTTCGACTAAGATTGGATGCAAGCCTATGGTCACTGGGCCAGGTGGCATTCGTTGTCGCTTTCGAATTTCAACCTCGTGTGGCGCCATTTCGAAACAAGTATTTCCGAGGCGGTCCGCTTCTCTTTCAAGCCATTCCACGCGCACGCGCGCGAGGTGACCTATGAATGGGGCTTCTTGCTGAGAGACTTTTTCAGAGATTGAATCAAGCAGTCCATCGGGAATTTCAGGAGGAGTGGAGGGTGTTGTTCTTGCCTTGGCAATCGCTGTGACATATCGCCTGAGGCGGCCGCCGAAATCGTTGCCCGCCATGCCCATCGTGACAGGTTGGAGAGGCTTAAATGAACGGGGCGAGTCGCCGGGTTGCAATCAAGCATGACTTGGATGTAAACGGGCGCTTAGATCAGCTGGAAGATCGCTTGAGTGGCACTCAAGAGGCCGGGGGTTCAAATCCCCCAGCGTCCACTTCAATAGATGCTGTTGAGGCATTGGTCAGCCGCATAGATGATGAAGGGGGTGCTGCGGCCAATGGCCATGGTGAGTCCTTACTGGGTCATGATGGGAATGATTCTGTTACTCACCCCAATCATTTGTTGGTTTTTCTCGCGAAACCAGCGTGATACTCGCGTTCCGATGAACCAAATTTTTTACGAAATCGGTGACAAACGATACTACTTCCACATCTTTGGTTATCTGGCCATTATCATCTGGAAGAGAGTGACGGACGGACTCAATGAACCGATCAAAACAACCACTGGACACTATACAGATTGGGTGCATGGCTTTGAAGGCGAATTGGTATTGATCATTCAGGAAACATTCCAGAATGCAATATTGACCGATTTCCTCAACTTCCATTACCTGTTCATCTACCTCTTCTTGATTTACGTCACGACGATTTACTACATGTATACGGGTGAAAGGGATCTGACCGACAAGGTGACGCTGAACTATCTGCTCATCTACATGCTTGCAGTCCCATATTATCTATTCTTCAACGTCGAAGTCACGAGTTCATACATCCCCGGGATGGAGGCATTGTTGTATCAAGATCCGTGGTACACTGTGTTCTATTCCAGCCACGATCCACTCGACAATTGTGTACCCAGTCTTCACATTGCAATTCCTTTCGGGATGCTAGCCCTCAACTGGTTGCATATGAGGGAAAATGGAATTGAACTCAAGGATTGGAAGCACCGCCGCTATCACCAATTCATATTCTGGAATACGGTCCTATTCACTTTCACGATTCTCTACCTCGGTATTCACTGGATTGTCGATATCCCATTGGGGATACTCATCGGTGGAGTCGGCGCCCTGTTCATACATCACATCCAACCAAGATTGCGGAATGGATTTGGATCGACATTCAAGGGTTTAACTCGAGTGAAGGCGGGCCGTCATGCGGTCGTCGAGGGCATTGTTGTATTGCTCATGATTGGTGCCATGATGGCTAGCATGACATATCAGGCAGAGACCATGGACGAACGAGTGTCGATGAGACTGGGACCAGGCGATACGAACATCGACATCATTCAGGAGATGGACTATGGGGATGAAGCCACCTTTATCATGACAAATATGGATGACATTTATTCTGTTGAGGTCGTCATCGTTGAATTGGATGAATTGTCTACCTTGATGGATGATGACGGGATTATTTGGGCTGAACTTGAGGGTCGATCAGTTTCGATTGCACCAGGGGAAACGCATTCTTTCTTAATCGACCAACACGGGTATTGGCACTTGGCGGTTGTTCACCTGAATGAGAGTGCGGAGGGGGTAGTCAATACACACATCTCGGTCGAGTATAATGTCGAGGATCGAGTCACTCGATCACTGGTCATGAGTATGCCTTCACTGTGGATGACTGGATGGGTTCTACATCGCCTTGGCCGGTTGAAGTGGGAAGGGCGGAGTTGGATTGATTCGACCCCGAGTCATGCTTGGAATCCGATGGCAGAATCAGAGTGATTTTCGAATGAACTTTAGATGACTACATTATTGTCGAAATGAATAGTTATTTTCCAAAAAGTTGTTCATATGTTCAGAATGTTCGTTTTTTATTGGTTAAATGACCTGTTTGCCTTCTGAATGATTAAGAGGGGGCAGGGTAACCCGTGCCCCCGTAGGGGGCGCGGCTTATGCTAGCGACAGATTTGGACAGGACGAGTGAAAATATGATGGATGGGTCCGTAACGATACAATTGCCAGTGGCAGAACAAGCAAGATTGAACAGAGAACGTGCAGATACGTATCACCGATACCATATCGATGCCGTTGAAACGGAAAATCGGCAGAAGTTCCCTCGACGATTCAATGTCAAAGTGGGCAAATTTGGATTGGCGAAATTGCTCTTCACGGAGTTCTTCAAGTATTTCGGCCACTGGGACGTTGTCTTCAGTCGACCATGCACCTACGGAGTATTCAGTGGACCCGTCGGCGGGTTTTCACCCCGACCGGATCTCTGCGTAGGATGCTTGCGATGTGAAGTTCAGCACCCTGAATTTGTGAAGGTGACACACAACCCCGAACTGGCTGCAATCGGAGATTCTTACTTGACCAGTAAGCATATTTCAACGATTGATGAAGAGGCGAAGAAAGGAACTGTTCCCGTTCGTGGGCAAGGATACCGGGGGCGATTCGGCGGACCTGGATTTGACCAGATGTTCACAGATATGTCGGAGATTGTGAGGCCCAGCCGAGACGGGATTCACGGTCGCGAACTCATCGGCACGAGTGTTGATTTGGGTTCCAAACCGATGAGTCTGAAATTCGATTCAAATGGTGGTCTCCTCGATGCACCCAAGATGATGACTATACAGGTACCATTCATCTATGCTCCACCACCCGATTCGGTCTCAACGGGTGTCGTCCCTGAAATTTTGGCCGAAGCCGCAGGGTCTGTGGATACGTTGGTCTTCCTTCCTGAGAATACCGTGACCAATCAGGGATTGGCGGGTCCAAATGTCGTACCGATAATCGCACCGGGACAAATCGGCAATATCGAAAGTCATGGCAACGGTACAAGGATGATTGAAATGGCCTCGTGGAATCTTGATGCTTGGAATCAAGTGAAGGAACACCCACTATTGGTCTCTATTCAATTGCCCTTAGCAGGTGATTGGATGAGCACCATGATGGAAATGGTCGACAATGATGTCTCGATTATTCATCTCATATCAGATCACCACGGTGAGGCCGATGATGGTCGATTTATCATGGACCTCTACCAAGAAGCCCATTTTGCTCTAATCGAGAAAGGGTGCAGGGATGAGGTGACATTGATTGGAACCGGTGGAATTGCCGGCGCAGATCATCTACCCAAGGCGATCATTACCGGTATGGATGCGGTCGGCCTTGACCACCCGCTTCTCATCGCCATGCAAGCCCGCCTATTGGGTGACACCAAAACTCGAGGCGCGGCAGGAGTCAAACTGCCATCTAAATTCGACCAAGAATGGGCTGTACAACGAATCCTAAACCTCTCCTGTTCATGGCGAGACCAATTGTTGGAAATCCTTGGAGCGATGGGTGTGCGTGAAGTTCGCCGCCTCCGTGGAGAAACCGGTCGAGCGATGTGGTGTGGACATTTGGAGGCGGAAGCCTTCGGTGACATTGAGGGATTCCCTGGAGGTGAGCACTGATGGCAAAAGAATGGTCCAAGCCAAGTCCAAAATTATTGGAAAAGACACACCACTTGATGCACGATGGGTTTCACCAGCGTGCGTTCCCGGATACAGCATATGATTTGCCGGAAGCTCTCGGTGATGCGCGGTGGACGGACGAGTTGATCGCCAGCGCTTGGTACATGGCGGAAACGGGTGAATGCCCAGACCATCTCAACTACAAAACCGGGCGAAGTGGCGGTGGTTTTGACAAATTGGAATTCAAAGAAATTCCCGCTGACCAACAATTACCAGCAGACGCCGAAGTTGACATTACGCTCGAATTGAATCGGCGTGGTGATGATCGACACAAGAGGACCATCGATATCCCATGGTATGGAGGAGGAATGTCATACGGGTCGGTATCGGTCAATGTCATGATGTCGCGTGCACTCAATGCCAAGAAATGGAACACGCTGATGTCCACTGGCGAAGGCGGTTACCCCCCTGAACTCTACGAATGTGCTGAACATGTCATCACACAAGTTGCGACCGGATACTTCGGTGTAGAGGAAAAATCGATCCAGGCTGCACCAATTGTCGAATTCAAGTATGCCCAAGGCGCAAAGCCGGGCCTCGGTGGACACTTGTTGGCAACCAAAGCCGGTGAAGAGGTTGCGAAGATGCGTGGCAGTGTGCCATTTGTCAGCCTATTCAGTCCATTTCCCTTCCATTCGACCTATTCTGTGGAAGACCACATGAAGCACTTGGATTGGATCAAGACCGTCAATCCGACAGCGATGATGTCGGTCAAGGTCAGTACACCACACGATGTGGACATGGTGGCTGTCGGTTCCTACTATGCTGGTGCACATATCGTCCATTTCATTTCTAGACGGTGGCTTTGGAGGAACTGGAGCTGCTCCAGAAATCGCGAAGAAGAATATCGCAATGCCAATCGAGTTGGCCATTCCAAAAGTCCACAAATTCATGCAAACAGAGGGCATTCGAGACAATGTGACCATCATCGCCAGCGGTGGTGTTCGAACTGCAGATGATATCGCCAAAGCAATTGCACTCGGTGCGGATGGTTGTGTTCTGGGAACCAGCGATTTGGTCGCCATGGGTTGTACCCGGTGCTCGAACTGTGAGGGTGGCCCGAGCGGACGAGGATGTCCGTGGGGTCTAACCACAACAGATGCGGAATTGCAAGAGTGGGTTCAGCAGGCATGGGGTGCAGATCGCCTCGACAAATATTACACGGCTTTGGCCAGTCGCTTGAGAGAAATTTTGCGCGGATTGGGAATGTCTAATGTTGGAGAATTGCGCGGTCGAACTGACTTGCTTCGCTACATTGCAGGAGGTGAATAAGATGCATGCCAACAAACCCGGAACCCCGACTGAATATCATGATGTAATCGGACGCCCGCGAGGCGATGTCCCGAAAAATCCTGATGCGGTCATCAAGGCGCGCAAAATGCTGACTGATTCATTGCCAAAAATTGAGATGAATGAAGCAGATGCTGCTGAAGGTGGCTGTGGTGTAGTTGGGCTCGCAAGTGAAGTCCCAATCGCCGGCCGACATCTATTCAGGTCGTTGGAGCAAATGAGGAATCGTGGCAATGGAAAGGGCGGTGGTGTTGCGATGGTAGGGCTCGACCCTGCACAGTTTGCGACTACGCAAGATGTTCTTGAGAACGCCTACCTTGTCGCCATCGCTTGGGTTAACGACGGATTCCGAGAAGAGGTGGAATCAAAATACATCCATCCTGTTTTTGATGTATTACACATCTTTGACATGCCGGTTCTTGAAGATTGGACCAGCTTGTCTGCACTCGAAGTGTGCCCACCGGCGGTGACCTGTTACTGGGTCCAGCCGACTGAATCAGGTATCGCTGAAATGTTTGAAGAGAGCGGGATGAGTCCAGGTGACTTTGAGGATGAAGAAGCGATTCATTCTGAATATGTATACAGAAATACACACAAACTCAACGTTGAATTCTACGCACAAGATGGGCGTGCTGATGCTTTCGTTCTGAGTCATGGAAGAGACATGCTCATTCTGAAGATTGTCGGCTATGCTGAAGACGTCATCAAGTACTATTGTTTGGACGATTTCACATCCCACGTTTGGATCGGTCACCACCGTTACCCAACGCGTGGTCGAGTTACGCACCCGGGTGGCGCCCACCCGTTCGGTCAAGGAATCGATGTTGCACTGGTTCACAATGGTGACTTCAGCAACTATGTCTCGGTCAAGGATTATCTGGGACAAAGAGGAATGGAACCTTTGTTCTTCACCGATACAGAAGTGGCTGCACTCGGCTTCGATTTGCATCACCGTGTCTATGGATACCCGATGGAATACCTCATTGAATCATTGGCACCGACCAGTGAACTGGATTTCATCATGCTACCGGAAGAAAAGCAGAAGATCTACGAGGCGATTCAGAAGACACACATTCACGGCTCACCCGATGGGCCATGGTTCTTCATCATCGCTCAAGGGGCTGGAAAGGGCCATCACCGATTGATTGGAATCACCGATACCAGCATGCTTCGACCCCAAGTCTTCGCCTACCAGCGGGGAGAGGTTGCAATCGCATTCTGTGCGAGTGAAAAGCAAGTGATTGATGCTGTAATGGAAAGCCTGTCTTCCGAAGACAGTCGCTTCTGGCGCCGATGCGACCGCTATTGGAATGCACGCGGCGGATCATATACGGATGGAGGTGCCTTCCTTTTCGATATCAACAAGCAAGAGGATGGTGGTTTTGAGTTGGTGATGACCGACAAGTTCGGTGGACTGGTGGACACTCACCCTGCCGGTGATTTTACGGTCATGGATGCAGCCATGACCTGCGAGGTAAATTGGCCCGAAGAAGGAGATGCTGTTGGGCGATTCGAAGCCTGTGTTGAGGCCCTCCAAACGATGGACTGGGCCGCAGCGAAAACCATGCTATCCGAAATTCACACCTACTCCCAACAGGTCAGTCGAAGTGAGGCCATTCATTGTCTACAACTTCTACTCGACCGATGTTATGCAACAGGAAATTTGCGTCGAAGTCGATGGTTGGATCATGTCGAAGATGCCTTGGTAGAGATTCTAATGGCCAGTGCTTCCGCACCTTGTCCACTATTTGTCGGCCAGAAGGTACCTGGACACAGGCCCGAACCAGAAAGTGTTGACCAAGCGATTGTTGTCGATGCTCGCCCTTACCCGATCGAAGGCCAAGAAAGTCTAGCGCGTGAACTCATCGGACTTCATCAGGGTGGTTGGCGAAATTTCCACGTGATTCTATGTCAGGGTCACCGCTTCATTGGCAATGGCTTCGGAATGGACACCGATGATGTCAGAATCGATGTCTACGGAAGTGTCGGTGATTACCTCGGTAGTGGCAATGATGGAATGACCATTCACATGCATGGCAATGGACAGGACCAAATCGGTCAGATTCACAAGCGTGGAACGACCGTCGTTCATGGGGATGTAGGCCAATGCTATGGCTACGGTGCCAAAGGTGGCAAGTTGTTCATCCGAGGCAATGCAGCAGGTCGTCCGATGATCAACAGCGTCGGGACTCCAAAGTTGGTCGTCAATGGTACAGCCTTGGATTATCTGGCGGAGTCATTCATGGCAGGAGATCCTCTCGAAGGCGGCGGCTTTGTCATCATCAATGGCATTGAGTTTGATGAAAAGGGTGAGATTCACGCGATGGAAACACCCTATCCAGGTGGCAATCTTTTCAGTTTGTCCAGCGGTGGTGCAATCTATGTTCGTGACCCACATGACAGGCTGAGTGCAAGCCAACTCAATGGTGGTGACTTCACCGAGCTTACACCAGCGGATTGGGCCAT
>JBJLBW010000052.1:0-7993 GCA_045568015.1 Candidatus Poseidoniales archaeon | reverse complement strand
CGATGATAATCGGTAGCATCACCTTGAGATCCCAAGCGCTGGCTTGCGCCTCTGGCTGTTCTCCTTCATGGATGGTGCGACTTCGATTCTCGCTGTATTCCTTGAACAATTCACTGCCTTCGAACATCGCCGTGATTCGCCACATTCCATCCTTGGCATATTCTCCATCCGGAGCGCCTGGAACTTCTGAACCCAGATATGTCCAAGAGAAGTTTGCAACACCCTGTTCATCTGTTCTCACGTATCGGATTTCATCGGTTACCCAAACGTCGGAACTGTTCAGATATTGGAAGATGAAAGTCACTGACTCATCCTCTACTGCAAGATCGATACGGTCTCTCAAAATGGCTACTGCGCCCTCAACATCATCGCCAGGAAGGTATCCTTCGGCACTGTGCCATGGTACCTTGACAACCATGTCAACACGACTTCGGACAAGGACTGTGACATCCATGTGTGAACCGTTGACGACAGCGTTGGTTTCGCTACGACAGCCGCCGGGTACTTCGAGGTCGGGCTCGTAAGCAACACGCAATGTGCGGAAGCCCTCGAGGTTGTTTCCACTGGGCTCGATTCCCTTACGACTCGGATTCTGATCCTTGTCACCACTGAACCATTCGACGGTGCCGAACTCATCGCCTGTGACCGCTGTAGCCACCGGACGCGTATTTTGTTCCGGATCGATGTAGATGTTCAGACACTTTCCACCCAATGGGTTGCCGTTGCTTTGCTCGAGCAATGCGTGGATGTGGTAGCTTTCCTTCAGGTAGAGAACTGGATACGAGTCGCCATTGGGATACTCATATCGGTCCACGTCTGTCTTGAATGGCCCCACTTCGGACACCAGTAGTGACGAGTTGCTGAACACTGGGAACAAGCGTGTGATACTGGCGTTCTTGTATCGGTAGCGGTCATTGTTGTCATACGAATTGTACTCGACAGTCACGCGTGCTTGACCGGCCATGACGTCCTCAAGTGGACAGACAATTTCGAAGAAACCGTCCATGTCGGTTGTCCCTGGTTGACAGGATACTACACCCTGAACGCCACCCTGCATCTCGTATGATACGCGGATGTTTCGATTTGTCAGATTACTTCCGAGTTCGTCGACCAATTGTCCAGTGATGACCATTGGTTTCTCAATACTCTGACCCGTGATTGGATCGATTTCGCTGGTGTAAACAATCTGGTCATCAACATCGAGGGTTGTGCGACCAATCAGTGAAAATCCGTCGACATTGTAATTCATCACACGGCGGTAGTGATCGCTTCCTTGTATGGTCACACAGGGGTCCCATGCGCCTTGTAGTGACAATTGGTATTCCTGTAACTGTTCACAACCTTCGTGAGGTAAATTCTCTTGGAATCTTAAGATGACATTGACCGGGCCAAATCCATCCGGCAAGTAGGACGATGGGTCCTCGCGCAGAATCTGTGCGTCGAGCAACAATTGCTCGTAGATATCACCTGCATTCGGTTCCAATTCAAACATCACCTGACGGTGTTGTACGTTGTCAAAGTCTGTGCCCTCAAAGATGACTTGCACAATGCCTCCTTCTTCGCCACTACCGTCCAGGGCTGCGCCCGGATCGCGTAATACTGGAGTGCTGTTATCATCTGTCACCTTGGCAGAGAATTGCCAAACTTCGCCACTGCTTCGAACATTCGACGTTGTCGAAATCAAATCGACATAAGTCCGGCTGACGACCCACATTGGTTGGTTTACAAGAGAGCCTTGCAACAGTGGATTACCGGGGAACGAGAATTGCAACGAGAAATTTCCGAGTTCGTCTGTTGAGGATATATTCAAATCAATCTTGAAAATTCCATTTGCATCGGTCTCAGAATAGTTGCTATCTCCGGTGGCTGACCACGTCCAATTGACGGGTGCATTCTTGACCGGTTGCAGTGCGTTGTCGACCAAACGTGCCTCAACGGTTGTATTCTGGTTACGATACAATCGTGGTAGCGTATTCAACTGGAAGTCGGTTGTTCCAATGACTGAGACGTTGTTGTAAGCCCCCGTTTCTGCGAGGACGTTCGACAAATTACCAGTGAAGTAGAACTCTGAGTTGGTGAAATCAACACGCACGCCATATGTGGTGGCTTGGTACTGACTATACCATGTCCAGTTGTAATCGAACCTTGCTTCTCCACCATACATTGTAGGCACGCGAGCGTAACCCGTTTCTTGGCTACCCTGGAAGACGCCGTTACTATCGAGGTCAACCTGCAATGCCATCGGATCCTGAATCCACGGTGTGCCTGTGCGGTTGGTCACATTGCCAATCACGCGGAAGGTTTCACCGGTGTTCATCTCAGGTACAATCTCACAGCGAAGGTCACTGCTTGGATCACTTGGGTCGATTTGACCACAAGGAGGTGCGTCGAAGTCGCCTCCGTTCTGCATTGTGATGAACCAGTGCGTCGAATTGACACGGAGGAAAGGACGCAACTTGGCAGATTCGTCGAGCAGTGATGCTGCACTACCATCCCACAATTGTGGGTATGGTTTACCGAGTTTTGCCTCCTCATAGGTGATGCCTGCAGAGGTCAAACCTTGCTCGCTGAACAACGCGCGCCAAGACCCGTAACTGCTACCAGTGAATTGCGTGGAATCGTAGTAATAGACAGGGTTGTGTCCACCGACAATCAATTCCGCTTCGACATACATTCTGTGCATACTTCGAATCATGAATGGATCCGTCTCGTCACCGGTCACGTATGGCCACGGCCATTCGGAGGCGAGAGTAGGATCAACTCGTCCCGTAATCTCGTAATCACCAACGGGTAAACTCGTATTGGAGTAGGCGTAACTGCCAACAACATCGTGAGTTAATGAGAAATTGTTCCAAACAATCTCTTCGTAGCCTCCGGGGAGCATGCCCGGTCCGTTGTCAAATGTAGAGTTCCATCGAACCTGTTTCCAATTGCCAACAGCGCCAGAACTCTGCACATATGTGAGGCTGGCCCAGCCACCCTCATCAGCACGGAATCCCATTCCGAACCCGGTGTAGTTTGTCGGTGTCGTTCGGTTTCCGAATGGGCCACCACTAATCGAGAAAGTAATCGGTGCGTGCACCATTCGGCGATCGAAGATGCCTCGCTCCCAATCGACGGTGTAGTGGGTCTTGAAATCGAGCCACAGTGGCTGCTCATCACTTCTGAAGTAGGTCCATGATACGTAATCAAGCGATAGATTGGCATGAACCGCAACAGGATACTTGTTCGACTCAGAACCATCATGGATGAACATCTCAGTCACTTCCGCCCACATTTCGTAGGTCGTGTTGTCACCGACATGAATATCCTCTGGGAAGAGGAACTGACCAACGCTAAACGATCCATATTCGTTTGAGAGAACATTGATCGTATCAATCGCAGATGTACCGTTCTGGACCCAAGCTACGTGAACCTGCACAGGCAGGTTTCCTGCTGGATCCCATGTGCCTGACGATATGTTCAGCGCAAACACCGTGCCCGTGAAAATCGCAGGGAATTGAGCATCTAGATACAACGTATCTGGGACTGTGTAATTTTGACCATCATATGCACCCAATTCAACGCGTGTTGGTAATTTGTCATCTTCATCTGGAATGCAATCGTTGTCGTGATCCCAATCACTGGACAAGTTTCCGTTGTAGCAAGGATCGCTGTTGAATCCTTCTTCTAGAATGTCGAAGTTGCCATCTTCTCGGCTGTCGTTGTCGTCATCGAGGTCGATGACGTCTGGGCCTGTGTGAGGGTTGCTTGGGTTGGCTATTCCTTCGCCATTGCCAAAGTCGTCGTGATCCCACGGGTTGGTCGAGTTTCGGGCGAATCGTGTTGGCCATAGCATGATTTCGTCTTCATCGTGCATACCATCTGCATCGTCGTCTTCATCGATATCATCGCGTAGACCATCATTGTCGTGGTCCCAAGGAGCCACCAGTGGATTTGTGCCGGAGCCTTCTTGGGAATTGGTTCGACCATCGCCGTCCCAATCGTCGTCTGCCCAATTGAGGACTCCGTCGTTGTCATGATCCCATGGGGATTGTTCTTCACCCCAGAAACATTGCAACTCTTGGTCGACGTCTAGAGTGCCATCGTTGTCATCGTCGGGATCTTCACCGTCAGGGATGCCATCATTGTCGTTGTCAACATCATAAAATTCTGGGAAGAGAAGACCTTGGCCCTGTATTCCTTGATCCCAAACAGCCTGATACCAGCCATCATTATCGGGGTCTGAATCTGTGCCGTCATCATCATTGTCTTCACAATTGAAACCTGTAAAGAAGGCCCCTGGTGGATTTGTATTGGCATCATCATCCCAATCGCTGTCCGAATCAATTTCTAGGAAATCCCATATCCCATCATTGTCATCGTCAACGTCAAACAAGTCGTATAACCCATCCATATCATCGTCCAAGTCCGCAGTATCGTTGAATTGACAGGTTGGTGCGTACTGGTTGCCTTGACCATCAACCACGACTACGTTTCCACAATCATCGTCAGGGTCTGTGTCATCCGGGTACAAATCAGCAAGATTCTCATCGGGGAAATCGTTCCCATTGATGTCAGCATTCCAATTCCATAAACCGGTACCAAGACCGATCCATGTCAAGAATAAATCACGGTTGTGTGCAACCTCTGAGTAATTGAAGGCAGATACGGTCGCTCCGTTAAACGGAATGTGATAACACGAAGTTGAGGTACAACCGAAGTTCGAGGTCGAGGAGGACGGAGGTGTGAACGTCCCCTGGGTGAAGTTTGGATCCGGGCGAATCGAAAACGGTACACTCAGTTGGCCGTTGTTAAATCCAGGATCCAGTGGAAGGCGGTACAAGGCAGCGTACACATATCCACATGCATAACCTTCATCGCGAGTCCAACCACATTCGTTGTTATTGGTGAACGTTCCTCCCATCTTGAAATCGTTGATGTCTAATTGACCATCGTTTCCTTCGTCTTGATCCCACCAATCTGGCATACCGTCGCCGTCTTGGTCAACATCGAGGCCATTCTGGAGACTGTCTCCATCGGAATCGATATCCACATCGTTACCACCATTCCAAGGTGACCAACGAGAGAGGAGGAACCAGTAGAACTCCGGTACGTTCCCGCTGGTTGGGTCAGGTGTGGTTGAGGGGTCGTAGCCGTTGTAATCTAGCAAGACTCCCTGAGAAGCTGTGAATGGATTGACCAAGAAGGACATGTTCCAGTGTTCGGACAAACCATCGGTGTATGCTGAATCATCGTTGCTTCCATCGATTGCATCCCCGTCACCAAGTGGGTAGTATGTTTGGTAGAACTGGTCGTTGATATCCGTATCTACAATTCCACAATTGCCGTCGTCAGGGTCATACAAATCATTGATGCCATCGTTGTCATCATCCCAATCTACGTTGTTCTCAAGACCATCGCCATCGACATCGGAATCAAGTTCGTTCGGTCCGTCGTCACGATACTTGCTACCATTGATTTGATGGATGTCATTGTCGTTGTCAAAATCGCAATCGGGATCGATATCTAGCCAATCGAGAATACCATCGCCATCGTCGTCGACATCGACCCAGTTACTCACACCGTCGCCATCCCAATCGTTGAATCCAGCGTAAGATGCTCGCTGGGTATCGCAGAGCGGGTCGGGGTTCACGGTCAAGCAATTCCAAGTATTGACCACATCTGTGTGTGTCGTTGGATATCGATCGACCTCATTGGCTTCGTTGTCGTTGTCAATGTCGTTCTCGATGTCTGATACGTTCCAACCGGGTTCGTTGAGGAGATTGTCTGGATTTGGGTTACCGCCTAGGTCGGCATCAAGCCAATCCCATACACCATTGTAATTCTGGTCAAGGGCGCGCCATCGGTCGTCATCTAAATCTCGATCATAATCCATCTCACAATCGATGATGCCGTCTGAGTTACCATCGGCACCGGGAATTTCGTATGGTGCCGTGTTGGTGCCAGTGAAATCGTTCAAACCATCGTTGTTGTAATCGAGGTTTGTACAGGTGTCGAGGATACCATCGTTGTCGTCATCGGGATCGGACATATCGAGGATACCATCGTTGTCGTCATCGGTATCCGCACTGTCTGGTGTGTCGTCATTGTCGTCGTCAGGATCCAAGAAATTGGGGATTCCGTCTCCGTCAAAGTCGCCGTCGACAATCGTAGTGAATGTTTCATTGCCTGGATGGTATAGGGACTCCATCTCTACAAAGTTCACACCGTGGCTGTATGAGCCGTAATTCTGAACACCATTCTGGAATGTCCAAGTGGACGCGGTATAGCTCGTCTGAGTTGTGTTGGATGCATCGTATGGGTGTGCATCTAGACGGTCGATGACGCCGTCATTGTCGTCATCATTGTCGAGATAATCCTGTGCCCCATCTCCATCAAAATCACAGGGCCAAACGAATTGATCGATACGGCCATCGTTGTCATCGTCTTCATCGTATGAGCCTGGGCCAGAGCCGTCGAAATCTTCGTCGGGTACACCATCATTGTCGTGATCCCAAGGGTTTTGATCCACTTGGTATCCAATTGGAATCGTTGCTCCAGTCCATGGGTGTATGGTGCCAGGAACCACATAACGGTCCGTGGATACGTTGAGTGGGTCGGCTCCTTGTGTCATATCGAGGGGGCCTTCGAGGATACCATCATTGTCATCGTCCCAATCATACTCGTCGTTGATTCCATCATTGTCGTGGTCGAGTGGTCCGGTTCCGTAACAGCCATCGAATCGCTCGATGAGGTCGTAAATACCGTCATTGTCGTCATCCAAATCGTTGAGGTCGTCGATTCCATCGTTGTCGTGGTCATCTCCGATTCGCTCCTCAAGGTGCAGGGTCCAGCCAGAGGCTCGCAAATCGAGTAGGCTCAAATCATGCACTTTTCCGTACATGACTCCCATGTCAGGATACTGTGAGTCCATTAGAGCAGGGTGACTCCATGGTGTGGGTTGAGAATCGTAATTCTCGCGCTCTCTGAACGGCTGATCATCTTGATCTGCCGTTTGTATTGAGGTTCGTTCTACTGAATCAGACCAGTCGAGCTGGACATCATCTGTTGCGCCGATTTGCATTGCTGCGAGCGTTGTTGAAAGAACCATCAAAGCCACCATCATTAGTGACCAGCTTGTCTTCTTCCAAACGCCAATATTCCCTAGATATCTATCGAGTTCTGTCATGTTATCACCCAAGTTAAACACCTCGGCACTCGCGACCGCTATATCAACGACTCGGCAGGAACGTGCACTTCCGTATCACGATACCCTATGGGTATCAATTCCAAGAAAAAGATGGGGAGAAAGAAGTTGGCGGCCCCCCGCGCCCGGCGGACGCGGGGGTGCCTGTCACCACGAGTCAATCCGACTGTGGGTTCTTGCTTGACTATTCATACCGTGTCAATCACTGTTCGAGTTCATCGAGGATACCGTCACCGTCGTCATCGTCGTCGGTAACATCATCGATTCCGTCATTGTCGTGATCGAACTGACCAGTGTCATCGTTGCCATCGTTGGCTTCAAACCAGTCGGTCAGGCCGTCGTTGTCGTCATCGGTGTCGAGGACGTCTTCGAGGCCGTCATTGTCGTGGTCGTATCGCCATTGGCCGTGGGCACCATCGAGCTCATCTACGTCGAGGATGTTGTCGTTGTCGTCATCGGTGTCGATGCCGTCATCGAGTCCATCGTTGTCGTGGTCACGAGCTGCGGACGAGCCGTTTTCGTAAACGTCGTCCATGTTGTCGATGCCATCGTTGTCGATGTCTAGGTCGAACATGTCGTTCAGGCCGTCATTGTCGTGGTCGTAGATGTCGGTGTTTGGGTCGCCGTCATTGACTTCCTCTTGGTCGTCAATTCCGTCGCCATCATCATCCGAATCCTCGTTGTCATTGATACCGTCGTTGTCGTGATCGTTTGCAGTGTCGTTCGGGTTCGTCGGGTCGACGTCCTGATCGTCTGCGATTCCATCGCCGTCATCGTCAGTGTCCTGATCGTTGGGAATACCAT
>JBJLBW010000051.1:0-8068 GCA_045568015.1 Candidatus Poseidoniales archaeon | reverse complement strand
GAAATATCCCACTCGGTTAGGAGGTTGACTGAGCGATTCGGTACGACGAATTTTACCGATGGGAAATGAGCGGCCAAACGGGGAATGGATTCTGGACAAATGTGATCGTCGTGCCAATGTGTGCAGAGAATCAAATCGGGCTCAGGGTGTTCTTCGGGTTCAAGTGGAAATTCACCGAGGAGTTTGCCCCAACGATCGCCAGCAAACAAGTCCCTCCACCAAGGATCAATGAGAATCAGTGGGCCATTCTGAAAGCGAACCATCCACGACGCTTGTGTGAGCCACCAGGCCGCGATTCGAGAATCGATTGGAGATTCCATTTCCGCCCTTAATGCACCACCACGATTGACAGGTTGAGTGCGTGATTCGGGTACAACCCAGTCGGCCATGCCCTACCGAAGCACTCCCCGACCTTCAGGTTCACCCTCGCACGGGCGCATCCGCTTGAGGCGAAGCCTCAAGATGACTACCATGGGTCGCTGTGACGATGTCTCGTCGGTTACAGCGCAACGCGTTGTTCGCCCTCACCATACTTCTGGCTGTGTGTGTGCCAGGGAATCTTGAGATGAAGGAAGTCCAAATCGAAGAGCCACCCGCTTGGCCTGAAGGCAGTGCTGCATACGATAACATGGTTTCATTGACTGAATTTGGTTATCGAAAAATCGATACACCAGCAAATCAAAATGCTCGTGATTGGATTGCCAGTGAACTCGAGTCCATGGGTTACGAAGTCGAGCGGCAACCCTTCACAACCCAGGTCTGTGAAAACTGTGAGAACATTGTCGTAACCATCAATGGGACACTTGAGGATGATTGGATTGTTGTTGGGGCCCACCATGATGCCATCTGCTATTCTCCACCACCACTGATTGGGCAGACCTATGTTGGTTGTACCAACACCGGTGCCTACGACGATGGTACTGGCTCAGGTGCTTTGTTGGAATTGGCAAGAACGTTTGCAGAGTGGAATGGAACACCTTTGCATACCTGGAAATTGGGATGGTGGGACTATGAGGAATGGCAGGGATCCAGTAGCCCAGAAGGTGGAGGAAAAGGAAGCCTGCACTTTGTCGAAGAGCAAATTCCAGAATACGTCAATGTAACCTACGTCAACCTCGACATGTTTGCACTCAACTGGCCCGTCCCTACACCTTTAGCCAGTCAACTATCAGGTTGTGATGAAGAATTCTGGACCCTGTACATGTTTACTTCGCCCGTCGATGATTGGTCCTATTACGAAAATGAGGGGCTTGAAGTCACAGATGAAATGATTTCCAACGCGGAATGGTTCCAAACTCATCTGAAAGAGATTAACACCAATTTATCGCATCCTGAAGAATGGGTTCGGGTCATCGATGATACAAAGGGGAATTCAGACCACTACAATTTCATCATGCACAATCACACTGCAACTTGGATTCGCGGTCAACACCAGTATATTCACGAGGAAGGGGATACCTGTGAGCAAACGCCCAAGCATTCGCAAGCTGATTCTGTAACCACTGTCAATACGATGGCGGGTGGGAGACCCAATGTCGAATCTGGATTGCAAACAGGTCTAGACATTGTTGCGACCATGGCTTGGTGGGATTGGGATCCGACGACAACGGATGCAGATGGAGAGGGCGAAGAATCAACTTCCGCAGGAATGGGGCAAATTTCGATGGTTTGCTTCCTACCATGGTTCATCGGATTGCTCGTCTTGGTTGGGTTCATCACTGTGCGAAGGGATGAGTATCAATTGGGCCTGATTATCGAAGAAGAGGAAGTCGTGGTGAAGGATGCACCGACAACGACGACGGGAGGGGACTCATTGGTTGAGAGTTATCGATCTCGGGTCGTTACATTGTGTGTATTGTACATCGCACAAGGTCTGCCTTGGGGATTCATTACCGTGACCTTTGTCACATTCCTAGCTGTCGAGGGTGTTTCAGAAGGAATGATTGCGAAGCTTTTGTTGGTGGGTACACTGCCTTGGACGTTCAAGTTCTTGTGGGGGCCGGTGATTGATCGATACCAATACCGCCCCATGGGACGACGACGACCTTGGATTTTGTTCGCAGAAGCTGGAATGATCTTGACTCTCTCACTCATTCTGTTCGTCCCAGATCCCAGTTCAAACTTCAATGCCGTTGTTGGGATTTTCCTTGTGTACAATATCTTCACTTCCCTGCAAGATGTCAGTACCGATGCCTTAGCAGTCGATGTCCTTCGTTCTGATGAATTTGAAAAAGTCAACAGTTACATGTTTAGTTCGAAACTGGTTGGTGGGATGATTGGCGGGGCAGGGCTTGGTACAATCATTGGTTTCGTTGGCATCAAGGGCGCGATTTTACTGCAAATTCCAGTTCTTTTACTGATTATGATGGTACCCTTGTTCATGACGGAGCGCCCCGGAGATATTCGATTTCCATGGAATAAAGCGGAGCGCGGGATATGGTCTGAACAGGAAGAAGAAGAACGTAACTTTGCACGAATTCTCTCAAACATTCGAACCGCATTTTCACTACGCTCAGCTCAACTTGGAATTGTACTGAGTTTAGCGAAATCTTTGTCCTTCTTTTTGATCCCTATTTTGCCGATTCTATTTGTGCGAGAATTGGGCTGGCAGGAGGCTGGTTTCAACGCCACAAAGGGTGGTTTGTTGGTACTTGTATTGATGCTAGGTTACATTGTAGGTGGGCAATTGGGGAAGCGATTCGGAGGGAAATCGATCATCATTTACTCCACTTTGGCACTGGTAATGATTAGTATTATTTGGGGGTCTACCGAATCACTGTGGGATAACCGAATCTTCTTGGTTTCAATTTGGTCAATGCACACATTCTGTCAGGGTATGGTTTACATCAACATCTTCTCCCTAATGTTGAAAATCACTTGGCCTGAAGTGGGGGGTACACAGTTTACCGCCTACATGGCAATGATGAACCTTTCAGCCGTAATTGGTTATGCCTTGACTGAACCGTTTTCAAATCGATTTGATTATTCATCGCTGATTATCCTCGGTGCAGTTTTCGAGTCGGTTATCATCCTCTGTGTGATGTTCATCGATCCTGATGAAACTCGACGCGTACTTGGGACCACAGAGGAGAAAATCGCGGCCGATGTAGAACTTGTTTGATTACAGGTATTCCTCTAAATTGTCTGAACCGCCAACAAAGATGGGTTCCTCACCTCGAATGTCGAAGACAACTGGTACTGTTCGATGACCCGTCAATGCAACAAATTCCATTCTCAATTGCCTGTCATTCTGAACATTGACCTCTGTCCAAGAAAGTCTCTGCCCATCGAGATATCGCTTGGCTTTGAAACAATATGGACAAACATTCGTGCTGACGATGAAGAAATCAGTATCAGCTCGATTCAATAGGGACATTGCACGGTCGCTCATGGTCGTTGGAACAGGGGGACCTTCATGAACCGTTGTCTGCGATATTGGCCGTCATCTGAACCCAATCAACCAGTTCCCGCTGTTGTGCGAGGTTGACCATGTGTCCCTTTTGGTGACGAAGTACGGTGATGTCCCAATTGGCCTCACGGAAGATGTCGACTGTTTCATCGCCTTGGGATAACGGGACGAGGTGATCGGATTCACCATGCATCGACAACAGTCGAGATGGCGGCAATTGCTTGAGATACATGCGCAGGATATCGGGCCTCGCACTCTTACCTCCAATGACGATGACACCATGGATTCGCGGCCCGCAACCTGTAGTGAGTAATTCTTGAGCGAGGGCACTGCCTTGACTGAAACCCCCTACGATCAGTGGTCCATCAGGAATTTGTGGTTCCAACGACGAGAGACTCTCAGAGATTTGAATCAATGTTGATTCATCGAGAGGGACTTCCGGAGGGGCATCCCGAATCCACCAGCCACGACCACGCTTTGGATGAACGAGGGGACCTTCTGGCAAGAGAAGGTTCCAACCTTCAGGGCATAGGCTCTCGCCGAGAGGACGAATCATCTCAGCCGTGCCTGTAAGGCCATGTAGCATGACCAATGTGCCCATCGAATCCCTCATAGTTCCCAAGAACTGGTCAACCCACCTGCGACAATCAAGCGGATGTAGGAATCGCCAGACTGGGTGATGGTGAGGGTGTAGTCACCACTTGGGTAAGGGATTGTTCCGAGATTGCCTGACTCTTCGGCGTTCTGACCCCATTGACGGCCAAGCATGGAGGTAGATTGGTGGTCACGCAGTGTGAGCGTACCGCTACTGGGGCCACCACCCATCTCAGCATCGAGCCAGTAAATCATCTGATCATAGGGGCCTTGGCTCGGATGATCTCCAACAAAGAATGAATCAGTGATTTCGACATCAGGAGCGCCTGCAGCGTGATCCCATGTCTCAGCGAAGATATCGCCGGCTCGGATGAACCAGACATTGCCTGTGTGGTCAAAGCCATTGCCTGTCAAAACCATCCGAAGTTGTTGTGTGTCTTGCGAATCATACCATACCAGTGTGCCGATGAATCCAGCCCAACCATCGTAGGTATAGGTTAGAATTTGCCCATCCGTTGAGGTGGCCGTCATTGTGGCTCTCCCATTTGAAGAGCCAATGACTTCAGTGTTCCAATCAATTCCAAAAAGTGTGAAACTCCAACTCTTCCCTATATCGAGAGGGAAATTCAGAACAGATTGAGGATCTCCATTTTCAAATGCTGACAGATTGTCATGGGTGATTCGACCCAGGAAGGGATTGTGATTCAATACCGCGTGACGCTTTGCCTCGCGCTCACTGGAAATCGCCAGCATGTATGCAGTGCCGTCTTCGGCATCATCTTCGGCGACGACGAGGCGTGCAGAGTCGTCCTCCCATTCAGGGGTGGAGAACGTGTATAGCCACCATTGACCAATTTGCCATTCAGCCGGAGCTGAAAGATCTGCATGACCTGGTCCTTGATTGGTAGAATCGCCACCCTCAAGGCATCCGGCAAGGCTGATGCTGAGCATCAGCAGGGCCATGATAGGGGCACGCATGTGAGACCCCTACCGTGCGTTTCTCTTGACACTTGCTCAAAGTGCGCCGAGTTGTCCAGTCTTGGTGAGGAGGCCTGCGATGACAACGCTGACGATGCTCATCAACTTGATGAGAATGTTCAGTGATGGTCCGCTTGTATCCTTGAAGGGGTCGCCGATTGTGTCGCCAACCACAGCAGCGTTGTGAGCGTCGTCGCCCTTTGCTGCACCTTCGATTTCACCTTGCTCAATGGCCTTCTTGGCGTTATCCCATGCACCACCAGCGTTGGCCATGAACAGAGCCATGAGTACACCTGTTGCTGTTGCGCCTGCGAGGGTGCCACCGAGAGCAGCACTACCGAGTAGAACACCGATGATGACTGGGCTTGAGACCGCTACGACACCAGGCATGATCATTTCACGAAGAGCGGCCTTGGTGGATATGTCCACACAAGTTGCACTGTCGGGTTCAACGCCTTCACGTCCTTCGAGCAGACCATCAATTTCCTTGAATTGACGGCGAATCTCGACAATCATTGCTTCAGCCGCACGACCTACCGACTTCATTGTCATCGCTGCGACCACAAAGGGAAGGGATGCGCCAATCAGAAGACCGATGACGACCATCGGTTCTGTTAGGCTCAAATCTGCTGCCTCAAGACCTGCACTGGTCTTGAATGCTGCAAAGAGCGCGAGAGCGGTCAAAGCAGCGCTACCGATTGCGAAGCCTTTGCCGATTGCTGCAGTTGTGTTACCGATCGAATCTAGACCGTCTGTGATATCCCGGACATCCTTGCCTAGACCTGACATCTCAGCAATTCCACCCGCGTTGTCTGCAACGGGTCCGTATGCGTCAACCGTCATGGTGACACCAACTGTACCCAGCATGCCCATGGCAGCCATTGCAATTCCGTAGAGACCTGCTTCGCCACCACCCATGACGTGGTTGGCACCAAAGATACCAGCCGCCATCAGAAGGACGGGGACGAAAACCGATTGCATTCCAACCGCTAGACCTGCGATGGCGTTGGTTGCACTACCTGTCTTGCTCGCCTCACCAATGTATGGGATGGCCTTGACCTTGATTCCGAAGACGTCTTCGATTCCAGTGTAATACTCTGTGACGAGACCAATTAGGATCCCAACGACTGAACCGATGGCTACAGCTTGGACGACCGTGGTGTCGAGTTCGAGATAATCAAGTGCGAAATAACCGCCACCGATGAACAAAGCAGCACCGATGAAGGTCGTATTGCGTAGAGCAGCGCCAGCATCCATGTTCTTCATTGCGTTAATCGAGAATACACCGATAATCGATGCGATGTAACCGACGATTGCGAGAACGATTGGGACCATCAGGTAATCGTCACCAAGCCCAGTGCTGGCTGCTGCGATGACCATTGCGGCAATGATGCTGCCAACGAAGGACTCGAAAATATCAGCGCCCATTCCAGCAACATCACCCACGTTGTCACCGACGTTGTCCGCGATGACACCGGGGTTACGTGGGTCATCCTCAGGGATTCCCGCTTCGACCTTGCCAACAAGGTCAGCACCGACATCGGCTGCCTTGGTGTAGATTCCACCGCCTACGCGCGCGAAGAGTGCGATGGATGAGGCACCCATTCCAAATCCTGCGATGTTCTCGACGGTCAAGAATTCAGTTTGAGTGAAGTAGTACATCAGAGAGATACCGGCCAAGCCCAATCCACCGACTGCAAGGCCCATGACGGCTCCACCATTGTAGGAAGTTGTCAGGGCTTCAGCTTGACCACCATCTGCGGCGGCTTGTGCTGTTCGACCATTTGCACTGGTCGCCGAACGCATGCCGGAGAATCCTGCTGCGACGCTACACAATGCACCAATGATGAAAGCGACCATTGTTTCGAAGCCAAGGCCATTCTCTTCACCACCGAGGAGAAGCAAGACTGCAACTGCTGCAATGAACATTGACAGCATCTTGTATTCAGCAAACAAGAATGCCATCGCACCGTCTTGAATTCGACCGGTGATTTTGGCAACTGTTTCATTTTTTATTTCGATCGAGTCGACTTTTTTGTATAGCATAAAGGCGATGACGAGTCCAAAAAGACCCGCGCCCATTCCAATCATTCCAACTTGTTCTCCGTCCATGGATATACCTCTGGTTGGGCGGCCGACCGACGGCCCGCATATAATACTAGGAGGAAGTCAATATGGCCCTTAAGGGCCATTTCAGGGCATGCAAAGTTGTGCGAAAGCCGTCAACAGGTCGTCGCCATCGTGTTCTTCCTCGAAAGCAGCCAATTCTGCATCACTCATGTCGCCATCAGCATGTGCTTGCTCGATGACTGTTCGGCTGGCCTCGGGGTGAAATTGGACACCCCAAACAGGTTTCCCAGCAACTCTCATCCCCGCATTTTCACAATGTCTGGTCGAAATGATTCTTCGAGTTCCAGGTGGCAATTTTGTAACATGATCTTGATGGGTAAAGAGGCCCATCTGAATGGGGGACAGCAATGTATCCATACCAACGGAAAACAAGGGCGTGACCGAATCGGTTCGATCCTTTAGCCTCTTGACCTCGCCGCCAAGTGCTTTGCACAGTAACTGATGACCAAAGCAAATGCCTAGGACTGGGATACTTGCAGATACTGCTTGTTGTAGCACACTTGCAGCATCATCCATCCAAGGTTCCCACATACTGACGTTGGCTCGCGAACCTGAACAAATGACTGCATCGGGGTTGAGTTCCTCGATTGAATCAGGGGTGTCGATACGACGATAGGTGATTCCATTCGACTCCCACTCTGACCGATAGGCTTCGCGACTCTCCAATTGAGGCGTCAGTAAGAGACATTCAGCCGGTGCAAAGGGCGCCATAATTTCGGCATTACCACCTTGTCCGAAGGCTGGCCGCTCCACCAAAAGATCGAGGAGGACTACCCGCGTCATAGTGCCCGTAAGGGGGAACGGGTTGAAAGCCCTCCGCCTCGTCCACCTCACTATGGCAGCGGTTGACAAACAGTTGATTCTGGAAAGCGTCGGACCTGTTCAGGCCATCCTTGATGCGCATGATGGCGTGGTCAATGTCATCGATACGACGGATGGAATCATCATGATTGGATT
>JBJLBW010000050.1:0-8169 GCA_045568015.1 Candidatus Poseidoniales archaeon | reverse complement strand
TCCGATGTGTGCAAATCGGTGGATGGTGTAAATTCCGTTTGGGTGAAAGATCAAAGTGCAGTTGTCGAGAACGGAAAGGTCACAAAATATCGAGTGAAACTCAAAGTTTCATTTGCTGTTAAAAGATAGACTCTTTGCAGTCTCTCAGACGTATTGATGGCGCACCATCCTTGTACTCGGCCCTCTGCCGAATGAAGTCACTGTTGTTACGACCAAGGGCGGCGAGTGGTGGCCTTTTAGGACATTGATTCCTGCAATATATGTGGCCATCTCCGCCTTTCTTTTACCTGCACGAGACACAAGTCCGTACACCCTCGCCATGCTATCTTCACTGCCCCCGATCCAGATATGATTCAGATTATCACAGTGGCGCACCATGTCCATAATCCCTGCAAACAGATCTCGCTTCCACACATTATTTGCTACAAGAAAATCAGCATCAATTACTAGAGTATCGTGGCAACATTCCGCGGCTGTGGGGATCCAAGTTTTCCAATAGCACAAGGGGCGACCTTCCTCATCCCAGCACACTTCCAGTGGGTCTCCATCCTTCAGAGCTAGTTCCAGGCATTCCTCATCTAGCCAAGTTTGAAAATTTTCGAGCTGGTCAAGATGATCTGGGTCGGAATACATACTTACCCGACAGAACTATCCTTGATGACTATATTCGTCTTATCATTTCTCCCAAATCCTCGAAGCAACAGGTTTTGCAGAGATACTCATTAGTTCAGGCCGCTGGGCGTATTGACGTTGCGAAAACAATAGTTGTCAGCGAAGGCAATGATTTGGTTGGGCACCGTTCGCAAGGTATTCTTCAGCGACGCACGCATAGGCGCGCGATTCAGTGCAGCAAGAACAACCTCGACATCTATCAATGAGAGCAGGGGTTGTAGATACTCACCTCTCGGCATAACCACTGAACGACCCCCTTCTCGCAGTCGTTCAAACACCTGCGAATCAATCCAGGGCATGTCACATGGTGCCAACTGGATTCGTTCAATACCCATCTGTGCGCATTGCCTTAAGGCACTCTTTAAGCCAGATTTTGCACTCCGTTCCAAATCGTTATCCAAAATACATTCAACATCCGATAGGTGTGACAATGCGCCCATGATTTCTTGTCTCTGAAACCCATCTCGAACAGCGACGATAATCGATTTGCAACCACCATCTCGTAACGCATGAGCCACGTTGGCAATCATAGGCGAACCTTCCACAATCATCGTCGCTTTGTTTCGCCCCATCCGTTTTGAGGCACCACCCGCCAAGATGAGAGCAGGGTACATGGAATCACCGATCCAATTGGTTGAGTTCCTTCATTGCATTCTCTAACTCATCCATCAAAGCACGAGCTCGATCCAAGAGTGCGCGCTGATCACGTCGATTGGCAGCATTGGGCAACCATTCGAGTAATTGCCGTATATCAGCAGCATCTCTTTTGACGGTCCACTTCAGAACCTGTTCGAGTACGGGGTCGTCGGCTTCAAGAAAACGTTCGACCATACCACCGTCGGAGCGTGGACAAACCTTCAGCCTTCGCTTAGGAATCGAGCATTTGGTCACGTACTCGGCCCAATAGAGAATCTCCGTCTGGGTAAGGGATTGATTGCAAAGCACCTTTCAGTGGTGGTGACAACTCAGATCTACCGGAACGAACCCAACTCGCGTGCTGGGTCAACAGTGCGAGGTGCGCATGTGCAGCACTCATCGAACACCACGATATCAACAACTCCTCGCTTGGAGGCTCATGCTCGGCTCGGAAACATTCCTCGATTGAAAGCAACAGAGCTTCGGCGGTGGAAGTACCTTCGATTACATCCGCCAAACGCGCCCACACCTCCACACCATCTTGCAGATTGGCGAGCAATAGAGCCGCCAACGCCACATCCTCACGACCATGTCTTTTCCAGAGCAATCCAACAACTTGCGCCAAGACGGCTTGTTCACCATTGGTCAACAACCACGAGCAAATTCTTCTCAACACCTCATCAGGAGTTCCTAGGTGGAAGGCATAACCACCAGATGAACCCAATCGATCGGTTTGTGTTTTTACAATAAATGCAGGAACACCGATTGGATAGGCTTCGCGAATGACATCCATCAATCGCTTGGGTCGTCGGTGCACCTTCGCGGATTGCGATGACAACCAATCATCCAAAGGGTCACCCTTCGTCACCCTTCGCCCCTCCTTCGGGCAATATGGATCTGATTCGATCGAATAGTCCATCGACAACATCCTTCGCTTGCTCAAATCCTTTTTCGACCACTTGGAATGCGTTCTTTTTGACATGTTCTTCCAGTTCAGCGCGAATGTCCTTCATTACCAATTCATTTTCTTCATCGGTGATATCGAACAGATGTCGCAAATACGCGACAACGAGGTACTCATCCTCACTGATACTGGCATTGAGATAAGCGGTCTGGAACATTCCAGCATAGACTTCCAGACATTTTGTTTTGCCAATCTCCTTCCCTTCCTCTAATTTTTCACCGGCCACAATCGCATCATAGACACGTTTTGGAGCATCGGCATCCAAGTTGAGAAGGCTTGCCAGTTTGATTACCAATCGCTTCTCTTCACGAGTGATTTGCCCATCCTTCAGTACGATGGAAACAACACCTTGGAAGGTGCTGATGTCGGTGATAGCATCTTTGGGCACGAATGGGGAGGCACACCCCCTCCTCATAGCGGTTCGCCCTCTCGTGCAACCGATTTTTACTGCAATTTTTTATCCAATGCCTTCATGAAGGAGGGGCGGGTCGGCCAGATTGCAGGTAACCCCTGTCACGCTCCCAGGGCCCAGTGCCCTTTCCGTGAATACGCACGATGAAAACCCACCCGAAAGGGCCGGTTGAGTGCCCAGACAAGCCTGCGAAAGCAAAAAGGAAAAAAAGGAAGTGAACACAATGAGTGATCAGAAAGCTAAGTACATGATTCATGCCTCAATCAAGGCAGATGGTACCATCCAGAGAAAGGACGTCGTCGGCGCAATCTTCGGTCAAACCGAAGGCCTGCTCGGCGAGGAACTACAGTTGCGTAAGTTGCAGCGAACAGGCCGAATCGGCCACGTGGATGTAAACCTCAAGTCCAACAAGGGCAAGGTATCTGGCGAGATTCTGCTACCCAGCAGCCTCGACCAAGTATCTACTGCAGTTGTTGGAGCTGCGCTTGAAACAATTGAGCGAATTGGACCATGTAAGGCAACAATCAAAGTAGCTAGAATCGAGAACATACACAGCGTCAAGCGCGACACGGTCATCGATCGTGCAAAGGACTTGCTCCTGAACATCGTGAATGAGGGCTCAAACGACAGCAAGAGCATCTTGGATGAAGTCCGAAGTGTACTCACGCTTGGAACAGAGACCAACATTTCAGGCATGACATGCGGACCCAATGCGGCAGAGAGCGAAGCTCTCATCATCGTCGAAGGTCGAAATGATGTACGGAACCTGTTGAAGTTTGGAATCAAGAATGCAATTGCAACCATGGGCGCGAACGTAAAGGACGAACTCGTGGAACTTGCAAAGGGCAAGAGCAACGTCACAGTCTTCGTTGACGGCGATCGCGGTGGCAAGTTGTTGTTGATGGAATTGTCCGGAGCATTGGGCAAATCTCTCACACACGTCGCCATGGCACCAGAATCCCGTGAAGTTGAGCACCTTGAGGGCAAGGTTGTCACCAAGTGCCTCAACCAAAAGGAGACTGCAACCAAGGCGGTCAGCCGCATCAAGGCTCAACTCAAAGCAGATGACGGTGGAGGTGCGCCAGCAGGAAAGAGCAACGGCGCAGTTGACGTCCCAGACAACATTCGAGAGTGGTCGGCCCACATGGGTGAACTGAAGAAGAACTTCGGACTACTCATTTTGGAAGATGGTTCGGCATCGGAACCAATCGCTGGAAGCAAACTCGCAGAATACGCAGAGGGTGTTGAAGGTGCTCAGTGTCTGATTGTCAACTCCAAAATCAGCGCTCGTATGATCGAGATTGCCGAAGTTGGCGCAATCCCGAGTGTGCTTGGCAGTTCGTCTGGAGCCGGTGGCTCTGACAACGTCGAAACATACGCAATGAGCGACCTTGAGTGAGGCTCACCCCTACGGGGTGAGAACGATAACCCCTACCACACCTCGGTGTGGTATGCAACCTCAGACAATCGCACCAGCGCCAGCCATGGCACCAGCCCCCATGACGACCCCCGTCGCGTCCTCTACAGGCAGCACAGGACCCGATCGAACAACGATGATTCACACGGGTTTGATTGTAGCAGCATTGCTTCTCGCATTGCTTGGAATGATGGGCGATGCCTGGAGTGTTGAAGAACAATCTCAGGAAATATTGGGAATAACCGTGACCGTTGAATCAGAAGTAGGGCTTGCCGATATGTCGGCAACAAGCTGTGTTGATGATGAATGCACGACGATGTCAGAAGATTTGTCCGAGGCTTATGACAACTGCACATCACTCGCTTCTGACCTTGAACTCAATACCTCAGCAACGGAAGAAATGTGCGGCACCGTTGGGGATATTGCAAGTGCTGGATTTACAGGCACCCTCTTCATCGTTCTCGGGGTTCTTGTCCTGATTGCAACCCTTGCTGCAACTTTCTTGGGGCCACGAGGCACAACACTACCGTTCTCACAGTACTATCCGTTCTGTGGCGCAGCATCCATTCTGATTGGAGTGGTTGCGTGGTATCTGATGATGCCTGAACCCCCAGAAGGATCCGATCCGAGTTTGGGTTACAGTGCTTGGATGACCATCGTTAGCACCCTTCTCGCTGCGGGTGCAGGCGGCTTTTCCATGTATACTGGAACAACATCTCCCGTGGTTGTTGGAGGGACATCATCGCCCACGATTAGTACTCGCGCGCCAGGGCTCGGCGCTCGCACCCTTGCCGCAGATTCAGAGGCTCGAGAATTCGTTCTCCGTGAGGCGGCCATGGGCGATCAAACTCTCTCAATCATTGAGGATGGCGAACTTTTCCGAGTTACGAGAGCAACAAGGGGCAACGATGGAACTCACAGCGAAGATTTGTTCATGAGTCGAATGGATGCACTCTGTGGTTTTACCCATTCAAGATTTGATTGGCTAGACAGCACTCGCTATCTTTGGAACCTTGTGGCAATAGCAGGCCTCGTCCTGACGATTGTCGCCTTTGAGAACGCCTCACTCATTTTCTACACAAATTGGTTCATCCTTTTCTTTGCAGTCGGCACAATCCTCTCAATGTTGCAATTTGCTGATCCTGAACTCATCACCTTTGAGACGAACACGGGAAAGCACCGCATCCTCATTTACAGGGCTGGCTCGAATCGAGTATTGACCAATACCAGCATGGACCTCATCGATTCGGCGATGAGAGATATTCTACGTGGAGAACCAATGGATCCCACAGCGCTCAATGCTGTTGCAGATTCGATTGAATCGGAAATGGCCGAAGCTCACCGTGCAGCGGAAGAAGCCGCATCTCTTCAGGCGCAAGTCATGGCTCAGGCGCAAGCAGAAATGCAAGCCCAACAAGCCCAAATTGATGCCCAACAAGCTCAGATGCAGGCACAGATGCAAGCCCAACAAGCCCAAATTGATGCTCAACAAGCTCAGATGCAGGCACAGATGCAAGCCCAACAAGCCGCTGCAATCCCCCCTGCACCAGCTCCGCCGGTTGCGGCCGCTGCCCCACCACCAGCTCCGGCCGCACCTCCTCCCGCTGCGGTTCCACCGGTCATGAACCCACCACCAGCACCAATGGCAGCACCTCCTCCGGTCGCCTCGCCGCCCCCACCAGCACCTCTCCCACCACCTGGTGGTGTTGCTGCACCTCTGCCCCCGCCCATGGCTTCGCCAGATATGGGGATCCCAACTGAAACAATTACTCCAGCACCGGAAATACCAATGCAAGCTGCACCGAGAGACGACTCCCTTTCAGAAGGTGAAAAGGAAAATATCCTAACGGACCTCGGTGAAGATTAGGATTCAACAGGTTCAGGGATTTGGATCATTGCACTTGGGAGTATGACTGATTTCTCAAGTCGCTTGATTGCTGATGTTAGACCTTCTAAGTCCTGAGATCCTGGAAGTTCAAACCGATCCATTTCCAATGGCATCGCCGCCCCCGGGCCGGGAATATCCGCCAGCCGTTCGCCGAGTGCCTTCGCATCCTTCAACAGCCCTTGACCACTCGATGCGTGCCTTCTAGACAGGCGCTCAGCAGTCCAACTCTCCAACTTTTTCGCGATTGCTGGAAGGCGGCCTTGTAATGCCCGATGGGCTCCTGAATCACCCTGCTCAAGTATCATCGCAATTCGCGCTAGGCGCTGGACTCTGACATCCAATGGAGGTTGTAACAATTGATCTAATCCCACATCATTTTCACCAAGTCCAAACAAATCTCGAATATCCTTTGACGAACCGGATGCCTCTATCACAACTTCAACCTCTTCTTCGATTTCTACAATAGGCTCAGCGATGAACTCGTCAACCACAGATTCCACTTCAACCTCTTTGACGATTTCTTCAGTCACAGGAATGAGTACAGGTAACCTCTCTTCGATTCGAGCCATTGGCGATTGTGGCCTGAAGGGTCTGAACTCAAATTCTGGATCTGCTTTGCCTTCTGCATTGGCCAATGTAAGCATCAATTCTTGGAATTCTTCATCGAGAGAGGCCAACCTTTCCGGCCGCATCAAATCAGAAAGAACACGCTCTGCCAACTCAACATCCAGAGCCCAAGGCAACGGAATCAATCTCATCAATCGTGCAGCGTGACCATCCATCGCCGCCCGAATTTCAGGTAGGTCAAGCCCCAAACGTACTGGATCTTGAGCCAACAACTCATGCAAACCTTCGACTGACCATCCGAGATGACGCCAATCATCCAATTCCAATTGGAGTCCCTGAATGACATGGGCCAATCGATCATCAACATCCACTTCGGTCCTTTGGATGTTCAGTGAAGCAGACAAATCATCGCCACTTTCCAAACCCGAAACAGTCGCTTCGTATGTTGCCAAATCGAGTGATTCAGAATCGAGGTCTTGTGGCCAAAGCGTTGCAAGATCCAGTCGGGCCCGATCCAAATAGTTGCGATGGCGTATTCGACGATTAGTCGCCAAATCGTACCAATCTTGTGCTGTTTCTACGGCGCTCATCCCAGCCCCTGCAGCTCGTAATTGACCCAACCAAATCTCAACGTCAGGCCCCCCATTAATCGACGTATCCAGCGACTGTAAACCTTGGATTAAAGGCACAATCACATCGATAAACGGTTGATGCGCATCAAGTTCCTCAAGGACGGCCCGCGGCTCGGTGTCGACAAGTGGAGCCCACGTTGTTGTATCAATTCCATGAGAGTTCCATGTCTCTAATCTCGCCTCACAAGCCGACCGCGCACCTTCGGTTTTCGCTGTTAAACCCTGCAGAAGTACATCCAATGCTTGAATTGCATTCAGGTGCCCCTTCGTACGCTCCGCCAGGCGTCGATATTCAGGCCATTGCGCGAGATGTGGCTCCATCTGTGACCAGATACTGTGGGTGGCTTCAATTTGATTCGAAACCTCAGGTAACTTGGTCTCCCATGCGATCATTTCACTCGCGAGCAGTGGCAATTTTGTGGGCACTTCAAACCCTTCACTTTGCCATTCAGAAATACGCGCTTCAACGTGCGCATGCCTACGTGATAAATCGTCAGCAACATCATTGATTTCAGAGGTTACTTGCGAAACCGCTTCCATTGTCGCTTCTTTTTGCGCCATTGTGACGGCACCCCAGAGATGCTCGGCAATATTGTGACCGAAGGGGCGAATCTCATTCTCAATTCGTCGCTGACACTGTGTCAATTCCCCGTCAAGGGCATGGATTCTTTCCGCTTCAGTAAATTGTTCATGCATTGGGCCAGTTTGAATTCCACTCGTATCCCATCCCCTTTCCGCGAGCATCTCAATCATCCCTTGAAGTGCTCCAAATCGACGATCTTGTCGTCGTTCTATTTCTGATAGGACCGGCTCAATTACACGGGAGGGTTGAACCTCTTCAATCATGGATAGTATTCGAGGTGAACCCAATACGATTGCGTCATCGATTGCATCCAATCGTTCAAGGATGTGAGACAACTCAACCGAGCGCCCCTCATCAGACCATCTCACACGAGAACGTTCTGCAATAATCACCCATGG
>JBJLBW010000049.1:0-8189 GCA_045568015.1 Candidatus Poseidoniales archaeon | reverse complement strand
ACATCATCTTGGCCATCACAAGTTTCGTCGAAGGCTGGAGACGATGTGTATTCATATCTCAATCCGAGTTCACAATCACGGCCATGATCCTCAAGTTGAGTTCCATCTTCAGCATCGAGGAGAACCCATTGTGTTCCTTCACACATGATGATTCCATCAGCCGTTCTTGAAATTTGGACGGTGTTTTGCGGATTCCCTTCGAATTCAGGCACCACATCATGGCTCCAATATTCGATTTCTCCGGCATTGCCAACATATCTGAGTGTTCCATTTCCTGACAGGGGGTCATCGACATAGAAGAAATCCGCTCCACCTTCTTCGACTGCTACGATGTAGGCTTCTGAGGCATCAAGGGACTCCTCGGTAAAAGGTGGGGCGTCTGGGACGAGCACCATTGCAGCCAACGGATATAGTGCGTAGAGCATTGCAATCCACAGGACACCAAGAACACCCCAACGAATGAACTTCTGTAGATTGTTCCTAGCCATGTAGATGATGAGAGCGGTGAATAAGAAAATGAATACCAGTTCAAGCAAAACAAAACTGGCTTTCGTTGCGCCTTCAGCACCAAACGCTCTCAACTCATCTCGATCATAGAACGGCTGAATTTTCATCGCCAGTAGGATTGTGATGATGAACATCCCAGCCATTCCGACCATCGAACCGGCCTGTGCCTTCAGTTCGTCGATAAGGGAGCGAGGATTTTGTTTAGCGGGGGCATTTACAGCCTTCTCAGCCCGCCGCTTTGCGGCGAATCCGTCTCCCGACATGTCTTGGGCGACCCTCAAAGGCCATTTCAAGGCGACCGTCTACCGGTGGTATGGGGTGGAGGTATGAGCGTTGACGTTTGGTCTTGGTTGGATTCGCTGAAATCGTTCGGCTACAATCCATCTCTAGACAACACTGCGACCCTTCTGGGTCGCCTTGACATGCCTCAACATTCCTTTCCAGCAGTGCACGTTGCTGGCAGCAATGGAAAGGGTACTTGTTGTGCCATTTTAGCGAATGCATTCACTCTGTCCGGTCAATGTACAGGTTTGTTCACCTCACCCCATTTGATGTCGGTGAATGAGCGTATTCGAATCGATGGTTCACCTATATCTGACGTCTTGTTTGAATCATGTTTGAAGCAGATTCAGCAAGTGTGTAATGTCGAACCAGTCATCTCACCGACCTTCTACGAGGCTACCTTCATCGTCGCCATGTTGGCGTTTCGTGATCAAGGCGTTGAGAGAGCTGTGATCGAGACGGGTTTGGGTGGTCGATGGGATGCAACCCGTTTGGTGGATGCCGATTGTTGCATCTTAACCGAAATCTCCCTTGAACACACCGAGGTTCTTGGTGACACGTTGGCTGAAATCGCAGAGGAAAAAGCCGCAATTGTGCGTCAGGGTCGGCCTTTACTTGCTACTTGGCCTTACGACAATTCAGCACGAAAGGCAATTGAACGAACCGTTCGAGATCACGACACTGCTTGGTGGTGGCGTGGTGATAGAAGGCGGGCATTCAAATTCTCAAATGCGGTGAAACCATTTCGACCATTGTCGAGTAAAATGTGGTATGATGGGTGGATGCCTTACCAGCAAGAGGCATACCAATTGGCCAGTATGGCCCTGTACATCATGGGCGAGAAGAAAGCGTATGAAGAAATTGAGAGGGCCAGAACACACACGAATTGGCCAGGTAGAATGCAATGGGTTGACCATGGTGGTCCTATGCTCCTAGACTGCGCCCACAATCCGAGTGGGATGGCTCGAGCCTGCGAGCAAATTCGATTCCAAAAATCACGAGATATGGCTCCAATGCCAGGTGTAGTGGTGGTTGGAACCACCACACAGAATGATTTGGATTCATTCCTTCAACCACTTGTTGAACTCATCGTCGAAGGAGGGATTCGCCACGTCTACGTTACGCAACCACCGAAGGGTAGGAAGGATCCTGTAAATTGCGAACACCTTGCCGAAGAATTGCATTCGCATGGAACAGATGCAGAGATTACAGCCATTTCGTCAATCGAAGAAGCGTTATCGTCAGCACAAACTCAAGCCACTAAGTTGGATCCAGATTTGCCCCAACCAGTGCTTTGTATCGGTAGCATTTACCTGATTGGAGCCATTCTAGAAATCATCGATGAAGAAGGCAAGATGGATTTCCAAAATATTCTGATTTCACCCAGTGGTGAAGATGGCATCGACCCGATTGCGTGAGAAGTCTCAAACACTACGGCTCTCAGGGTAGGATGGGTGAAGCCATGAGTGCAAAGTGGGACCAGAGATTCCTCAAACTTGCGGAGCACATTTCTGGTTGGTCCAAAGACCCCTCAACAAAGGTCGGATGCGTTGTCGTAGGCGAAGATCGTGAGATTCGAAGTACTGGATTCAATGGCTTTCCCCGTGGCATCGCTGATGATTCCGCGCGACTTGAAGACCGCGAGCAAAAGTACCCACTCATCTGCCACGCCGAAGAAAACGCAATCATGCATGCTGCGCGAATCGGATTGTCATTGAAAGGTTGTACTGCATACGTAACTTGGCCACCCTGCACCCGATGTGCGCGTTCGTTGATTCAAGCCGGTGTTGTCGAAGTTGTGTATCCTCAGGAAAGTGAAGTTCCAGAGAGATGGCTAGCAGATTTTGAAATGTCTACAGATATGATGGGTGAAGCCGGCCTTACGATTCGGCAGGCCTGAGCAATAGTTCGAGGGCTTCTTGCAAAGTTTTAGCGTCGTCATCGTTGATGATGACAATATCCGCCAATGCCGCGGTTGCGACCAGTGCTTGCCCACTATCATCAGCTGCCACAAGTTCCGCCTCCTCCTGTTCTACAAAGGTCTCCCAATCAGTTGGGTCACCCACTCTAGCTCTTGATTGCAATCTATTCCAACGTACTTCTCTTGACGCACGTACCTCAATCAATCTGAAATCCGGCCTTTCCCGCAACGCCTCGACCTCAGCCGGAGTTCGAATTGAATCAATCACAAGATTCCCCTCATTCGAATTTGAGTCACGCAGCATTTCTGCAAGAATGGCAGGACCATGTGCTGCTCGCAATTCTCGTCCACCCGCAATCAAGTTATCACGATTAATTTCCTTCCCCTGATTTTTCAAATGGGAACGAATGGAATCTGAACAGGAGGTTGCAACATAGCCATTTTCGACCAACCAGTCGACCACCGTGGTCTTGCCCGAAGCATTCCGGCCAGTCAATCCAAACCACATCGGGGCGATGTCCGCCCTCGCCGTCCATGAGGCTTCCTAACCCCAGAAGCGCCGTGTTCTTGCATATTGAACCTCAGCCTCATGGATCGCTTTGAGCAAGGAGTCACGCTCTGAACCGGGTGGATATGCTCTCAATATTCTCGTTGCTGTATTTTCCCCAACGCCTCGTGCCATGAGACAAAGGATGGCATCGATTCCTTGATTTTGAACCATCTCTGCATTCCGCATCATCCGGTTACGAACGCTGTCTTCATCTGAAGCAACCCACTTGGCCAATTCATCACCCAGACCTTCTCTAGCGACTGCCCGCATGGTCGCCCGACAAACTCCACAACTTCGATCGATACTCGGGTATCTTGCAACTCGGAATCGTGATGATGTCTTGCATCGCAAACAAATCATGACGACTCTTTCATTCATCAAGCGATTTTCCAATCGTCGTCGAACTTCTACATTGGACCAATCTGGTAATTGCATATCTCGTTCTGAACGAGGGGATACACCAAGTGCCCCTGGTGAACGCTGTTCGACCTTTACGACTCCATCCTGAATCGCATGCAATAGGTCGGTGGTCCCTTCGACATCCATACGCTCACTGAATAATTTGTCCATGGCTTCATCCATCAAGGGTGTGCCTTTGTATCTCTGAGCGATTCCATGCAAGTTCACCTTTCGAGGGTCTACGCCCGATCGCAAGACACCCATGACCTTGCAAACTTGGACCAGTCGCCACCGTAATTGCCTCCCGTTTGGAATTGTGACGCGTAGTATCGTCGCCAAATTATCGGGTTTGGTTTCAGTCAACCAGTCTACAACATGTGTCGCTCTCAAACCGGGCACTTGCAAACTGATTCGGTATGGGTCGACCAACACACGACCCATTTGACCCTGAATCGTTGAAGCCATCGCCTGTAAGAAATGTGCAAGTGTTTCGTTGATTCTACTTCCGTGGCAAGAATGCACAATAATTGCATCTCGACGAGTTTCGACATCCAGCGTTCTCTCGTCAGGAAGACTGCTTGAAGCATCAACATGCTCGACGATTTTATTCATCAATTTTGACAGTGCATCTGGGGCGAGTGGATATGCATCAAGATCGTGTGATTCAGGTTGCCCACCGATTCGATCCAAACGGTTCCCCTGCTCAAACTCTTCATTTTGTTCACCTGTGGCCAATTCGCGAATAACCCTCCTAAGTGCGCCGACCTCACGGGCAATTTCAGCGGGTACCGGTGGTAATTCTCCGCTCCAAACGGGTGCCATACCCCCTGAACCAACAGGGGCCACCAACAATTCTGTTTTCTCAGGGTTGGCTTCGACAATCTCCCAAGTTCTTCCGACGATCACAAATCGCCTTGGGGCACCATCCGTTTCTTCACCCGAATTATTGAGAGACAAGACAAATGCTTCATCTACAGACCCAATTGCCCGTCTAGAAACTACATCTCGAACGGTATACCTCTGTTCATCTGGAATCATTGACAGGTGTTGCAGCATATACGAACGCGTTCGGGAACCCGCTGAAGTCCAACCATCTTTGAGGTGCTCGGGTACCAATTTCCGCATCCCTTTACGCCATTTGTCTAATTTCTCATCTGGCAATTCCTCGATTTCCTCTCTGGTCGGCCTTTCTGCAGGAAGAGAGGTTCCTTCTGCAAGTTCCCTCCACAGCGTAGGAGACCATTCAAGCGGGTCTGAGGTTGCGGGGTTTTCAACCAATTTTAGGACCCAACGGTCATCTAGAATTCGCGCCAATTCACGAGTATCAGTATCGGTCCATTCACTAAAAATTGAGGTTCTTTGGAAAATAGTAGTAGTGGCTGGAAGAGGTACAATACCTTCACAGAGCGTCATCATCACCATTTGATTTGCAGCAACGACCCGGGGCATTGTTCGCCATTGAACCCCCTCAATTTGACCGGCAATCGCCCTTCTAGCAATTACAGCGGATTCAGCAATATCATCACATTCCCAAGAGATGAGGTCTCCCCTTCCGGTGCCGCCAAGGATGTGCTCCGCCCTCCCGAGCCGTTGTAAAAGGCGATCCACTGCGCGTGGAGATTGAATTTGATGGACATGCCGAATGGCTCCAACATCGATACCCAATTCCAAACTGCTCGTACAAACCAATGCATGTAATTCACCACGCTGCAAACGGTCCTCCATATCCTGTCTCAAATCTGCCGAAAGGGAACCGTGGTGAATGCCAATCTCCAGAGATTCATCGAAGGTTGAGAGTCGGCTTGCCACAGTTTCAGCTGCATTGCGACTGTTTACGAATACCAGAGCAGGGGCATCCGCTTTGAGGCGCCCAGCGAGCATTCGCAAACTCGCCATCGCCTGCGGTGATGTATTGTGCTCGAGCGCAATTGCTTCATCCGCCTCTTCGGGTTGTGAACAGGTAATGCGCACTTCCGTATTTCTGGGCGCGTCTGCGAGAATGGCTTCACCCCGTTCGGGTGAGAGCCAATGGGCAACCTCTGTGGGGTTTCCAATCGTTGCAGAAAGTCCGATTCGTTGAACTACCCGTTTGGCCATTTCTTCGACTCTTGTGACTCCAACAAGGAGTTGAGATCCTCTTTCAGAGGCTGCAAGGTCATGTACTTCATCGACGATTATCGCTCGTACATTTCGCAGATGCTCCCTGAGTCGTTTTCCAGTCAGCATGATTTGCAATGTTTCGGGTGTAGTCACCAGTAGATGGGGTGGTTTTCGCGATTGTCGATTCCGTTCGGATTGAGGTGTGTCTCCGTGTCGCAATCCAACCTCTAAATTCACAACCGCTGCTAATCCCTCCAAGCGTCGGTCAATATCGCGATTCAAAGCCCGTAATGGTGTGACATACAGGATGGACATTCGCCCCCATTCCTGTGAATGACAGGCGGAAAGAATTGGCAGAACCGCGGCTTCGGTTTTTCCAGAACCAGTCGCTGCGACGAGCACTCGGTCTTGACCAGAAAGCAGTGGTTCAATGGCCACATCTTGGATGGGTGTCGGAACCCACTTTTGCGATTTAAGATGTGCACGAAGAGGTTCACAAAGCTGCTCGTATACCGTCATCGCCCTCTCCCCGTAGGGGGAGGGCGGGCTGGCGGGTATCTTCAATCCGCCGAATCATGATTGGGGCTATTCCCAACCATCCTCGCCATCATCATCTTCCCAGTCATCGTCTTCTTCATCCTCGTACATGAGTTCTTCATCGTAAAGACTGGTTGAACCAGAGAGTGAGGTTTTCCATGTGATGATGGCGATGACAGGAATTAGAATCAAGGCGAAGATGACACCGATTACAGTAAGCGGATTTTGTCGCCAACTGTCGACCCATCCGAGGCCCCATGAATATTCAACCGAGATTCCAGCAGACATCGAGTTTCCTTCTTCATCAACTTCGACGACTTCATTTTCAGCATCCACGATGACGGTAATCCTGTCGATGCCTTCAGTCGCCGTCCAAGTGCTGGTAATTCGGTGTTCACCATCACTTGGAAGTCCTGTGATTCTGACGGTATCAATCACCTTCTCATCAGCAACGAATTGCACTGAGAAAGACGACTCGGTCACGCCTCCAGTGTTGGCAATGATTGCCACGACTTCGACTTCAGTACCCTCGCTAACCGTATCTTGGTCAAGTGTCACACTCTTGACGATCAGTTCTGCAACGGTCGCTCCAAGGCGAACCCAAGCAAGGTCTTGATCATCATCCAAATCTTCGTGTTCACGCACCGGGTCGCTTTCGGTATTTGCTGCCATTGGGAATTCATTTCCAGCCGCATCATGTCCTGTGACCCAAAATCCAATCTTGTAACCACTTCGGGGTGTGACAAGACCATCACTGGTCAAGTCAACTTCTCCAATCCATTCCAAGTGAGATCCATTCAATTGCATGGCTAGAGGGGAAACACCAGCAGCAATTGTTCGGGCATCATCCCGCATCACCCAGTTTACCCATTGTGGTGATTGGCTAAATGCGGCACATCGGTCATCACCCTCAAGCAGCACACATTCTTCCCAACCCGAAAATCGAACCGGCAAGGAAGTCAAATCAGACGCTGCTGAAATGTCGATGACATCGACAGGAGCCAAACGATGATGGACACGTGGGGGGGTGTGATCAACCTGCAGTTGCAATGTGGTTGCAACCGTATCACGCGTCATATCTTCTCCGCGACCAGGAACATTGCGAACCCCGGTGAGGAACGTTCGTGTTTCTGCGCTCTGCAAGGCAGCAGCAGCTGTGAGCGGAACTTCGATGCTGAAAGCACCATCATCGGTCAGACTACCATCGGACCAGTATTGCACACCATCGAACACCTCGACCGTAATACCCAGATCATTAGGAGCGGGTACTCCACTGCCTTCATACACCACTCGTCCAGACCAGCGTAGTCTGTCATCGGGTCGTACTGGTGTAGCATCATCAAGTGGACCGGTTCGGGGCTCAGCAACATCTTCAACGGTGTATGATGAAGCATCGAGAACCAAATCATTCTCGACACTGAAGGTATGTTCGATGAACTCAATGCGTGTGGGGGTGCTTGAGCCCAGTTCTTTGTATTCCAGTGCGAGGTCCGAAATGTCTTCATCCGGCCAATCCCAAGAGAATTGGAAATCAAATGTGGTTTGGATCCACGGCAGACCGGTATCGTTGGTGGTCACCTCAGCAGAACTACTCGGCTGGAGAGTGATATACTCACTTTCAGAGGACCAAGTGTCTGTCCGTCCATTGTATGAGATTCGCTGTTGGTCTCGTTCGGGGTCAGGTCCTTCAAAGTCGAAGATGAGTGAGATGTACTCGAAATCAATAATGCCATTCGCATCGACAAGTCCGATGGAAATCGATTGATCTGTGCCACTGTAAACGTCTGCTCCATCAGCGTGGTCTTGCCAAACCAATCCGGTGAATACAGAGGCCATATCCTGGCGGGTTCTGTATGTAGACAAATCATACGCGAAACCAGGTCCATCTGTTCC
>JBJLBW010000048.1:0-8200 GCA_045568015.1 Candidatus Poseidoniales archaeon | reverse complement strand
ACCTACAATCCAGTATCAGCATCTGATGACGCATCAGCTTGTTTGGATGCTGACCTCGGCTACTATGTGAGCCAATCCGGCCGTTCATCACAAACACCAGCCTCAACTGGCCATTACGTTGACACGACAGCCTCGACTGGACAATCTCCATGTTTGGCCGGAACCTACAATCCAACCAGTGCCGCTACATCATCAGACGCCTGTTTGGATGCAGATGCCGGTTACAAAGCACCCAATATCGGCATGGGGCAGCAGATTGCATGTTCCCCAGGAACATACCAACCTAGTACTGGTCAAACAGATTGCTTGGTTACAGATCCAGGACACTATGCAAGTGGTTCTGGTAATTCTGATCAGACACCCTGTCAAGAAGGCACATACATCAATGCCACACAAACCTCTGCGTGCACCCCTGCACCGCAGAACACCTATGCCAATGGAACTGGAAACATCAACCCTTCACCTTGTCCACTTGGTACAGCCACCATCGGTCAAAGTTCCACTTCTTCCGATGATTGCTTAGTCGATACAGATGAGGATGGTACACCTAATGAAACTGACAACGATGACGACAATGACGGTGTCAACGATGCCAATGATGCCTTCCCAACCAATCCGGCAGAAACTGTCGATACAGACGGGGATGGCTCTGGTAACAATGCAGATGCGGATGATGACGGTGACGGCTGGGACGATGTATCCGATCATTTCCCACTCGATGATAGCGAATGGTTAGACACAGATGGTGATAACATTGGCAACAATGTAGACACTGATGATGATGGTGATGGCTGGAGCGATGCAGATGAGAACACTTGTGGAAGCGACTCATTGGATGACACAAATATACCCTTAGACACCGATTCCGACTCGACCTGCGACGTCGTAGATGACGATGATGATGGAGACACGATTCCAGACTCAAGCGATATCTGTCCAGGTCATGACGACACATTGGATTGGGATGATGACGGTATTCCTGATGGTTGTGAAAATGACTTGGATATCGATTTTGATGGCGTCATGAACACGGATGATCAGTGTCCAGAAACACCGATTACCGAAAAGAATCAAGTTGACGAATTTGGTTGTGGCCCCTCGGAGAGCGGAGATGATGATGGAGACGGTATACCCAACGCTTTGGACGACTGTTCAGACACATCATCAGATGAGATTCCAAATTCAGAGGGCTGTGGAGCCTCACAGAGAGATACTGATGATGATGGTTGGACAGATTCCGATGAACAGAGATGCGGCCATGACTATCTCGATGGCTCGGATGTACCAGATGCCTCCTGCGCACAGAGTGAAACTTCAACCACGGAAAACAACTCCAACTCATTCAGTTGCTGGATTATCCCCATTCTGATTCTGATTCTCGTGCTTGCAGTGTTGATGTTCATTTCCTCAAGCCGCGACGAAGAGGGCAACCTCACATTCAATATCACGAAAATCACCACGGTCCTCAGCAAAGAACCAGCAGATGATGATGATCCATTCGCAAATCTCGAAGGCGAAGTGACTCCGAAGGAATCGAGCGTCGATGACTGGGATGATGATTCAGCCCCATTCGCTGTGGACACATCGGAAGCCGATGCCAAAATCGCAGCGATGGATGCCAAGATGGCAGAGATGGATGCCAAGATGGCAGAGATGACTGAGAAGGAAGCCCAACTCGCTCGAATCGCAGCCAAGGCGGAGGAGATCGACTTCGCCACAATTGGAACCGCTTCCGTTGATGACAAGAACGACTTGCGCAAGATCAAAGGAATAGGACCGTTCATTGAAGAGAAGCTGAATGCACTCGGCATCTTCAAGTTCTCTCAATTGGCCAATATGACGCCAGAAATTGAGGAACAAGTGAACGAGGCGATTGAATTCTTCCCCGGCCGTATCAAGCGAGACAAGTGGGCCAATCAGGCTACTGAATTGGATTCTGTTGAGGAAGAAGACGAATTACCAGATATGTCGGCAGTGGTTTCTGATGAGACAAATGATGATGATGGAACATTTGAAGACGTGGATTGGGAGTGATATTATGGAAAGCATTACACAATTAAGTAAAACCGACAGCAGCAAACAACGAGGGACAACTATGCAGAGCAGAGCAATCCTACTGATGGCCATCATGGTCTTGGCGTCATTATCGCCATTGGCAGCAACCGAATTAGATGCGAGCGTTGATTCAGACAGCACGTCTGGACGAACAGGAACCATCAACCACATCCAATATTTCGGAACGTGGACTGGACAAAATGCATTGGTGAATCAGACAGCGATTACACCGATTACTCCGATGACAATCCCATTGAGTTCAACCCCTGACTATTTTTCATATACGAATGATGATTTCGTTATCGCTAATCACAATTCACATAATTGGTGGCCGATGAATACCCCATCTCTTTCAGATTATGGAACTGCTGGAAATGCGGGCACTCTTGTGCTTAATGGAAACGCGCAGATGGCACCTCAAGGGAAAAATTTCGGTGGGGTCGGACTCGGAGGGAACCCCGGTGACAACATCACCTCGAACAATTGTCGAACCCATAGCACGACAGAAGGTGGTGCATTCGCAGGGTGGTACAAACCCAGTTCACTGGATGGTCAATTGTTCAGCAGAGTTCGTACACAGGCGGACGGAACATTCGATGCATTCAACGTGAGCCTCACCTCTGATGGCTATTTGCAGACAAAGATTTACGTCGATGCATCCAACGATACCGATTTCGTTTGGAACAATTATGATGCATCCCCTGAGGTAAGCAGTCACGATATGAATAGGATTTGGAATACAACTGAAGGAATGGATGTACAAATTGAAGTGGATGAATGGAATTACATCGCAGTTTTTTATTACGACTCTGGAAACAATATTGACGTTCAAGTTTACGTCAATAATGGAACACAATCCGATTCGAGCCACAAGCGGCAGCATTACATGAGACACACCAATAAGGGCTCCCACACAAATGGTCTTTATTGGGGCTATGAACCATGTGTATTCGGAGAAGGTTTTGAAGGGTCAATTGACGAACTACGAATCGGATGGATGAACACCCACTCCTGGAACCAATGGATCACTGCTGACAGGGCTATGGGTCCATGGCAAACAGATGGGCCAACAACACTTCCAACAGGCCTCTCATTTGATTACCAAACTGGAGTTATTTCGGGCACCCCACTGGTTCCCTGGGATCCTACAGATTACGAAATCACCGTTTATTCCGATGATAGTAATGCAACAACCACTCTAACTCTGGAGGTTGTAGAACCGGAACTCCCATCGATTACACATGGCTCTAACAACAACTTCTACCTCACTACGGGAGATGAGGAATCAATCTCACCTCCAGTAAACATGGGTGGAAGCGATGCCTTCTGGACCTTGACAGCGGGACACCCAAATTACACAGGCCAAGTGGACGTCGATGATGATACGGTATGTGCATTGGATGATGAAGGCAAATTGTATTGCTGGGGCAAGAACGTTGAAAAAATCTTGGATTCAAACGAAGAAAGTACCTTCGTCGTGGTAAATCCCACATTGCATCCCGATGCAGCGGCTGCGAATTTGACATTCACCAAGATCTCTGCAGAGTCCACTGGTATTTGCGGGGTCCTCACCAATGGAACCCTGTGGTGCTGGGGCGATGACAATGGGAATGGCCGTTTGGGCCATGGGTACTCCACCAGTCTTCAGGCCCCTGCCCAGGTTTTGTTTGATCCAGAATTGAGTCCATATTCTTCCAACTCCATCATCCCAACTCAACACGGGGGCACCGATAGCTCCCCAGGTTGCTATGATATCAACCCCGCCTCTGGATATGGCTTTGAATCGTTTGAGAACGCATCCGCAGTCGCATGGGAAGAATACCTCATCGACGCCAATAATGTCTCTACAGGAAGTGATGGCAACTGGTCTTACACAAACACCAGCGAACACACAAAACTGCATACTCTGCATGGCAATTATGTCTTAGGTTCAGCTTCAAGCAATCAGGCTCAATACGATACACAGGCTGAGCACACAATTATTCAAGGTGAAGAGTCATACATTGAGATGAATATCACAACAGGCGCAGGCCTTCTCAGTCTTTGCTTCTTGTTGTCTGGCTACAACGGAAACAGCTGGAACCAAGATTACCTCTACATCGAACTTGATGGAAACCAAATCCTTTCAAAGCGCAGTTACAACAACGGACTGTATACGAATATTTGGCACACATTCAACCATTGGGTAACGGCAGGAGACCACCATTTAGTCATCAAGTACGTGAAAGATTCCTCAACCTCGTGCTCAAGTAATTGTTACTTTGATCGAGTATTCATTGATGCACTAAAGTGGCCATTGCCAACCCCCTCTGTTAATTGGACCGAACCCACAGTCACAGATTTTGCATGGTACACCGACACAGCTTGTGCCATTGCAGACTCAGATGTATACTGCTGGGGCGAGAACGGGCACGGTCAATTGGGGACTGGCGACACCACTGATCGCCTCCGACCCACAAAGGTCTCAACCCCTGCTGGCGCCTCATTCTCAGCTGTTGACGTAGGGTCATCACATACATGCGCCCTGACCGATACAGGAACCGTTTGGTGCTGGGGATACAATGGCGACTACCAATTGGGTCTCCAAAATAACACAGATCAATCCACACCTATGCAGGTGGATTTCGGTACGAACTTGGCAGTCTCAAGTATCGATGTAGGGCCGCACAACGTATGTGCGATTGGCACCAACACCGACACCTCAACCGAGCAATTGTGGTGCTGGGGTGCGAACAACTACTACCAAACCAAGGACAGTTCCGGAAGCGCAGATCTTTCTGACGTATGGGCAACAGACGGATTGGTTTACGAATCAGCATCAACAGGTCCCGTTCCAGAGCACGTGGAGACCACCGAGACCGAAACTTGCACTCTGTATAGCAATTCTACAGTACAGTGCATGGGACTGCGATACATAACAGAATCCGGTACCCAAGATACTGGAGGTGATAGAACTTGGGCAATAGATGGGTTTGGTATTATCACATCTCTTTCAGCAGGAGGCTCATCTAATTACGGAATGTGTTTCATGGTTGAGGGCGACAAGGCACTATTCTGTTGGGGTGAGAACGACAATCACCAAATGGCTCGAGGAGACACCAGCACTCATGCTCTGGCGGGCCCCGTTTACGGCCTCATTGATGGACGTGACAACGATGTCCTCGCCCCCGGTTTGACATTCAACAATTCAAATGGAATGATTTCGGGCACACCCACAACAGAAAATCAGGACCCAGTGGAATTGAACATCTATTCATGCAATGGACGCGGTTGTGATTCAGCTTCGTTCAATTATTCGATTTGGGATCGCCCAGAAGTCGGCCTCATCAGCATCGAGAGCGACTATCTTGACCTTTCAGTATCACCTGCTGAGATTTACAAGGGCCGCCCGGTCAATCTCAGCATCGTTGTGACCAGCGACCGTTCAATCGCAAATTACACGTGGTATAGTGAGCACGTAAACGGTCTGATTTATTCAGACATGTTCCCGAATTCACCATCGATTGTCACAGATCAATTGCCAGTCGGTCTGCAAGTGATTTTCTTCTCTGCAACCGATGATATCGGCGGGACATCTGTCCCATCAGATGGTTGGGTAATCGTCGAAGTATTGGAGTCTGATGATGACAACGACCAAGTTCCAGTATGGAATGATCTTTGCCCGCTTGAGAATGCTCTAGGCTACGATGACTACACCGGCAACGGCTCATCAACCCCGGTCTCGGATGGCTGTATCGATAATCGAGATGATGACCCATATTACGATCCAGATGATTCCTGTCCAAACGAGTATGCCGCTCCAGAATATGATTTCTACATTGGAGAAGGAACCAGTGGAAACGCAGCACCAGATGGTTGTATTGACGACACAGATCGAGATACTATTCTTGAGAATGTGGATCAATGCTTGAACACACCATTCGCTGAGCGCTTCTATGTCAACCCAGATGGTTGTGGACCATCGGAGAGAGACACAGATGGAGACGGCTACAAGGACAACGTCGATTCATGTCCAGGAACACCGATGGGCGAATCTGTCGATGAGTTTGGATGTGGTGCATCTCAGGTTGACTCTGATGGTGACGGCGTCTATGATAGCGCAGACGTTTGTCCAGAGTCGCCATTGGGTGCGACGGTCGACATCGATGGCTGTGCAGCAGCAGAGAAGGACAGTGACGGCGATGAGGTCAATGACGAAGTCGACGTTTGTGACACAACGCCACCCGAATTGTGGAATCAAACCAACGCAGTTGGTTGTGCACCGGGTGACGTGGTCACTGATGACAACGATCAAGACGGCATAGCCGATATCTTCGACAGCTGCCCCATGACTCCACTTGGCGACGTTGTAGATTACAGTGGCTGTGGATTGACCCAGAAGGATTCCGACAATGACGGTGTTACTGACGACGTGGATCAGTGCCCTGATACACCTGGCTATGACACCCCAACAGTCGACGCAGATGGTTGTGGCGAAACGCAGCGAGACTCTGATGGTGACGGCGTCATCGATTCAGTAGACCAATGTCTCAACACACCAACAAGCGTCGAAGTGGACACACTCGGATGTCAAGCAGGTCTTTCAGATTCGGATCAAGATTCGATTGTAGACATCATTGATGCATGTCCAAACACAACTGGTGACCAACCCGTCAACCTGAACGGTTGTGCGCCGTATCAGCTGGATTCTGATGGAGATGGGATTACCAACGACTTGGACTCCTGTCCAACCACACCTGCCGGAGTACCGATTACAACCAATGGATGTGCTGAGGACCCAGACGTGTTCGACCCAGTTGCTGAGGACGATGACGGCGATGGTATTCTCAATGAGAACGACGAATGTCCAGATACACCACTGAATGCCAAGGTGATTGACAACCGTGGATGTGAAGTTGGAACAGAAGGAAACACACAACAGGTATCCACTTGGGCGTTCGGGCTCACCGGTCTGATTCTGCTTCTCATTGCCCTCATCACCGTTGTCGTACTGCGACGAAGAAAGGAGCAAGAATCCATTTGGGGTAGCGATGCAGTCGGTGACGCGTTGTTTGATTCCATGGACCTTGACGGCGATGGAGTGATTTCGGACGAGGAATGGGAGATCTACAAGAAGGTCAGAGATGCCAAGAAGGACTCCGATATCGACGACGACGATCTGTTCGATTGAGTCACATCACTCTTCTTCTCGAAGAGCATCGATGATTTGCGCTTTCGTCCCACTGTGAGAAATACCTCTCTCCTTAGCAAGGGCGACAAGCTCAGCCTTCTTCATCCGGTTAAGCGATGAAATCGATGGCTTGCCAGTGGGCCAACCAGATGGCTCACTCAGAGTGAATTGCTGATCATCTGGCGAATCAGCCGCTGTCTTTGGTGCCTTTTCCTCTTCGGCAGAGCCAGCCGCCTCAATGCGCTCCGACCACATCTCAAGGTAATGCTCGGGACTAAACCTGCCAGTGGCGACATGTCGCTCCATCCTGTCAACAGACTCTTTCGTTGTGAGGTCCAGTGCGATGGCTTTGGAAAATACTCGAGACAATTCCCTTTCGGTTTCATCCGAATCATCAACCGCATCCTCTGCAAATCCTTCCCGTCGGGAACGGATTTCATCCTGAATGTCATCGTGCTGCTGTGCAGTAATCATCTTCGCGAGCAACAAATCAGTCGCTTGCCCTGAAACCTTACTCAACTGGATCGGCATCTCTGATGCATCAATCATTTCGCGCAACTTTCTCATTGCATCAGCACGCCCCTGCCTAACGTAAATCACCATACCCATGGCGAAAAGAGCCAACAATGGAATGAGAACAATTCCCATTGCGAGTGGCTCCCCTTCCATGAACTTCTCAATGAATGGTTTGCTGGGTTCAGCAATGATGTCGATACAACCGTCTCCATCATCATCAGAGATGTTATTCACTGCTTGAAGCGGACAATCATCCGCAGAATCTGAAACCCCATCTCCATCGTCATCGGTATCTTCACTGATGTCTCGACAACCATCACCATCACTGTCCGTGAACCCATCTGAAGTCCACCCGACATCTCCAACGGGGCAATTATCCAGTGTGTCAATGACACCATCCCCATCATCATCTGTGTCTTCTAGTGAGTCTTTACAGCCGTCAGAGTCAATGTCATTGGT
>JBJLBW010000047.1:0-29073 GCA_045568015.1 Candidatus Poseidoniales archaeon | reverse complement strand
CATATCGTTCGTGGCAAGGATTTGATGGATTCCACCCGCAAGCAAACATTGCTCTACGAAAAATTCGGTTGGACCTATCCTGAAACCCTGTATTGGGGTCGCGTCAAGGTCCACGAATTCGGTGGATTCAGTACATCTCAGATGAAATCCGACATCGCTGATGGAAAATTTTCGGGATGGGACGACCCTCGATTGCCCACACTCCGGGCCATGCGACGAAGAGGGTATGATGCCGGTGCAATGCGGAAGTTCTGGGTTGACCTTGGACTCACTCAGAAGGATATCGCCGTACCATTGTCAACCTTGAACAGTTTGAATGCTAAAGCGGTGGATGCAGATGCTCCGCGACTATCATTTGTCAGTAATCCACGTACTATTATTCTGGACATCACTGAAATCGAGATGGATAAAGTCACTCTGCCAATCCACCCTGAACATCCAGAAAAGGGCGTTCGTGAATGGCCACTTGGGGATAGTCCACTCAAGGTGAAGATTGCTTTCGATGATTTTACCTCACGCGAAGCAAGGCGTTTGAAGGATTTTGCAGACATTGGAATCAACCATGAAAAGACGGTTAGGGGGTGGATCGGTGAAATCATGCGAACCGAACGCGTTGACAACACTCCGATTATTCATTGGCTACCCAGCGACATGGCACAACCAGCCGTTTTGCTGCTTGAACAGGATGGTGAACTGGTGGCTGCACCCGGTTTGTTGGAAACCAACGATTACCCGGATGGAACCATTGTACAGTTAGAGAGAATGGGATTCGCCATTCTCGAAGGCGTTGAGGATGATGGGGCACGCCGATTGGTTCGGTTGCATGGCTAATTTGCCTACACGCGCGCGCACGAGGGTTCTAAGTCAAATCTCCCTGTCGCGAGACCATGCAGGCCCGTCAATCTCGTCGAGTCTGTGCAGTTCTAGTCATACTGCTGGCGTCATTGATGCCACTCAGTTTACCTTCTGCAAGTGCAGAAGTGGTTTGTTGTGGCCCGAGTGAATTTGAGCTATATCTCATCGGGGAAAACAACGAAGCGACGATGACCCCGTTCGAAAACGAACTCGTCGGCATCAACGAAAAAGGTGTCAGCCAGTCGGCGCAAGGTACTGAAGAAATCGCGACATGGAGCATTCTTTGGAAGCAGAGTGCGACCATCCCCGAATCCACTTGGAGATTCAATATCGCTTACGAAGTGGAAAATGCTGCAGGGGTGTATGCCAACGCAACCGTCGATGTCCAAATTGGAAACAATGTCTACACGGCTGAAAGTGGGACACCTGGAGCGTTCATGTCGGGCACTGACATGATTGCAATCGACATAGAAATACCACAGATTGCAGTGAGTATGAACGATCAGATTGAGGTGACATTCGCAGTCAGAAGTTTGCTGTTTACCCAACCCGGTGACGAGTCATCGATCCGATTCGTTTGGGGTGAAGACACAGAGAGTGCCATACGTGTCAATTTGCCACTGGTCACCATCGACATGCCAAATGCTCTTGTGGTCGGTGAGGATGTGTTCTTCCCCGTCATTTTGAAGTCTGGATTCGGAGAGAGAATGTGGTCTTCGTTGGAGGACTTTGAATTCAAGGTAGGTGGTGTCGTCATCAGTGATGTGCGTTCACCCAGTATCGTTTCTGGAGGAATAGAGGTCCCATTTGTTTGGAACCCTGGTTCCAGCCCTACCGACGGAAATTATCAGATCAATCTATCCATTTGGATCAATACTGGAGATGTTCCATTGACATCTGGACGGATGCACGACATCACCTTCGAAGAAGGTGGAGGGAGTGAGAATTACCATTTCGGGGAACCGGCTCGTGCGGTCAGCAGTCGTTTGAATGTCGATATTAATGTCAAATACGACGGTTCGCACATCACACGAACGGTAGAATTCGAAATTGAAGGCTCCATGGCTTCATGGTTGCGCTGGGGCATGGATAACATCGGAAACGGTTCACTGCCTTCCGACCATTTGTTTACTCAAATTCAGGGCCCATCAATTCCATCGAACGTTAAGGAAAATGGACGGGTTGATGATCAGGAGAAAGAAGTGTTCCTGAATCATATCGATGGGAGTACACGGAACCTTGAGGTCTTCTTGGGCAACACCGGATTGGCCCTCAATCCCGATGGGCTGTTCGAAGCGGATTTGTTCGACATGAATCCCGAGGTTGAGATTGATCTCATGGGCGTTTCAGGCATAGATGACGCGCCCATGAAAATTCGAATCGATGTGGTTCTTGAATTGACAGGAGAGGAGAGGATTCTCCTAATCTCTGATTTCATTCGTCCACAATTGGGAACAGGCATTTGGACAATGAATGGCGACCCCTCTGTCGACCTAAGTGTGACTCTGACCACTAGCGCGTTTTCGGGACTATACAACGTCATCAAGGAAGACTTACCCGAACGTGTGGAAGTGACTCATTATCGCGTCGGCATATCAGAAGTGGTTACAATCCAGGTAAACGATTTGTCTGATAATGATAAATTCGAAGTGGAATACGTGGTTGCCGGAAACGCATTATTTTCCCCATTTGTGACATTGCTAGCAACGATATTATTGCTGGTAGCAGGAATTGTGATTGGACTTCGTCTAACCCAATACCGTTCGCGCTGGATTGTTGGTATTTCTTCTGTGACTTTCACAGGAATGATGAGTTATGTGTATGCGCTGTCTGCATTACCACCTACATTTGTAATGGGAATTGCAGCAGCGTGTGCAGTTCTGATGATACCTTTAGCCATCATTTCGCCACGACATGAGCATGAATGGACACTTGGCGAGGAATCGCTATCCGATGATTATGAGCGGGCGATCTCAAGGGAAATTCCCACTGTCGATTGCCCAGCATGTGGAACCTCAAACCCGGTTGAAACCATGAAACGCCCGGTCCGAATCCCGTGCGGGGGTTGTGGACGAAATTTGCGGATTGAAGGCTAAGCAATTTTGCCGTCCCTTAGCAGGCTATCGATTGTATCGCTAGCTTGGCGTCTGCGATTTCCAGGGTGATCTCTCCAGATTTTCGAAAATCCAACCAGTTGGCTGGCCAAATCCTGCTCCCACCCTGAAACCATGATGCGATGCCAGCAGAGTTCCTCAAAACGGGCAGTGGAGGGCAATTCTGAAACAAGCAATGGTTTGACCAGATGTGACAGCGATTGTGCCCGGCCCTCAAGATCGAGTTGGCCCCAACGATCACGGACAGCACCTAAGGCAACTGCATCAACACCCGGCAGACTATCTGGATTGACATCGGGTACCTCCGGCATTGGAACGACTCGAATATGGCCTTCACCTGCAAGATAATCCCGAAGAACGGTATATACTGGATCATATGTGTGCTCAAGTCCTTCAGACAACCAATTCCCGGTTAGAATCCACGGCATCAGAAGTCGAGAGATGGCCCCTGATTGCGTGATTGAACTACCAAGGGCTGCAGCGAGAGCCACTGGCGAAAGAACACCTCGGCGAATGTCGCCTCCACTGGCAACCAACGCATCGACTTCGAGGGGATCCAAATAGAGGCACAGTGGATCGGATTCAACCGCCCGCATTTGCGATGTTGTGGAAGAGCCAATCACTATGCTAGGACCCTTGGCCGGTGCTGGTTCTTCTCGCAATCGGCGCTGGAAGGGGATCCCTGAATCCAGCAGAGCCGCCTCAAGCAATGCAGAGGCGAATACACCGTTTTCATCGAGGGGGGCTGCGATTGTCACCGATGTAGAAACCGTGCGTAACTTCAATGCCGCTTCACGCAATGTAGATGCGGCTGTTGAAAAGACGGGTAAATCGAGTAATGTCATGTGCGGCAAGGATGTGGTCCCACCTGCGGTTCAAAGACATGACCACGATGAGAGGAGGCCTTACTCAACCATCAAGCGGAGTTCGTCACGCTTGTAGGTCCACTCTGAATCAAGTTGACCTCGGCCTTTGTAATATCGAGAAAGCCGGCGGATTTTACTCTCGGTCAACTCAAGCTGGCGGGAGTTGTGCTCGTCCTTTCTGTTCGCCTCAAGATGGTCGATCAGCCTCAAAGCGCGTCGCATGAGATTCATCATATCTTCAGGATACTTCGGTGTGACATCATTCTCTGCCAGAACTTGGCCGAGTCTCTTCCCCAAGACGAGACGGACATCGGGAACGGCGTGCTGATCACGCAAAATGGTGCCAATGGTCGCTGGGTTGTGTCCCTCAGCGGCCAAGGATAGAATCAGTTCAGTGACTTCCTTCACATCCGTGTTCGACCACTCTGGTGCCTTGTCGACCATCGGTTTGGTAGAACCACTTTTTCCGCGACCTGGACTGTGCATGCGAGCCATGTATAGAGCACCTTGAGCGTCCCGCCGACCTGCTCCCCCTTCATAACCGCTCCGCTACAACTCAAAATGCGAATTCCCCCCTTCGGGGGGTTATGCCGGGAATTCAAGAAGGGAATGGGCTGGAATGGGAGCGAGTGATGAACGTGCACCAAGTCCTTCCAATTCGATCAAAAATAGCGCACCCAACACATCACCGCCTGAGGCCTGACAAAGTTCTGCACATGCTGAAATGGTTCCACCAGTGGCCAATAAGTCGTCAATAATGACAACCCTCTGACCTTCTGAAATGGCATCTTTGTGCATTTCAAGAACATTGGAACCATACTCAAGGGTGTACTCTGCCCGGTGTGTTTTAGCGGGTAATTTACCGGGTTTACGAACAGGTACGAAACCAATTCCAAGGCGCTCGGCGAGCAATGGACCAAAGATGAATCCTCTCGCTTCCGGCCCGACGATGAGATCTGGTTGCCAACCGAGTTTGTCGATATCTTCTACGAATCGATCGGTGACCTTGGCCAGAAGGCCGGCGCCACTCAAAACTGGGCTGATATCTCGAAACATAATCCCATCAATCGGGAAATCAGGAATGGTTCGTATGGCTTCCCGAAGTTCATCGAGAAACGCGTCCGACATGGTGCTCAACTTCTACGTGAATCAATTCTGGAAGTATTGGCTTGCATATGCACGCGCTTGTTCAGCCGTGTATCCCATGCCAATCAGTTGTTGCTCGTAGGCCTGTTGTTCTGGACTGATCGCAGTGGCCCAAGCTTGCTCTGTCGGGTCCCCACCACCACCTGAGCGCATCACAAGTGTGACACCGAGAACGACGACCAGAAGCAGGACGACACCGGCTGCAACCATGATGTAGAGCATGGTGTTCGAACCATCATCGGTAGCGCTTTCTGTATCGCCAGACTGGTCATTGTTAGTATCATCAGTTCCGTCTCCTGTTCCATCGGGTCCTCCGTCGAGGGGGCAACCGGTGCTATCGACAGATGTGCCTGCAGGTGTATCCGCACAAGCATCTTCGTAGTCCTTGACACCATCACCATCGGTATCAGAACAACCGAATGCATCCACAGCGGCACCTGCAGGAGTCCCTGGACAGACATCATTGGAATCAGAGACACCATCGTTATCTTCATCGGGCACCCAAATTGGACAACCTGTTCCATTTGTCCCTGACATTACGCCTGGTTCATTGGGACAATCGTCACCCATGTAGTCATCTGGACCGTTGTTGTCCCCGAACATGTCGCCATCGGTATCGTTCCACTGTGTGGGTTCGTAGATGAATGCATCACCGCCGTTCGAGTAACCATCGTCGTCTGCATCTTGACATCCAAGACGGTCCATGGTGGAGTCGCCGGGTGTGTTCGGACAACCATCTAGGTCGTTTGGAACGCCGTCGCGATCGACGTCATCTGCATACAGTTCGTCTTCATTGATGATTTCAAATGGCAATGATACCATGACGTTGTTTGTCTCATTGGACTCTACAATCACATCACCGCCATCTACGGTCAACACACAGGTGTAGTTGCCTGTGGTGATGAGAGCGCTGTCGAGGAGAATCTGTTCTCCATCTTGGTCAATGATCCCATCATTTCCATCCAAGGCATCGGAGTGACTGCCTTGTAGAAGTGACATTACGACCGTTCCATTTTCATGAACAAGTGTCATCTCCCAAGCAAAAGGTGTTGCATCCATTGGACCACCAATGCTGCCAACTTGAGCCACAAAATTCGCGGTATATCCAGTCGTCTCTGTTGTCATTGGACAGTTCATGTCAATGGCAGTTAGATCGGGCAATGGTGCATCTGTGGGTGTGAAAGTCAAGTTGTACCACCCGGTATCCCAATCATCACCTGATTCATTTGCGTTGATTAGAACGAAGAAATTCCCATCCAAATCATCGAAATCAATGCCGGTTGTATCGACTTGTGCGACACCGTTGACAGTCCATTGTTCAGAAATGAATTCATCGACCCCATTCTCACTCGAATACAGTTCAATATGCATATTCGTTGCATTGTCTGCCTCTAAATCGATAGTGCTACCTTGCATTCCTGAAAGGGAGAACCTGTAGGCGTCGGTGGTGTCAGCGGGGTCGAGACATCCACGACCAAGTGATTCGGGATTGTCGCCTACATCATATGCGGTGTTTCGATCAGATCCAGCATCGTAACCAGATTGACCCCAATCCGATTGGATTCCACAATCGTATGGCGGGATGAAGATGGTGCCATTGGTCCAAATCTCGAGCGTGTAATTGGCCAGACCAGAAAACTGTGAGACGTTGATGTAATAGGTATCAGCGGCACCATCCGCATCGGTTCCTGCTGTTGATACAGACTCATTGCTGTCGAACCCAGCGCTGTTGTCCACAGCTGTTGTTGACGTTGAACCAGAGGTCGTATTCCAGATTCTCAAATCCAAATCCGCATCCCAGTTGTCTGCAGTGAGAACCGCAGAGATATTCTGCCCACGACCCATTGAGAGCATGTACATGTCCGCCTTGTCGCCACCGGACACACATCCGTTGACAACGCCGGTGAATCCTGCGCCCAAATCGTAGGCATCAGCCTCAACGCCACCGACATCTGCACCTGTAGACGCATCGTCCACGTTGGGGCAAGGCATGCCTGAAATTGTGGTCACACCAGTGCTGGCATTGTTGTTGTTCAAATCGTCGGCTTCGGTTACGTTGCCCCAGCCATCAGGCCAGACAATCCAATGGTAGTCGTCGCTTTCGATATCGTTTGGAATGGTCAATTGACTCGTCTCGACAGAATTGCTGCCTGCGGTCAGGTAAGGACCTGCGATTTGGCTTTCAACAACGTAATCGTTCCAATCGTAGGTATCGTCCAGAGATAGGATAAACACGACATCATACGGGTTGGTTGAATTTGTGTCACCTGGACCGTAATTCTCGATGGTGTATGTGACGTCTACCGTATCTCCTGCCGTTGCATTGACCGGACCACTGATTGAGTTCACTGCAAGATCGGGCTTTGGAACTGAGTTGTTGGTCCAAATATCGAGTTTGTAATTACCATCACCATTGTATTGCCAAACCTGCACATAATGCATACCAGCAGTGGTGGTGTTGGTAGTGAATTCAACACGTTCAGTTGCGGAATAAGTCAGAGAATAATCGACGTACCCCGTCCCTGTTTGTGGGTTCCCACCGGTACTGTCAGAGACAACCAAATCGAAATCTGTGTTCGTTCCGTCACCGAAATCTCGCAACTGAATGACGACGTCCTTGTTCGCTGAGAGTTGGATTCCATACCAATCCTCGGTATCCGTCGTGTCAATACACCCGTCGAGGTTCGTTACGGTAGGATCGGAACCTTGTGATTTCGCAGTGGCGGTGGTGTTCCCGGCATCTCCTGCTGTTCCAGCATCCTGTTGTACGGCAGGACAGGGGGCACGAGCTCCGGTGTCCATGGTTCTGTCAGCCTGCTTGAGGGCATTTGGAGGAGTATTATCTTCCGATGCAACTTCAATTCCCATGTGTGGTGCCATCATCGGTGCAAGGACCGAGAGGAACATCAACAACACAAGGGCGGTGCTAAGGTGGTTCGTTCGATTGGCGGTGGCCATAGTCACTACCGCCCTCTGGGCGGTATTTAACACCCCCCAAGTTTGCATCGTGGGCTCTAAAGGCGATGTTGGGATTTTGCAAGCCGTCCTGCACTGCCGGTCCATTCCCATCCAGCCGCCATACAGCGAGCCGAACCGAGGAGAATGCCATCTCGAATAATGAGTATTTCTTCACCGATTTTGAGATCGTTCGGAGCTTTGACTACCATCGCTGGGAAAATATCTCCTTTCCAAGGAGCATCGCCACCGATTTCCACCTCTCGTAAAGTCCCTGTTTCTTGCAAAATTGGCAGGATTGATTTGGTGAATGAAAAGCGCCCTGAGTCTGGATGCCACTGTGCCATCTGCTGCTTGTCCTTCAGCAGCATCCAACGGGGTGGTTTACCACCTACACGGAGGCCATCCATCCATGCATCCGTTCCGTATTGCCAACGGCTCAGTGACGCGAATGAATGCATGAGGAACTGTTTTTCTCTCATGTGTTCTCCTTCAACCGATTCAACCGCCTCTCGCAACACGTCACACGCAGCTTTTGAGGAGGCGCCCACGCCCTCGGGGCGAGTGTCGATTGTGTCTAGGTCAAATTCGATTCCCGAGTGGTTGATGACCGTCTTGTATCCGACTCGTTGAACCAGTGTATGGACCAACCTTCGAATCGTGGCCAATTCATCATCGTCCCAATCTCCAGTCACCGGCACATCGTAGTGTGCCGCTGGCCATTGTTCCTCCAATTCTCGAGGAACCAAGCCGAGAGGACTCGTGACCATCACTTGGTGGACTCTGCGATTGCGAATGGCTGAGCGAAAGAATCGATGACTTTGGCTAGATGAATACGGCTTTCGGGCAGAACAGGGGAGGAGTACCAGAGTTTCACGTTGAATTTCAGGTGGCATGTAGTCATTCTCAATCCGATGAATCCAATCTTGGACAATCGGATCCTCTCGGCTAACCGAACTATGACATCGGAAGCGTTGGGTTTTCTCAACATGCATACTCAAAGGAGCAGATTCAGACAATAATGCATCATGCCGTCGAAGGTGTTCGACAAGGCGTGGACTGTTGAGGGATTGTTTCTCCACAAGTTCGCGTAATGTTCCGGTTTGAATGGCAGACCTAGTCGCAGACAAAGAGGCCTTCCATTCCGAAAGTTGGGCGCTAATCTCCGCAGATTCCCCACTTGTAGAATCGACCTGTCTTGGGCCATCGCGTGTCAATAGAATCCCATACGCTGCCGCTTGTTGTGAACGACGTAAATCAAACAAGTCCAAACCGAACCATGAGAGGATGGCACAATTGTCAGGACCGCCAAGCCCGGGAGCCCATAGTAGGGCGGCGGGAAAGCGCTCGCGGATGAGGCGAATGGTCTGCACCAAACGGCCCGGGTGTCCAGCCAACTGCAGAGCATCCTGTAGAACGATGATCTCGGGCTCCAAATCTGCATCGAGCAATGTGGCATCATGAACCAAACGTTGCCAAGAAATTGGCAACATCGGACCTGTGCTTTGACCCTGCCCAGAATCTGCATCTTGTAGGCTTGGAGGGAGGGTGTGACCTTCGTCAGCAGTGTATTCAGGTACATCGTTTTCACCGAAGGGGAAAGACCAGTTTCCCCGAGCAGTAATCGATAAAGATGCGGGTAATATTTCAGAATTATGTTCAACGACAAAAGGTGCCAATTCAACGCCCATTTCCGGATCTTGTGATGTCAAGCATAATCCCGGTGTAAATGAACCCGGTGAGGATCGATCGCCGAGGCCGAAAATGCGTGCATGACGCCATCGCGCCATCACGGTTCGTGCCAAGGGCTTGTGTTCCATCAAACGGGGCTGTCTATGCACTTGACTTGAATGATTCTAAAGGTGGCGGGCCGGAGGCCCGGCACATGCGCGCACGAGCCGTGGTTCTCGCGTTGTTACTCATTTTGCTCTCAGCATCATCAATTCCTGCAGAACACCTCACCAGTGTAGATACAATCGATAACCCAACATTGGATTGGGAAGGAGAAGATACACCAACATACGTTTTCGAAGGGGAATTGAGTGATCCTCAGGATGTAGACAACATCACATTGGGTGATGAATTTGGAGTTGTTCACTTCATACACTTGGTGCATGCCGATGAACCGCTAAAAATCGAAGTTCGTGAGGATGGGTTGCTTCACGGCCAAGCCGAGGCGAACATGACGACATTCCTCAGTAGTGGACTGGGGAATCCAATGTGGATTGAAATCTCAAATGTCGATTTCACATCTCCAAATTCCTACCGAATTCTCATTCATTCAAACGCGGCCGATGAGGATGTTGAATTGCATGACCAGACCGCTGCTGGGTATGTCCATGAATTTGATTCTGTAGGCGACCGTTCCTACTTCACGACCGGCGGTAATGCAGACATTGAGATTCAGTGGTTTGGGGGGGAGATGACCGAATTTGTCGGCCACATGACACACCTCCCCAGCGGGCATGTGACCTCATTGGAATTTGACGACTTTTATGGAAATATGACAATTCACACGCCGAATGTAGATTCTCGTCACGAGAGTTATGAATTCTCAATCTCGGCGAAGACGATTGCAGCAGCGGCTCCGTGGCAGTTGAACAAAACAATTCTGTCTGGTGGAGACGCACTGTGCCATCATGATTGCCCGAATATTATCGATGAAGACATCATCCAAAACGATGCGGTGATGATCGAGGATGCACGCTGGGAAACCCACGGTAATTTGAGTGAACAAGACGTTGTTGATGTGTACTCGATTTTCATACCCGGTGAGGCATGGGAAACACATCGACTAATTGCAACAATTGAGGATGGAGGTGAAATTTTACAAATCCAATCATGGAACAATTCCGGGGAATTCATTTCGCCGCTAGACTTTGCTGAGGGGGTTGGTACTGTTGGACTGAACATGACACCTGGCTATCATGCTGTAAAGGTGACAAGAGCCGATTCGGAAATTGGCACCACGCCCTACCACCTTGTTTTGCAAACCATCAATGTCAGCAACGAGGAGGATAAGCCCGTTGAAGCAGGACCGATTGTGGATCGATGGAAGGAATTCATTCCGTTCTACGTCGGCATCGGCCTACTGATGTTGGCACCCATGGGTTATGTTCTGTGGAGTTTGCGAGGAACCAAGCTTTCGGATGAGGTTCAGGCTCATGAACGGGGGCGCTTGAAGCGCCTGCGTGAACGCTTGTCGAAACTCATCACCACAAACGCCGAAGAACACGAAATCAACAGTGCACTACAGATGCTTGAGGAAGTCCAATGGAGAGCAACAATCGCTGAGATGGGGGAGGCTGCATTGTCCCATCATACCGAATCTGTGACTCTGAAAGCATGGCGTATGGACCAAGGTAGTTTGCTGGTCGGGATTCATGTTGAAATCGCACCGTGGGAATTGGCTGCTCTACGATTTGAAGCCGCAGGCGGACCCTCGTGGAAAATCACCAAGGTGTCACCGACGTCGCTTTTTGATGGCGATGAAATTTTCCTTGATACCCTGAATGTTGGTGCGACCAGATTCCTCACATTGGAACTGGAAGGGAGTGCGACTGGACTTGACCTGCACCTCTCCGGACTCGTCGAGGGGAAACCATTGGCGGCCATTCCCGCTCGTGCGCTTCTGATGGATGAATGATCAATTCCTTCGATCTTCAGCCTCGCGCCGAACCGCATCTTCAATCTCCTCTGAAGGGAGGCCGAATGAAGGGACCATGTCCTCAAGCGTTGAGCGCATCGATTTGTTGAACTTCTCGGGTACGTGTAGTTTCAGCAATACGGTTACATCGCCTCTACCACGACCACGTCGATTTGGCATCCCTTTTCCTCGTATCAGTAGAGTTTCACTTGGTTTGGCACCAGGGGGGACATCGATGATCAGTGATTCACCGTCGATGTGTGGCAACTCAACACGGGTCCCCAGCATCATCTCAGGATAGCCGAGAGGGAGGGCCATGATGAGATCTGGACCATCGCGCTCAAACCAAGCATGAGGCTCAACTTGAATCTGAATGTAGAGGTCCCCGGGTTGTCCGTTGGAAATATGCTCACCTTTGCCCCGTTGACGAAGACGAAGTCCCTCTTCCGCTCCCCGAGGGATATTCATGCGCATCTTCTGCTCACGCTTGGTTGAACCTGTTCCTTGACAATCTGAGCAGGGATTTCGGATTGTTTTGCCCTGACCGTGGCAATCTGGACAATCGGAAACCATCTGTTGGACAAAAGGCCCTACTCTGGCTTGTTGAATAATGCGGCCTTCGCCACCACAAGTGGAGCATGTCTGAACATCATCTTTCGATTTTGCACCCGACCCATCACAGGTCTCACAAGCCACTGAAAGATTTGCTGAAATTTCCATTTCGGCTTCAACAAAAATCTCCTCAAGGGAAATTGTGTGACGCAATAACACATCGCTTCCCCTTCGGCCTCGTGTACTGCGGCCACCGCCGCCGAAAATTCCCGAAAATATCGATTCAAATCCACCGCTGAATAAGTCGTCAAGATTGATGTTAACACCTTCAAAACCGCCGGGTCCGAACGGTGAACCACCCGGTGAATCATGTCCAAACATATCGTATTGTCTGCGCTGATCGGGGTTGGACAATACAGCATAGGCTTCTTGCACTTCTTTGAACAAATGTTCAGCATCTGAATCTTCAGGATTCTTGTCGGGGTGGTATTTTCTTGCGAGGCTGCGGAAGGCCTTCTTCAAGTCGGATTCGCTCGCATCTTTGCCGACTCCGAGTACTTCGTAGTAGTCGCGCTTCTCCGCCATCTACGATACCCCAGTGTTCTCGCGTCCTGCCGCCTGTTCTTCAACCCGACGTTTCAAAATTAGAGTTTATTTCCACAATTTTCACAATATGTTTCTGATTCTGGATTACTATACCCGCAACTTCCACACGTGTTACCTACGGACACCGATGATGCAGTGTTCGACCCGGTGGTCGCAACCCCTTGCATTTCCTGAGAATACCAGTCGTCCGCAGGCAATTCAGAGGCTTGGGTAGAAGGGGTCACTGGAGTTGTTGGCTGTTGTGCAGAGGTTTCTTTGAGTTTGTCAAGAACGCCGCCTATTAGACCCTTATCTGGCTCGGCACGTGCGTGGGTGACACCTTGTACTGATTCAACAGGACCGCTTTCTCCAGTCACCCGTGAGGTTGAGCGGCGAACATGTTCAGATTCTGTGAATAACTCAACATCATCTTGATCTGTTTCCTGACTTTCAATTTCCTCTGTCAAGCGTTCCCCGGTCAACTCGGCAATCGAGCCATCGAGCTTTTGCAATGCTTTCTTTGACATCAGGCCCTGCTCGATTCCCTGAGCATCTGCTTCCAATTCAGACATTGCCAAGTCCGCCTTGGACCAAATCCCGCGATCTTCAGCCGCGTAGTCCTTCTGTAGGCGCTTGATGTGCTTTCGGCGATGCCATTCATGATCGCGAACTGTTCGAGAGTTTCGGAACAAGAAAAATCCAATCAAAACAGACACTGAAAGATAGATGATCAAGCCGACCCAATCCGTAATCAAGCGCTCTGAAATCGCTGGAATCAATTGGTAAATGGCAACGAAAACAAAGATTGGAGCGGCAAAAAGAATCCAAGCGTTAAGTTGGTTCTTTTCATCCGCCATGATTCCACCATTTCCGGCTCGGATTTCAAGGAATCTATTGGACGACCCGCTACTCAACTCGGTCATTTGGGGGCTTACCCGGGCGGAAAATACCGGCCAATAACCCGATGCTGAAGGAAGTGTGCAATAAAATCAGCAAATATGGAACGCCCCATAACATCGATGATTCCTTTGAAATTCGAGATTCGTTGGCGCCCACGAGGAATAATGTACCCAAATAGGCGATGATCGGCCACAAAAAGTTGGGTAGGTAAAACGAAGATTGGCCATCTATTGCAAATCCGAGAACCGTCAAAAGACCAATCCAAGGTAGAAATTCTCCGATCCGCATGCGTGATTTCGCATCGATAACATGTTTCATTCTCCAGAATCCATAACGATAGCCCATTCTCCACCACTGCTTCACAGTGGTCCGTTTCGCCATCCTAACATGCGTTTCTGGAGTCCTCCACAATGGCCAACCATTGGCGATTAAGCGTAGATTGATTTCACTGTCTTGTGTTGTGATAAATTCTTCATTCCAACCCCCAACATCCTCGACTGCCTCTCGGCGATACAATGTGAATGGTGGAATTTTTGTCGGTCCCTCTTTTGAAAATCGTGCAAATTGGCCTGAGCCACCCAAGGGAGAAGTGAGACTGGCTTCAATCCAAGACTCGACTTTGCCCAGTGGTAAATCGGAACCGATGACTCTGGCTCCCAATCCTCCGAGGCGTGAACCGAGTTGGACTTCAATCGCATGGAAACGTGCAACTCTTACGGCGATATGGTCAGGGGCGACCCATGCGTGACCAATCATCTCTAGAATGAAATCAACCTCTTGTCCCATGTGATCCAGAGCCAAGTTCCGGGCGTGAGGGACAAATTTGAATGGGTTGTGAATTAGCGAAATTTGCGGACCACCACTGCTTTCACTTTCTTCAGCAAGGCGTTGGACGATGTCAATTGTTCCATCGGTAGACCCTCCGTCAAGGACCAAAATTCGGTGGGAATGTGAAGGGTAGGTCTGTTCCATGAAACTCCGAAGACAACGCTCGATATGCGTGACTTCCTGCCACGTTGGGATGACCGTGGCAACCACGGGTGTGGATTCCATGAACACCCACACTATCTAGGGGGTGTCAAGGTTCCGTGCCCGAAAGCGAGAAAAAGTGCCTTTGGGCAACATCATGCTGTTCACCATGACCCGTTTACCGCATGTCACCGTTTCAACATGCGTTTTTGCTCATGAAGTCGGGCCAAGGTGTGTGGATGCAGTGCTGAAAATTTTCCCTGACTTTTCTGTCGAAAATGTGCCGCAAGAAGATGTTTTTCCAGTGAAACGTAGTGAGATTGAACTCGTGTGTGAAGGTGTTTCACCTGATCGGTTCCTTGAATTGATTGCTGAACAACGTATTCTAGATACAGCACTGGATTCAATGTCGCTGAACTTGAGGAGGGGAGGGGGTGGTGACGAATCCCCAACAACGACGAAATTCCTGATTTCTCGACAGGCGGCATTGTCCGGAAAGGTTGCATTCGTTCTAGAGTCGGAGCAAACTGTGGGTGGCGTCATTGAAGTCGAACTGGAGGGGGGTGACTTGGCCGATTGGATTCAAGAGGCAACATGGCATTCAGGTAGGCGAGATGTACCGAGAGAGATTGGTGATGAGTTGAGTATGCGCTCTGATGGTCGCGTCACTGAATGGTTTGACCAAAAGGGTCGCCCAACGATTCATACGGATGATTAGAGATTCTCGAATCCTAACGCTGTAATGTGTTCTACAAACCCGATGTCCGCTGGAAGCCAGTTCAGCAATTTGGCTTCCGATGCAGAGACCCAACGACATTCGTCATGGACTGATGGATTCAAGTCCTGACCTGTGAAAGAACCAGAAAAGAAGGTGATGTGGACAATCATTGAACCATAGTCGTGCACGATTGTATCAATGGGTGTCGCCATTTCGATATTGATTCCCAATTCTTCATCCAATTCTCGAACCAGGGCTTCCAACTGGGTTTCCCCCGAATCGACCTTGCCACCAGGGAATTCCCAATATCCGGCCATAACCTGTTCTGGAGCCCTTTTGCAAGCCAATATCTGATGGTTGGAATTGGTGATGACGCCGCCTACAACATGTATGATCGGTTTTTGCACAACATGTGCACAGAGCTCCCCCAAAATCTCCAGCTGTTGTTGTTCTGGAACGAACTCAAACGGAGGAATGTGGACAAATATTGCAGGAAGTGCCCGGCCCCTAGATTGCCAGCCATTTCTTTCGATTGAATTCAGCGTTCGATAATAGGTTTCATTACACACAAATTGTCCGCAATCTTCACTGATTTCAACCGCATTATTCCCTGAGAACCAATTGGCAATAGAGGGGCGATGTGCAGTCGTATGTAGCAATGGCAAACCCGACTCATCCACGAAACCTTCTGAGATTTCTCGTCCACTATTATCGGGAATTCGGAAATTCAATTCATTGATTGCACACATTTCAAAGCGGATTTTTTCAGCCTTCTCATTCAAACCGACATGAACGACAGCATCAACATGTTCCAAGTGCTCAAGGCTTGCCCGACTACCATCCTCATCAACGGTCAAGATTTTTCCCGAATAGGTCAGTTCAACCGACTCGGATTCAAATCCATAAGGTGGTATGTTCTCAAGTTGGTGAATTTGGGTTGTTCCAAGCAGTTGTTCGACCAATATTTTGGATGGGTTTTCCTCATGCTGCCCAAATGGCTCAAATCCGGTAAGCCAAATTCGGGTCTGCATTGTGAGGAAACACCCGCTCAATGGACATAGCAATTATGGATATGACCTCAGCCACAGAGGTCATGGACGACAGGGAGTTGGAGTTCAAGGCCCAACAGGACAGCATGGGTCGCTTTGAGGATCAATCAGGGCGCGATGGAGCTGATGGGACCTTGATTCTGGCAGATGCCCTCACGTATGCTGCTGGAGCGACAGCGTTTATCACCGCCATCTTAGATGCAATGGAAGATGGTGGCCTAACCACTCGGACAGGTATTCTAATCGGAGCTGGATTTGGCCTTTGGATTTGTTCGCAATCCCTCAACAACTTCCGCCGACTTTTGCCTGTATGGTTGCGCGTCGTTTTGGGGATGCGGGTGTTACCGGAAACGTTTGAGGAACAGAGTACATTTTCGCGGAAGAGAAGGATGTGGACGATTGTCGTTGCCGCCTTTCTTACAGCCATCATTGCCATGCAATTTTCGATGGATGATTCGAGCATCATCACACGTTCAGGAGTTCCGTTTCACTATGTATTGTGGGGGATTGTCGTCCTCGATATTTTAGTTGCACTACAATGGTCAAGAGTCATCGGTAAATCAAACCAAATTGCAGATCGACCAGGTGGATGGTGATTTGAGATGCAAGAACAGCATAGCATTGAACAGGATGGACAAGTAGGCAAGGTTGAGTGAAGGCTATGGCGAGCGCGGGTGACGAGGATTTGGTGGTGTCTTTACCAACCGAAAATTCCGCACCCTCGTCCGGTCGATTGCGAAATACACTCGGGGCCATTCGACTGATTTGGACTGAATTGACAGCTGGTGTAGGTGCATGGGGTTCATTGAAACCCCTCATCGCGGGAGTACTTGCGGCAGTCCCATTCTTATTCCTCGGCCAGCATTTCAATCGCCAACACCAGAAAGGATTCGACTGGATGCTACTACAACTGCCTCTGGTGTTGACACTGATTCTTTGGCCAGTTCTTTGGGCTTGGTCGATTATTGATGCCTACAGGGTTGCCATGATCGCAGTCTCAGAAGCGGAAAATAAGCGTCGGATTATGGAATGGGCGAATTAGTCACCAATCCTCTGGTATTTCAAGTGGAGAAAAGAGTTGACCTGTCGCCTTTGATTCCGCCAATTGATTGCGAACTAGATGTTCCCATTGGCGCAATTGCATCAATGCATCAGCCAATGGCATTTCAGTTGCGACCATGGATGATCGCAAGATTGTATCGAGAATATCCATGCGATCATCATCGAGATTGTCAAGAACTGTTTCCAAAGGAGGTCCGCTTGATTCGATTGTACCACTTTCGCCCAGAATCGGCCAAGGTTGTGCCAATATTTCGGGAAGCGATTCCCCTTGTGTCTCCGCTTGAGTGGTGAGGGCTTCAGTCAGTTGACGAGTATACTTTGAGAATACAAGTGAGACCTCGATTAAGGGCATTGAATATTGTCGCAAGAAGTTGACTATTTGCTCCTGCAAAAACACCATTTTTTCGGTGTTATCTGCCTCAGGTCCCGGAATTGGGATACGGGGTAAATCGTCTGTCATGAGAACCCTCGATGACTAAATTTGACCACTTGCCCGTGCGGCATCAATCTGTTCTTGTGTCCAACCACCGGCGATTAACTGCTCATCTGTAAATTTGTTCGAAATGAGGGGGTTATTGTGTCCACCAGTGGTATATTCAGTGGCGGCACGTTCCAACTCACTTTGACGAAGATAACCATTGCCATCTGCATCGTAATTGCTTGCAAAGGAAAGGAAGGTAGGGGCGTCGTGAATCCCGTGAGCATTGACAATATGGGAAAATACGCTATTACTGAAATCGAGGGGGACGTTGACCTCTGGTGGAGGCGCGACTGGGTCGGGTGCAGGTGCATTCTCAAATCCGGGTGGAGGGGCGACATCTGCTGGCTGAGGTGCGGTCTCAAACCCGGGTGGCGCTGCAACGTTCATGGGAGGAGGCATGTTCTCAAAATTGGGTGGAGGTGCAACGGTATTTTCACCTAACTCGATGATTTCTGATTGCTCGAGTAAAGCTGCTTCATCGTCAAACTGCGACTGTTTCTCGCGTCGGTAAAGGACCAGCATTGCAACGCCAAAGCACAGCGATGCAACAGCGATGATGTACAATACAAACAGGCCCTTTGACTCATCGATTTGTTGTGAAAGAGCCTCTCCATCACGTGCAGTATGTGGCTTGACCTCAAGCGGTTCAATTGTGACCCAATCGATGTCTATGTGTCGATCACGTGCCACGAGTTGGTACCTGTGAATCTCGCTTTCGTCTACTTCGGTTGTAGGCAGTTCTAGAACGGCAGACCAATTGGCCATAGAATCTATACTCACAGTCGATTCAACATCGGACACCTCAACCCACTGATCCGTAGATGTTTCACGAAGCAGCAGGAATGTGATTTCTCCCGCGTTCTCATTGCTATTGGCTCCTTGAATATTCAATTTCGCCATATCACCACCGATTGGTGAAGGGTTTTCCCAAGAAATTGTCGTTCCTTCACCCCGCAAATCAATCTCTGGACCGACTCGAATCAGTCGCCATTGAACAAGTGGTGTGTGTTCGGTATTGTTTTCGGCCAAGTAAGGGTTTCCAGCTTCATCTGAACCGGTAATCCAAACATCGACAATGTAACCTGGAAGAAGCTCGATTGAACCGCTGTCTGTCAAATCCATAAGCCCCTCCCAACTCCAATCAGCCCCGATCGGAGTGCCTTGTTGGAAGGGCTGATTTCCTCGTGAAATTTCACTCGTTCCAGCACGGATTCGCCAATGGATTTCAGCGGGCCTGTCCGTGTCAAAGCCATGCTCATCGGATACGTGAAGGCTGACTGGTAGCTGATTTGTTTCGCTCAATCGAACGTCACCTGAGGGACCAATCGAACGAATTTCAGGAGGGGTCCCATCGACCACGAGTTGAATTCGGGGTTTTTGCTCAGTAGTATCATCTGCCAATCCTGGGAGATTCTCCAGTCCAGCATACATATCGAGACCACCACTACGGACGTTGGGAACCAGAATGTCGAGGGTGAAATCACCACCTTCTCTCGGCACGGCAGACCATGACCTCTCTAAATCGCCAACGACGATATCGAATGCCCCCTCCGGTGCCGGTGTTGAATCTTCACTGAACAAAATCCGACCACCGATGCGAACCACTTGGCCCGCTGCAATCAATTCTGGATCTTCTCCAGGGCGATACAAATTACGCCCTGTTGCCAAGTCTGTTGCGGTGAAGTGGCCAGGGACCATGTCAAATCGCAAATCATTGTCAAGACTCCACTCATCATAGCCCAGCCCTCCTGAGTCCTCATGGCAAGGGACATCTACATTGAGATCACATGGCCAATCGATGACTTTGACAATCGGGACGAAGGTGGTTTCACCGTTTGTATCGAACTCCTCAGGGAACCACCAAGTCAGTTGAAAGCGTATATCGAGATAGAGGATACTGCTGTTGGTTGGCTCTGTAGATGCAGAACTGTAGAGATTGGACACTGCAACAGCTGTGCTGCCTGATTCTAGATGCATGACGTGGCCTTCTTCGGGCCGAGTGAAATTGGCCCAAATTGATGCGCGTTCATCATCGAAATCCTCGACCAAAGAGAGATGAATGGATTGAATGTCTTGCCAGCCATTTCCATCGCCAATCAACAATCGAGCAACATATTCAGTCCCTGGATGCAGAGGGGATTCAGCATCGTGTCCAAGGATCGTTGAATTAATCGTCTCGATAATCGGTGAAAATTCCTCGCGAATCGAATAGGTGACCAAATCAGCACCCCAGTCTGGAGTAATCAAAGAACCAATACCACATGGTGTAGGGACATCTGGGCAAACAGGCCCGCCACCTCTAGCGAGAACGTTTTGTTGTTGATCGGTCCCACTAACATAGAATGACACCTTTTCTCCATGCTCGTTTGAACTGTCATCGATGATTCCGCTGAATATATTGAGTCCACCGGGCAAACGTTCAGGAGATCTCAACAGAGAAGTACGATATTCATCCGCGTCTGGTAGAAGATTGTAATTCAAATCATCTTGTGCCTCGACCCAATAGTGTAGTGTGATTTCAGTTGGCGGATCAACGGAGTCTTCAATTGTGATACTGATAGATTGTGAGCCTGCATGAACCTCGATACCATCTTCTGGTGTCGCATCCATGACCAAAGGACTGTTGCCATCAAGGACAATTCTCATCGTGTTGAAATTGGGATTCACATAGTTCGAACCATTGGGTAGTGATACCGCAGAAAGTTGGAACAGCATACCGCCCTGACTGGATTGAATAGGCGTTTGGAACGTCATGTAATACTGCCCATGGGCCGGGTTTGCTTCCAGCATGAAAATCTGCGAACCGTTGCTCAAAGGCTGTCCATCTTGCCCCAAATTTTGACCTGATAATTCTAGGTTAAATTGGCCGGCTTGTGGGGACAATGTAGTCCCCTCAAAGGCAATCTTACCACTGAACGTGAGGTTGGTACCACCTCTCATCCAGTCATATGGCAAGAGTTCGCGTCCAGATTCATCAACCGCTGTAATATCCAAGAGTTGGATGTCATTTTCTACGCGTAGATTCAGGTTCTCCGTTTCGTAATTGTCAACCGCCAATCCAATATCATCGATGACTGTGATGTTCATCTCTGTTGAGGATTCATCATCCCAGCCCCACTCAGCTCGAATCGGCATGCGAATGCTGACGATGTCTGCTGCATTGGTCACAGAACTACAATTTCCACCATCGAGGTGAACGATGTCATCTACATCAATTTCCTCTGTACAGGAATCCCCGATTTGCCAACGCAGCAATGGATCTGCACCGTGACTGGATTGAAGAGACAGGTCGACTTGTTGCAGATTGGATGCATCATCTCCAATCGCAATCCGAGTCACAAGAATTCGGTCGATTCCATCGGGAACCAACATTCCACCATCAAGTGTCGCGTCGATGACTCGTGTTCGGTAGCGATAGGTGATGTCCAAATCGGACAAGCGCACACGACCTGGGCTGGCGGCTCTAATCGTCAGGGTGATGTTGACTGTACCCTCACCATTTTGTGGAATCTCATCGTTAAGCGCATCGATCATGGATTGGCCACTGACCACAATGGGATCCTGCAACCCACCCGACCCGGTATATTCGTCACTACCATCATCACCAACATCGATTCGAACCGCACTTGGATATCCTTCCTCAAAGTGTAGTGTCAATTCATCCATTGAAGGTGTCACGGATGATGTGCTTGTGTTCAGGGCGACTTTGTAAATCAGTTTGTTACCTACACTGGTGCCCCAATCGATTTCAACATCATTTTCAGCATAAACCCAGTTTAGGCCTTCATCGTTGGACACCATCACAGCAGCGGTTGTCCCGGTCGGTTCAGTGGCGGTCCAAGTGGCCCGCATTCGGCCGACCTGTGTGCCGGTGGACAGTGTTGGAGATTCCCATTCACCCGCGGTTTCATACTCTGAAGCATAATCGACGGAAACCCACCATGAAACAGCGGTTGTGCCAACCAGTTGAACTTTCCATTTCAATTCGGTTCCAGGATAATCGAAGTGGACGGTTTCATTGTTTGTCACCGGAACCCAATGCGTGCCACCGTCTGCACTAATCCAGTATTCAACGCGGTCTCCTGCAGCACTGGTCGTCGATGAAACCTCCATGTTGGCAGCAACCACTTCGTCATCGACCTCCATGGATTCACTGACCCAAGTCGATGTTCCCGGTTGGGCTGTAATCAAGTAGGAAATACCACTACCAAATTCTCGATAGCGCTGACCTTGGGTCCAAGAATAGTGATCTAGCGTATTCAATCGCTGGCCATCATAATCGAGCCCATATCCATTGGCGGAGATACTTGTGGTCCCGGTTTGCTTGGTCAAAACGCTTCCCGGTGTACCGGTGATTGCGAAGCATTCCAGATTGTCGGAATTCCATGTCTGATATGTTCGGAACCAAAACACGTCACCGTGAACAGACATACCTCGAACCTGGCCACTGGACATGAAATATGTGTAGTAATCTGTACTGTTTCTATCGAATCCACCATTGCCATCAAATTCGTATTGAATCACGGATTTTCGAACACCATGGTTGACCCAAATACTGTCGCGAGTTCGATCATAGGAAATTGCCGTATAGTCGCCATAACCACCCGTGCTTACATCATACGATGAGATGCATTTCCAAGCGAGTGGGTGGCGGATATCCCACTCGACAATACGGTGATATTGAACCCCATTTTGACCTCGGTAAGCTGAGAGAATTCCAAAAGCCCTCTCATCATCGGTTATGGCCCAATCTCTCCAGCCATAGGTCTGCCAAGTACTGGACAAAGAAGGGACTGAACAAGTGCCAATGTCCAAGTCTGGTCTTAGAGCCTGATTGTTCGGACCCGTTGTCATTTGGGTTCCGTTGTTTGTGTACAACATCTTGATCGTGTTCTTGAGGGTGTTTGAATCCCATGTAGATGCGAAAATCATGTTCCGGTAGACGAATGCGGCACCGTTGTAGGTGGCCAAAGTTCCAGATGCCAAGGAAAGTTGGGAACTGAAGCGGGTCTCACTGACGTTTGTTGTATGTGGTTGACGGATTGAATATGTGGCATTGTCATACCAAGCGTTGGAACTCGCCGGTACCGATTCGGCATCGTGAGGTTCAAACCAATTGCTGCGATCCTTCATCGAGAGTGTGACTGAATCGCCACGGGTATCGATTGAAATCGCGTCTCCTTCAGTCCAATCACTACGGCTGGTGTCTGTAATACTACTCCACCCAGTAGCCGAGGCACCTGAAATGGTAACTTCTGCTCCTGTGACTTCGGCACCCTTCGGCATTGTAACTTGGATATTGCGAGCAGGGGTGCCGGATTGGTAGAGGGCGATCGCCTCGGACGAGCCGTCCGCAAATGTGTAGAGATGACGTGCACCACCACTGGTCGATTCTATTTCATCAAAGACCAAAGTGGATTCAGAAGGCGGCTGAATCGCGGCCGCAAAAAGGGAAAGCAAGAACAAACTAAGCAAGAGGATACTCTTGAGAATTGATTTGTTTCCCGTCTCCATACGCCTCCCCACGAAGTTTCGACGTGAGGTCTGACCTATCAAACTCTTGTTGTCGGGTCAGGCCCCGTAGGGGCCGTGACCCGGGCCTATTCAACTGGTTGTTCGATCATCGTAACGAATCGGTGAACCACCGTTGCCACGAATACCGTCAACCATGTCATCATCGATCTCAAACCAATCATTTAGCCAATCGCCATCTGTATCGTAATTGGTCGGATCTGTTCCATCGGCGATATTGTCACCATCGATGTCGAGGTGCCACCAGCCCCAAACAAATTCGCCTTGCCCTATGTTTGGGAACCGATCGAACGAGCCCCATCGTCGTTCCCAATCGGCAGTCCAGTCGCCTCGACAGATTGTGACATCATCAGTTTCATCGAGAACCATGTAATCAACATCATTGTCGAAGACGATGTGCGCATAGAGGTCGTCGGTCATATTGATTCGATACATTCGGAAATAATTCGAATAGAGATCGTTGGGGGTACCTGTTTGAAGCAAATAACCGCGCAACTGCCACCACTCAGTAATTTGTTCACCATCATAGAGCAGTGGTGAGGCACGAACTTGAGTGGCACTTGCCAGTGTCGTATTCCCATAGAACTCTTGGAAATTGTTGTATGGGATATAGATACAGGTCGGACCTGAACAATCCCAGCCACCATCATTGTCTGGATCCTCCGTTGCATCGGATGAATCACGTGGGTCGAATGTCGCCCAAGTCCATTCCATGTTTGGTCGGGCCAAATTCATTCCAGTCACATTCAGTGGTTTCTTCGTTGCTCCGAAATCTTCCCACACGACCTTGATGTGCAGGAAAGAGGACCAATTGTCATTCGATTCGTTCCAACCTTTGTCGTGCTCCCACCAATCGGGAAGCATGTCTCCATCGGTATCGGTATCGATTGGATTGGTTCCGAATTTGTAGACCTCTTGCCCATCGGAAAGGGCCCATGAATAATCATACGCTATTGTAACTCCACCCGATTCATCTCGAACCTTTTGAATTGCATCACCATCCGTATCATTGGAAATCGGTATGGTACCCAAATTCCATTCTTGTAGATTGGTGAAATACAGTGGACTGTTCCCAGGAGATATTTGCTGATTTGAATCGTATGGCGTAAAGGTACGCGAATCCCATACACCCTGCTGTGCAGGAGTGTCGCCTTGATTTCGATTATACCAACCATCCGCATCAGGGTCATAACTGACATCGAGCGGGTTCACAGGGTTCAAACCCCATCTCCAACTATTCATCGGTAGAGTTTCAGAATATCGTGAATAGCAGAATTCCCAACCATCAGGCATCGTATCCCCATCAGAATCTGGGTGTGTGGGGTCTGAAATCCCCAATAGACTCAGATTCCAATTGTCTGAATAAGCCTCGTTGATTCGAATCATGCGCTCGCTGCTCATCACATCCTTGGCCACGAACAAATCGTATAGCACGCCACGGGCATCGGATTCTGTCATACCCAGTTCTTCTTCGTGTGCTGTCATCGCATCGCGACCATAACTCATCAAACCAAATTCAACAGGTACCGTGAATCGTTGATCGAATCGACCATAAATTCGAGCTTGGTATTCAGCCAAATTATCGTAGGATTCATTTTCATCGATTTCCCCATCGCCATTACAATCCCATGAATCATTATCGGAATCGAAATCAACATCTGCAGCTGTTAGAGGATTCATCTCCCATTGGTTTCCATCCAAGTCCCATTCAGTGAACCAATACTCGTATCCATCAATCATTTGATCGCTGTCCGAATCATTGTTTGTTGGATCTGTAATCCCAATGATAGTCGAAAGAAGAGGGGGCGGGGGAACCGTTGGGTTGGTTCGCCAATCGAGATATTGTTGAGAAGCGATCATGGCCCGATTTCCCTTTGCAAATAGCATCGAATTGATGCGCTGTAAAAACGCATTTTCATTCTGAGCAATGGCTTCCTCCCACATGCGTGGCGCATCGGGTGGCGAAAGTCCACCATTGATTGGGTTTTGTTCGGTCAGATTGAGTTCTTGCAAATCCGTTAGCGCATCTTGGTCAGCATCATAATGACCATCGCCGGCAACCAGTGGGTTGAGGGTCCAAACCGAATCGGTCTGGTTCCACTGTGTGAAAAGAAGTTCAATCCCATCATACATTCCGTCACCATCGGTGTCCGGATTGTTAGGATCACAAGTCCAACCGCTGATTGCAATTTGTTCGGGGCTGATGAAAGCGCCAAATGGAATCATCGAACCGGCTTCATTCCAAACTTGGATTGCAGATACATCACCCACACCGAAAATGTAGTACTGAGGGCTGGATTGTTCAGGGTCCGTCTCGGTGAAATTCGAATCGATTGAATTGTATTCTTCCCAGTTCGTCATACCATCACCATCTGGATCCCCAAGCGAGTCCAATTCCATCACAGGATTCAGAGTCCATCCGTCATTGAATACATCCCAGCGTGAAAAGAATACCTCCCAACCATCGGGCATGCCATCTTGATCTGTGTCCCGATTTAGGGGGTCACTCGTGCCCTGATCCAATACTGGGGCGAGCGGTTGATCATCAATGACTTCCTGTGTCACGTAGAACCCAAATGGCTCGGTTGCAGAACCATTCCAAGAATCGTTAAACAGCGAGGTGGTAAATGGTAAAGTATTGCCATCCTGATCAACATCACCCAACATGATTAGTGATGAGATGTAATACTCCATCCAGTTGGTGAACATCTCATCTGGCTGAAGGATACCGTCGTGATTGACATCATATCCATCGCCATCCGGATTGTTACCAGCATCCGAACCGTTGAGAGGATTCAGACCCTCCTGTGCGGAAGACCATGAGCATGTGTATCTAGCCTCCCAACCATCGGGGAGCCCGTCGCCATCAGAATCAACCAGGTTCGGGTCTGTATCGACCCAATTGGCGGCTCCTTCTGCGGTTTCATTGTGTGTTTCCAGACCCTGTTCAAGGACGAACAACCGGATTTGCTGCCACTGATATTCACAGAGATTGGTCAAACCATCTCCATCGGCATCTTCGTTTGCATCCGTGGGATCTGTTGGGTCTAGGGACCAATCATTACCACCGTGGAAGGTTTGACCAATCCAGCGGCGGTATTGGATTTCCCAACCATCGGGCATTCCGTCCTGATCGGTGTCGATATTGGTCGGGTCAATGGCACGATCAGTTCCACCACCGGCACCCGAATCCGACCAACCGGTGATGTAGGTTGTTCGGGCTGCTTCGCCTGCAGATTCATCACAAATGTAACCACCATTGAGGTAGTGACATGTGAAATTCGTTCGCTCAAGGAAGAAGCCCCAATACTCCTCACCATCAAACAAACCATCTCCATCGGTGTCGGACAACTGTGGATTGGTGCTGTTCCAGCCTTGCTCGGTCGTGGCCACATATCGGAATTCATCAAGGTTCGACCAGCTTCGATCAAAATAATCATCTTCATCGGGATTAAAATTGACACCGTCTGCATCCGGATCTTCAACTCCATCGTATGGATTGGTTGGATCCAAACCAAAGATGAACTCCCAACCATCGGGCATACCATCTGAATCTGAATCATTTGACAAGGGGTCGATGAGGACCATATTGGCATAATCTCCCGGATCCAATGCTGCGAATAGCATTGCTTGACCATCGAGGTCGATGACTGTCAAATCGACAACCATACCTGGAATACGTGTGTGATCTGGTTCAACCCCAGAAGAACGGGTGTGGTCAGCATCAAGCGCCCAGGTGCCCCACTGTGAACCTATGATGACTTCATCTCCAAGCGGCAAGATGGAATGGATATTATTGGCTGTGAGTTCATTCTCAGTATCACTATATCTCATTCTTTCAAAGGAAAAGGCAGCAATTGGATTTGATGGACCTACAACCAAGTCGAACTGATGAACACCGCCCCGGGTTCCGACCCAAAGGGTCTGGGGGCTGGTGATTTCTCCATTTGCATCTCTTGGCCCATCGACATACAATGCTTGCACACGAGCCGCCAGAGCATCGTCAAATGTGTCCGCTGGATGGACATACAGATCAGCATTTGAAGTATCGAAAATCCAACTTGAATCAAATCCGCCAGAGAAATCTGAACTATTGGCCATCACCAGACCACGGTCTGTCCCCAAAAATAGACGGGGGCCTTCACTTGGAAGGACGACATGCACTGCGGTTTCCACCGTTGTGTTCTCCTGCTGTTGGAGGGTTTCAGTTAGTTGCAAAACTGCGGTTGGGGTACTGATCAGGCCTTGGGCATCCAATGTGAATCTCCATACCTGTTGATCGGCACCGAACCCAAGGAAAAGGGCTTGACTGCCGCTACCTGTTTGAATTGGAGTCATCAATTCGATTGGACCGGTTTGAAGTTCATCGACCACTGAAGAAAATTTGCCATCCTCACCGAGAGCCAGTGTCATCAAACCCGTTGATGTAGATAATAGCAAAACACCGTCTTCACCACCCTCTGGCCACATATACAAATCAAACAACTCGTTTCCAGAGGGTAGGTTGTAATGGCTAGACGAATTCATCAACGGTTCAAGGATTGTGACCCCGCGCATGGTACCAACGTAAACCAAATCATGTACATCATCTGAGAAAATCGAATGTGCGTTATGATGCAACAAACTGGGAGTTGTTCCTTGATCGAATGTTGTTACGGTTTGCCCGGCTGGGCCGAATGGAGCAGATTTTACTCCAGCAGTAACCCCATTCCCATCATCAATGTAAACGGTATATTCCTCTAGATTGCTGAATACTTCTCCAAGGTCAAGGGTCGAGCCTGAAGTGTCAGGGGATATCGCGCCGTCTCGATTGAAATCCCAGCCATCCAAATCGCTGTCAATCAATGCATCACTGCTGTTCAATGGATCTAGTTGGAAATAAATCTCCCAACCGTCGATAATACCGTCGCCCTTCTGTGTCTGGTATAGGGCCTGTCCAGGGTTGCCTACCCATCGATAATAGTCAGTATCATTGTCAAGAGGGTCAGTCCCTAACCATCCGTCATCGTTGGTGGGGCGAGTTTCATCCGTTCGACAGGGGTTGGCCAAGGTCACTTCTAAACTGCCCCTTTCAAAGCTGATTTCGCCAGAACAACGCAGACCATCGAATTCGGTAACCCAATTTTCAGGTGCCCCATACAGGTATTCTTCGGCATTTGTATAGAATTCGTGAGGCTCAACGGTGCCGTCTCGATCCACATCAAATCCATCCCCACAACCCAATTGGAGGTCGCGACAATAGTCACTATCCAGCAAGCCGTCGCTACTATTGAGAGGGTCGAATGCTGGGCATTCCCAAATTTTTGATTCCGAATTCTTCTGCCCAACACTCTTCATACACATGGCCACCTCATAGCCATCTGGCAATCCATCGCCATCGGTATCTCCAGAACGTGGGTCGAGATACCAGCGTACACCAATTTCGGAAATCTCGGCGGGTTTCCCAGGCAATCCCGTTCGATCGCTGGTAAAACAGGATTCCAAATCATATGGCCAACAATATTCCATCAGAGCGGTTAGACCGTCGTAATCATGATCGCTTTGATTGTCAGTTCCATTGTCGGCATCCAAGCCAGGAATCAGTCTTGAACGATCCCCCATATCCAAAAATACGGGCTCGCTGAAAGCTTCCTCGTGAAGGTC